>NZ_JBXAFK010000019.1:0-115369 GCF_058793055.1 Pseudomonas sp. MPR-R2A5
GCCGGATAGATTTAAGCAAGCCAACCACATCGCCCGTTAATCAGTATTGCAAAAATGGGGGGGACCATAGATTTTTTACGGGCGCAGGATAGACAGGCCATAAGCACGGGAACCCAACAACAGAATTCGCCACACAAGCGATAGGAGGAATGAACCTCTTAATCAAGTGTGAGGAATGACGATGGATCCGATATCGGGAGCAGGTGCAATCTCAATGATAATGGGCCTTCTGGGGACGGGGATGGATCTGGCAAAAGACGCAATGGACATGGCCAATAAAGCAATGGACACAGCCGGCGACGGCGCGAAGATCGGCGGCGAAGAGCAACAGCCACAGGGTCCGATTAGTTTTTAAGACACTCTGCGAATAATAAAGGCGCAGCTCCTCCGCTTTTTTCCCAGTGGGGCTTGCAGCGCCCGCCCCTCTCCTCGCCCACTTCAGACAAGCCATGAGATAACCTGCCATCTCTCGCGTTTATCCAGCCAAAACGTCGATTGGGCTCTTGCTCTTAATGTCCCTTTGACTGCCCTCACCAGATTGCCAATACTCATGGCATATTGAAGGCCACCCGCATGGAACAAGGAATGACCCTTTGAAGCTGGAACTCAAAAACAGCTTGTCGGTGAAGTTGTTACGGGTTGTGCTGCTGTCGGCATTGATCGTGGGTGTGGCGCTGAGCGTCGCGCAGATCGTCTTCGATGCCTACAAGACACGCCAGGCCGTGGCCAGTGATGCCCAGCGCATCCTCGATATGTTTCGCGACCCCTCGACCCAGGCCGTCTATAGCCTGGACCGCGAGATGGGCATGCAGGTGATCGAGGGGCTGTTTCAGGACGACGCGGTGCGCATGGCCTCCATCGGCCATCCCAACGAAACCATGCTCGCGGAAAAAAGCCGCGCCATGCAGCAATCCCCCAGCCGCTGGCTGACCGACTTGATCCTCGGCCAGGAACGCACATTCACCACCGCCCTGGTCGGCAAAGGCCCCTACAGCGAATATTACGGCGACCTGAGCATCACCCTCGACACAGCCACCTATGGCCAGGGGTTTATTGTCAATTCGGTGATCATCTTCATTTCCGGTGTGCTGCGCGCCCTGGCCATGGGCCTGGTGCTGTACCTGGTGTACCACTGGCTGCTGACCAAACCGTTGTCGCGGATTATCGAGCACCTGACGTCGATCAACCCCGACCGGCCCAGCGAACACAAGATCCCTCAGCTCAAGGGCCACGAACGCAACGAACTGGGGCTGTGGATCAACACCGCCAATCAGTTGCTCGAATCCATCGAACGCAATACCCACCTGCGCCACGAAGCTGAATCCAGCCTGCTGCGCATGGCCCAATACGACTTTCTCACCGGCCTGCCGAACCGCCAGAAACTGCAGGAGCAACTGGACAAGATCCTGATCGACGCCGGCCGCCGACAACGCCGCGTGGCCGTGTTGTGCGTGGGCCTGGACGACTTTAAAAGCGTCAACGAGCAGTTCACCTACCAGGCCGGCGACAAATTATTGCTCGCCCTGGCCGACCGCCTGCGCGCCCACAGTGGCCGCCTCGGTGCGCTTGCCCGCCTCGGCGGCGACCAGTTTGCCCTGGTGCAGGCCGATATCGACCAGCCGTACGAAGCCGCTGAACTGGCGCAAAGCATCCTCGATGACCTGGAAGCGGAATTCGCCCTCGACCATGAGCTGATCCGCCTGCGCGCCACCATTGGCATCACGTTGTTCCCGGAAGACGGCGACAGCACCGAAAAGCTGCTGCAAAAAGCCGAACAAACCATGACCCTGGCCAAGAGCCGCTCGCGCAACCGGTACCAGTTCTATATCGCCAGCGTCGACAGCGAAATGCGCCGTCGCCGCGAACTGGAAAAAGACCTGCGCGACGCCCTGAGCCGCGACCAGTTCCACCTGGTGTACCAGCCGCAGATCAGCTATCGCGACCACCGTGTGGTCGGCGTCGAGGCATTGATCCGCTGGCAGCACCCGGAGCATGGCCTGGTACCGCCAGACTTGTTTATCCCGCTGGCGGAACAGAACGGCACCATCATCCCCATTGGCGAATGGGTGCTCGACCAGGCCTGCCGGCAACTGCGCGAATGGCATGACCAGGGCTTCACCGGCCTGCGCATGGCGGTCAACTTGTCCACCGTGCAGTTGCACCACGCCGAACTGCCGCGAGTGGTCAATAACCTCATGCAGATCTACCGCTTGCCGCCCCGCAGCCTGGAACTGGAAGTGACCGAGACCGGCCTGATGGAAGACATCAGCACCGCCGCCCAGCACCTGCTGAGCCTGCGCCGTTCCGGTGCGTTGATCGCCATCGATGACTTCGGGACCGGTTATTCATCCTTGAGCTACCTGAAAAGCCTGCCCCTGGACAAGATCAAGATCGACAAGAGCTTCGTTCAGGACCTGCTGGACGACGATGACGATGCAACCATCGTGCGCGCCATCATCCAGTTGGGCAAAAGCCTGGGCATGCAGGTGATCGCCGAGGGCGTGGAAACCGCGGAGCAAGAGGCCTATATCATCTCCGAAGGCTGCCATGAGGGTCAGGGCTATCACTACAGCAAACCGCTGCCAGCGCGGGAATTGGCAGCTTATTTGAAGCAGTCCGAGCGCAATAACGCAGCCATTCTTTGAGCCGATAAAACAATACTGAATATTTCCCTCGTTTAAGCCTTTACACAAAATGCAAATCTTTCGCATTATGTTGCAGTTTTGCGCGGCCCCGCGCGCCCTATTAACAACCGAAGCAGGATGTTCGCCATGATTCGTATGCCCCTGGCCACCGCCAGTCTGCTGGCCATTGCCATTTCTCTCGCCGGTTGCGGCGAAGGTAAAGACAAAGCCGCTGCGCCCCAGGCGCCGACCCCGGCTGCCAGCACTACCGCTCCAGCGGCTGCCACCCCTGCCGGCCAGGTCGACGAAGCAGCCGCCAAGGCTGTGGTCGCGCATTACGCCGACATGGTATTCGCGGTCTACAGCGACGCCGAATCCACCGCGAAAACCCTGCAGACCGCGATCGACACCTTCCTCGCCAATCCGAACGACCAGACCCTGAAAGCCGCCCGTGCCGCCTGGGTCGCTGCACGCGTACCGTACCTGCAGAGCGAAGTGTTCCGCTTCGGCAATACCATCATCGACGACTGGGAAGGCCAAGTGAACGCCTGGCCCCTGGACGAAGGCTTGATCGACTACACCGACAAATCCTACGAACACGCCCTGGGTAACCCAGGCGCCAACGCCAACATCATTGCCAATACCGAGATCCAGGTGGGCGAAGACAAGGTCGACGTGAAGGACATCACCCCGGAAAAACTCGCCAGCCTCAATGAGCTCGGCGGTTCCGAAGCCAACGTCGCCACCGGCTACCACGCCATCGAATTCCTGCTGTGGGGCCAAGACCTGAACGGCACCGGCCCAGGTGCCGGCAACCGCCCTGCATCGGACTACATGACGGGCGACGGCGCCACGGGCGGCCACAACGAGCGTCGCCGCACTTACCTGCGCGCCGTGACCCAACTGCTGGTCAGCGACCTAGAAGAAATGGTCGGCAACTGGAAACCCAACGTCGAAGACAACTACCGCGCCACCCTGGAGGCAGAACCTGCCACCGACGGCCTGCGCAAAATGCTGTTCGGCATGGGCAGCCTGTCATTGGGCGAACTGGCCGGCGAGCGCATGAAGGTTTCCCTGGAAGCCAACTCGCCGGAAGACGAGCAGGACTGCTTCAGCGACAACACCCACAACTCGCACTTCTATGACGCCAAGGGCATCCGCAACGTCTACCTGGGCGAATACACCCGAGTCGACGGCACCAAGATGACGGGCGCCAGCCTGTCGTCGCTGGTGGCCAAGGTCGATCCGGCGGCCGATAGCGCCCTGAAGGCCGACCTGGCCGCGACCGAAGCGAAGATCCAGGTCATGGTTGATCATGCCAACAAGGGTGAACATTACGACCAGTTGATCGCTGCCGGTAACGACGCGGGCAACCAGATCGTGCGTGACGCCATCGCCGCGCTGGTCAAGCAGACCGGCTCGATCGAAGCCGCTGCAGGCAAGCTGGGCATCAGCGACCTGAACCCGGATAACGCTGATCACGAGTTCTGATCCGTGCCGTGTTGAATGAGGCGACCTTCGGGTCGCCTTTTTTTGCGCTATCTCTTCTACCACAGACCCCATGTGTGAGGGGGTTGCCCCCGATGGCGGTGGGTCAGCCGGTACTTCCTTCACTGACAGGCCGCTATCGGGCAAGCCCCCTCCCACAGTTGACCTGCATCGTCTCGACGGCCCGGTTTACATGCCCTGCACCCCAGGTAGAATGGCGCCTCTCTCCTTTCACCCGAGCTCACTTCATGGCGTTGCCGACCCTACGCATCATCGGTTTCATCATCGGCATCTTCCTGATCACCCTCGCGATCGCCATGGTTGTGCCCATGGCCACCCTGGTGCTGTTCGAGCGCACCCAAGACCTGCCTTCGTTCCTGTGGGCCAGCCTGATCACCTTTGTCGCCGGCCTGGTCCTGGTAATCCCCGGGCGCCCGGAGCATGTGCACTTGCGGCCCCGAGACATGTACCTGCTGACTGTCAGCAGTTGGGTGGTGGTGTGCATCTTCGCCGCGCTGCCCTTTTTGCTGACCCAACACATCAGCTACACCGACTCCTTCTTCGAAAGCATGTCCGGTATCACCGCCACCGGTTCCACGGTCCTGAGCGGGCTGGACAGCATGTCTCCGGGCATCCTGATATGGCGCTCGCTGCTGCACTGGCTCGGCGGTATCGGCTTTATCGGCATGGCGGTGGCGATCCTGCCGCTGCTGCGCATCGGTGGCATGCGCCTGTTCCAGACCGAATCCTCGGACCGCTCGGAGAAGGTCATGCCGCGTTCGCACATGGTGGCGCGGCTGATCGTGGCGGCATACGTAGGCATCACCATCCTCGGCAGCCTGGCGTTCTGGTGGGCCGGGATGGGCTTGTTCGATGCGATCAACCATGCGATGTCGGCGATTTCCACCGGCGGTTTTTCCACCTCCGATGAGTCCCTGGCCCACTGGAAACAGCCGGCCGTGCACTGGGTGGCGGTGGTGGTGATGATCCTCGGCAGCCTGCCGTTCACCCTGTATGTCGCCACGTTGCGCGGCAACCGCCGGGCGTTGATCAAGGATCAGCAGGTGCAGGGGCTGCTCGCCTTGTTGTTGGTGACCTGGCTGGTGCTCGGCACCTGGTACTGGTGGACCACCAACCTGCATTGGCTGGATGCCCTGCGCCATGTGGCGCTGAACGTGACGTCGGTGGTTACGACGACGGGCTTTGCACTGGGGGACTACAGCCTGTGGGGCAACTTCTCACTGATGCTGTTTTTCTACCTGGGCTTTATCGGCGGCTGCTCGGGGTCCACGGCGGGCGGAATCAAGATCTTCCGTTTCCAGGTCGCCTATATCCTGCTCAAGGCCAACTTGAACCAACTGATTCACCCGCGCGCGGTGATCAAGCAGAAGTACAACGGCCACCGCCTCGACGAAGAAATCGTACGCTCGATCCTCACGTTCTCGTTCTTCTTCGCGATCACCATCTGCATGATCGCCCTGGCCTTGTCGCTGCTGGGCCTGGATTGGATGACCGCCCTGACCGGCGCCGCCAGCACCGTGTCCGGCGTAGGCCCGGGCCTGGGAGAAACCATCGGCCCGGCCGGCAACTTCGCCAGCCTGCCGGATGCGGCCAAGTGGATTTTGTCGCTGGGCATGTTACTGGGCCGGCTGGAGATCATTACAGTCTTTGTTCTGTGTATTCCTGCGTTCTGGCGTCACTGACCGTCGAGGTTTCCAACAGACGCGCCCGGTACTCGCCGGGCGTGCTATCGAACCAGCGGCGAAACGCGCGAAAGAAGTTGCTCGGGTCAGCAAACCCCAACAGGTAGGCAATTTCCAGCAGGGTCATGCTCGGCTGCGCCAGGTATTGCTCGGCCAGTTCGCGACGGGTGTCGTCGAGCAAGGTCTGGAAACTGGTGCCCTCCTCCTGCAAACGCCGTTGCAAGGTGCGCTGGGACAGGTGCAGGGTCTGGGCCACCACTTCGCGCTTGGGCTCACCCTGGGGCAACAGGCGGCACAGTACCTGCCGAGCCTTGTGGGTCACACGGCTTTCCGAGAAGCGCGCCAGGTATTCACCGGCAAACCGATCGTGCAACAGTGCCATGGCCTCGTTAGCGGTGGGCAGCGGCGCGTCCATGTCGGCGCGCTCGAAGATCAACGCGTCGTAGGGCGCGTCGAACTCCAGTGGGGCATGGAACGCTTGCCTGTAGGGCGCCAGGTTCGCGGGCTGCTCGCCTTGCAACAGCACCTTGCGCGGTTGCAGGGTGCGACCGGTCAGCCAGCCGCACAATGCCAATGCACAGGCCAGCGACGCTTCGGCGCTTTGCCGGGTCGGTGGCAGGTGATCGCCATGAACCGTGAGGATCAGCGCATAACCTTCGGGTAACAGGCGGAAACTCAGGTCGGCACTTTCGGCAATGATGCGCTGGTAACGCACCAGGCGCATAAAACCTTCGGCCAGGGTGTTACTGGACATCAGCGCATAGCCGGCCACATGGAACGACGCCGGGCGCACCACCTTGCCCATGTTCAGGCCGATCGCGGGGTTGCCCGATAACTCAACCGCGCGCTGCCAGAGCCGCGTCATGGAGTCTTGCGGAAAACGCGCATCGGGATCGTTGAGGGCGGCGTAGTCCAGGCCCAGTTGCTGGAACAAGGCATGGCAATCCAGGCCGTCCATTTCCAATGCCTTGACTATCCCCATCGCCCAGCTTGCAGAAGTTGTTCGTTCGCTCATGGCGTCTTCTTAAAAAAGCAGGCTCAACCAGCAGCCAGGAAGCCAAGGATACTAAAGTGGCATCTATTGTCACTGGCTGTTACCACTGATCACTCTAGACTCAAATAAGCTCCCCGCCGAACATCTGTTGGGCGGCATAACAATCAAAGGGCCGCCCGTCGTGCAAAACATCAAGCGATTCAACAGCTTTGCCGAGTTCTACCCCTATTACCTGGCGGAGCACGCCAACAGCACGTGCCGGCGCCTGCACTTCATCGGGACCACGCTGGTGATTGGCTTTTTGGCGTATGCGGTGGGCAAGGGCTCCCTGGGCCTGTTGCTGGCGGTGCCCATCGCCGGCTATGGCTTCGCCTGGGTGGGCCACTTCTTCTTCGAAAAGAATCGGCCGGCGACCTTCCAGCACCCGTTCTACAGCCTGCTGGGGGATTTCGTGATGTACCGCGACATGATCCTCGGCAAGGTGCCGTTCTAGCCGTGCGGCCTCTTGTCACTTGCGTAAAAAAATCAAGGCTCGCACATCCGTCGATATAAAAGTCTTTTTGTCATTTACAGTGCTGTATCCTGCCAAGGCTTTTTGAGAGCGCGGAATCACCTGCGATTGAAAACCACAGACCTTGCGAGGAGCGACGACGATGCACGAGATACCTAATCTCCCCTTCCCAAGCCTGCACGAAACTGAGCAGCCAACCCCGCAGCAGGCCAGCGCGAAGCAGCCTGAGGCCAAAGAAGCAAAACCAGTCGACAGCAAAAGCCAGGACTGACGCCGTACCAGACCGTGTGGAAAGCGCACCTTTGAGCGCTTTCCACACTGCCTGAATTGCCCGAGATCCCCACCATGACCGATACCCCTCCCGACAGCCGCGATACCGCCGTGCTTGATACGGCCTTGCAGATGGTCGACGTCTGGAACCGCCTCAGCGCAGACAAACAAGCCGTTTTGCTCAAGCGCTTCGGTACCCAGGAAAATGCGCTGGCCGCCCTGGTCACCACCCAATTGCTGGCCCCCGCTCGATCCTGAGGTCTTTTTGATCTGAGGTTTTTGCGTTTTACCGCCCTGCGCGGACCAAAGCCCCGGTATCATTAGCAGCCTATCTTTACCTGCTGCGACAGTGGACCTCTCCCATGCCAGATACCCAGCGCCCCATGGCGGTCACGCTGCAAGTTGTTTCCATCGTGTTGTTCACCTTCATCGGCTACCTGAACATCGGCATCCCCCTTGCCGTATTGCCCGGCTATGTCCACAGCGAACTGGGCTATGGCGCGGTGATCGCCGGGCTGGTGATCAGCGTGCAATACCTGGCCACCTTACTGAGCCGCCCCTACGCCGGGCGCATCATCGACAACCTGGGCAGCAAGCGTGCGGTATTGATCGGGCTGGTGGGCTGCGGCCTGAGCGGCGTGTTCATGTTGCTCGCAGCCTGGTTTTCCAGCCTGCCGGCCTTGAGCCTGGGCAGCCTGCTGATCGGCCGCCTGGTCTTGGGCAGTGCTGAAAGCCTGGTCGGTTCGGGCGCCATCGGCTGGGGCATTGGCCGTGTGGGCGCGACAAATACCGCCAAGGTGATCTCATGGAACGGCATCGCCAGCTACGGCGCGCTGGCGGTCGGCGCACCGTTGGGGGTGCTGCTGGTCAGTCATCTCGGGTTGTGGAGCATGGGGGTCAGCATCATTCTGCTGGCGGTCATCGGCGTCGCCCTGGCCTGGCCCAAGGAAGCGGCGCCGATTGTGGCCGGGGTGCGCCTGCCGTTCATGAACGTGCTGGGTCGGGTCCTGCCCCACGGTTGCGCGCTGGCCCTGGGCTCCATCGGCTTTGGCACCATCGCCACCTTTATCACCCTGTACTACACCACCCAGCACTGGGATAACGCGGTGTGGGCCTTGAGCCTGTTCGGTGCCAGCTTTATCGGCGCCCGCCTGTTGTTCGGCAATTTGATCAACCGGATTGGCGGCTTTCGCGTGGCGATCGCCTGCCTGTCAGTGGAGATCCTTGGCCTGTTGTTGCTGTGGCTGGCGCCGGATGCCCACCTGGCCCTGGCTGGGGCGGCGTTGAGCGGCTTCGGCTTTTCCCTGGTGTTCCCGGCGCTCGGGGTGGAGGCGGTCAACCTGGTGCCCGCGTCCAGCCGGGGTTCGGCGGTAGGGGCTTACTCGTTGTTTATCGACTTGTCGCTGGGGATTACCGGCCCGCTGGCCGGGGCCGTGGCGGCAGGCTTCGGCTTCGCCTCGATCTTCCTGTTCGCCGCCCTTGCCGCCCTGGGAGGGTTGCTGCTGAGTGTCTACCTGTACCGGCAAGCGCCCAAGGCCCGTGAGTCGCGCGGTGCCTAGAAATCGACCTTGCCGCGCCCGGCCTTGATGCTGCCGCGCTTGGTCTTGGATTCCAGGCGGCGCTTCTTCGAACCCAGCGTGGGCTTGGTGGGGCGGCGCTTCTTCTCGACCTTGGTGGCGCTGAGGATCAACTCCACCAGGCGCTCCAGCGCATCGGCGCGGTTCTGCTCCTGGGTCCGATATTGCTGGGCCTTGAGCACCAGCACCCCTTCGCTGGTGATCCGACTGTCACGCAGCGCCAGCAACCGCTCCTTGTAGAAATCCGGCAACGACGATGCTGGAATATCAAACCGCAGGTGCACCGCGCTCGACACCTTATTGACGTTCTGACCACCGGCGCCCTGGGCGCGGATGGCAGTCAGCTCGATCTCGGCATCGGGTAGCTGCACATTATTGGATATCACCAGCATCGATCAAAAACCTTAGGCAACGGACACGCCCAACTCGGACAACAACATCAACAACAAGGACGCATGAACATGAAAATACTATTGATCACTTTGCTCGGCACCTTATCACTCATTCAAACGCCACTGTCCCTTGCAGACAATACCAATGGCAAAAACCTCTATTCACAGCGATGCGCCATGTGCCACGGGCCAGACCTCAAGGCAACGGGGCCGTTGGCCAAGAAAAGCAACCCGCCCACACCTGACCTTACAACCCCGGCCTTCAAAAAACGGCTGGCGGCTTATCCGGGCGTTATTGTGTCTTCGGTCATACTCCGCCCGAATGGAGACCTGATCCCAAAAACGCTGCGCGAGAATGGGGTGAAGGTCGCGCCGCATGCCTGGAACGTCAAGGACTTGCGCGACTTGAACGAATACATGAGCGGTGTGATTTCAAAAAGTTGACGACTTCAACATTCAAAAACCCCGCGCCCTGAGTTCCCGACAGCGGAATACAGGGTGCGGGGTTTTCTTTAGACGTGCGCCTGTTTACTTCAGTGTCGCACTCGCTGCGCTCAACGCGGCTTCAGCACTGCGCTTGTTCTTGATCCCGTAACACACCGCCATGAACGCGACCCACACCGGGATCGCGTACACCGACACCTGGATCCCCGGAATCATCAGCATGATCACCAGGATAAACACCACGAACGCCAGGCAGACGTAGTTGCCATACGGGTACCACAACGCCTTGAACAGCGGCACCTGGCCGGTGCGGTTCATGTGCTGGCGGAACTTGAAGTGCGAGAAGCTGATCATCGCCCAGTTGATCACCAGCGTGGCCACCACCAGGGACATCAGCAGCTCCAACGCGTGTTGCGGGATCAAGTAGTTCATCAACACTGCCACCAGCGTGACCGCCGCCGAAGCGAGGATCGAACGCACTGGCACGCCGCGCTTGTCGATCTTTGCTAACACCTTGGGCGCATCGCCCTGCTCGGCCATGCCCAGCAGCATGCGGCTGTTGCAGTAGGTGCCGCTGTTGTACACCGACAGCGCCGCCGTCAGCACCACGAAATTGAGGATATGCGCGGCGGTGTTGCTGCCCAGCATCGAGAACACCTGCACGAACGGGCTGCCGCTGTAGGCATCGCCGGACGCGTTGAGGGTCGCCAGCAGGCTGTCCCACGGCGTCAGCGACAACAGCACCACCAGGGCGCCGATGTAGAAGATCAGGATGCGGTAGATCACCTGGTTGATTGCCTTGGGGATCACGGTGCGTGGCTGGTCGGCTTCGGCAGCGGTGAAACCGAGCATTTCCAGGCCGCCGAAGGAGAACATGATAATCGCCATGGCCATCACCAACCCGCCGACGCCATGGGGGAAGAAGCCGCCATGTTCCCACAGGTTGCTCACCGAGGCTTGTGGGCCGCCGCTGCCGCTGACCAGCAAGTAACTGCCCAGGGCGATCATGCCGACGATGGCCACCACCTTGATGATGGCAAACCAGAACTCGGCCTCACCGAAGACTTTGACGTTGGCCAGGTTGATCAAATTGATCAGCACGAAAAACGCTGCCGCCGACACCCAGGTCGGGATCTCCGGCCACCAGTAATGCACGTACTTGCCGACAGCCGTCAGCTCCGACATGCCCACCAGAATGTACAGGATCCAACAGTTCCAGCCCGACAGGAAGCCGGCGAAACCGCCCCAGTACTTGTGGGCAAAGTGGCTGAAAGAACCGGCGACCGGCTCTTCGACAATCATTTCGCCGAGCTGGCGCATGATCATGAACGCGATAAAGCCGCAGATGGCATAGCCGAGGATCATCGACGGGCCGGCGGATTTGAGCACCCCGGCCGAGCCCAGGAACAGGCCGGTACCGATGGCACCACCGAGGGCGATCAACTGGATATGCCGATTTTTCAGGCCGCGTTTCAGCTCGCCTGAAGAAGAATGGGGTCCACTCATGAAAAGGGTCTCACGCAAGGTTTGATGATGTTGAATGCACGTTGCTGGCTTGAATTACCGACTCAAGCAGCACCGCTCAAACCCCAGCGCAGGCACCAGGAGTACAGCGTCGTTCTAACGGTCATGCGTCACCTGTTTGTTTTTATCTGTGACGAAATCGAACCCGACTGGCTCGTGGCCAGGCGGAATGATCAGGGCGAGTCACCCTGAGGTCTTGGCCATTTGCGTGGTTACGCAAGGGGGTCACAGTAAAACGCGGCGCATTGTACACCGCTCGACAGCTTCGGGAGGCCGTCGCAGAGCGTGCGCGACAATCTGTCAGGTATTCCTTACAGCTTGGCGAGGCTGAGAAATGCCCGGCCAATATCGTAAATTTATTGTTACACCGCGGAAACCCAGCGTTACAGGCACGCTTATCCGTCATTCAGCAGAAAATTGTCGCCAGGAAATTGCTGACCTGTCGTGTCAGCTAGCCAACTGTTTTTTCTGAATAAATCGACGCCCTGAAAAAACAGAACAAAAAATGCAAATGAAACCGTGTCAATAAATTTTTTGCATTACCAAACACTCTCACCTAGGTTCTTTCACTTGCCCAGCGAAGCCGCTGGCAAGCCGTTCTCAAACAACGTCCTCTAGGAGATACACCATGCAAGCACTGGAAAAAGACCTGGAAACCGAACTGCAACTTGACGATTGGTTTGAAGCACCGACCCACGAGGCAGCCGTTGAAATGATGCAAGCCGACGCCGTTGTGCCCTTTGGCACCGCGATGTGGCCTTTCTAACACGCGGCAGGCATCCGGCAGGTGCTGTGCACGGCACCTGCCCCCTTACCCAAGGCACAGAAGGACATACGTCATGGACAAGGCCCGCGCCGTCGAACACTTTCTCTACTACCTCGCGCATCACCCGGCCCTTATCGGCCTGAGCCGCCCGACCGTGTTACTGGGCCATACCGAACGCTACGACGCCATTGCCCAGGCCATCACCCACGGCAGTGCCGCCCGTTTTAACTTCCAGGTACAACGCCTGGACCTGGCGCCCAGCCACCACCTGGCCCAGGCCATCGAAGCCTGCGACCTGTACCTGTTTCTGTACGACTCCTCGACCTTGCCCAACCCACGCGCCGAAGGCCCGGACTTTATTCGCGCCTTGCATGAGGTCATGGCTGAACACTGGAAGAAATCCCTGCTGTTCAAGGATTACGGCGACTATTTCTACGACACCTTCAGCGTCGAACCGCAGCGTATCGCCGACCTCAATGCCACGCTGATCCGGCGCATGTCCCAGGCCACGGTGCTGAGCTTTACCGACGAACACGGCTCGCGCCTGGAAGCGCCGCTGAGCAGCATCAAGAAGTGGACCAATATCAACGGTATCGGCAACCACGACCTGGCCCCCGGCGAGATCGCTACCCACAGCGAGGCGATCAATGGCCAAGTGCGGTTCATGGGGACCTTCCTCAGCACCATCCCCTTTGCGCGCAAATACGGTGTACTGCAATCACCCTTGGAGTTGTGGATCGAGAACTCGACCATCTGCAGCGTGGCCAGTGACGTGCCGGGGCTCGCGGAGGATTTCAACAAATACCTGAATGCCAACCCTTCCAACCGCCGGGTGGAAGAGCTGGGGATCGGCACCAATGAGGGGGTCAAGGATCTGTACGCCCGCAATGCCGGGTTCGAGGAGCGTCATTGCGGCTTGCACCTGGGCTTGGGCGGCGGGCAGAAAGGCAGCCATCACCTGGATCTGATCTTTGCCAGTGGGGTCTTGGCCCTGGATGACAAACCGGTGTTTGACGGCACGTTCGCGTTCTGAGCACCGACCTTGAAAAGGATGAAGATCCAAATGTGGGAGGGGGCAAGCCCCCTCCCACATTTTTTGCCTGTATTCCAAGGCAAAAAAAACGCCAACCCTAGGGTTGGCGTTGGTGTGCAGCGCTTACATCACTGCGGCTTCTTGCGACCAAAGCCTGGACGCTGACCGGAACCCGCAGGAGCGCCACGGCGCTTGCCCGACGGCTCGTCTGCGACCAGTTTCAGGCCAGGGCGCTTTTTCGGCGCTGGCTTGGCTGGGCGTTTGGTGTTGGCGCTGTCGGCCGGACGATCCGATGGCGCACCGCGACCGGCCTCACCGCGATTACTGCGACCACCAGCAGGTGCTTCACCACGGCCTGCCGGGCGCGGTGCGCGTGGTGCACGCTCGCCTTCCTGGCGCGACGGAGCCGTTGGGCGGCGCTCGCCTTCGATCTGCGGCTCACGAGAAATACGCCCGCCGGTTGCCGGTGCGTTCAGTGCCGGGCGCAGGGTGCGCGCAACGCGCTCGGTACGGGCCACAGGGCGCGACGATTTACGCTGCATACGCTCGAGCTTGTCTTTGCTCTTGGCGTTCATCTGCGGCATGGCGACCGGCGTCAGGCCAACTTCGGCGCTGAGGATGTCGACTTCGTACTGGCTCATTTCGCGCCAGCGGCCCATTGGCAGGTCGGAGTTGAGGAACACCGGGCCAAAACGCACGCGCTTCAGGCGGCTGACCACCAGGCCCTGGGATTCCCACAGGCGACGAACTTCACGGTTACGACCTTCCATCACCACGCAGTGGTACCAGTGGTTAAAGCCTTCGCCGCCTGGAGCCTGCTTGATGTCGGTGAACTTGGCCGGGCCGTCTTCCAGTACCACACCAGCCTTGAGGCGCTCGATCATCTCGTCGTCGACTTCACCGCGTACACGCACCGCGTATTCACGGTCCATCTCGTAAGACGGGTGCATCAGGCGGTTGGCCAGTTCACCGTCGGTGGTAAACATCAGCAAGCCGGTGGTGTTGATGTCGAGACGGCCGATATTGATCCAGCGGCCTTCTTTGGGCTTTGGCATTTTGTCGAACACGGTCGGACGGCCTTCCGGGTCGTCACGGGTGCAGATTTCGCCATCGGGCTTGTTGTACATGATGACGCGGCGTACCGATTCGGCAGCCTCTTCACGCTTGATGACCTTGCCATCAATGGTGATTGCATCGTGCAGGTCGACGCGCTGGCCAAGGGTGGCCTCTACGCCGTTGACCTTGATGCGCTTCTGGGTGATCCAGGCTTCGACGTCGCGGCGCGAGCCCACGCCGATACGTGCCAGCACCTTTTGCAGTTTTTCGCCTGCTGGGCCGATTTCCTGGCTGTCGTTCTGGTCTTTGTCGTTCATCTTAAGCACCTCCCGGTGGGTCGATTCAGGCGTGGCCTGAAGAGTGTTGAAAGCGGGGCTTTGGCCGAATACGTCGGCAAAGGGGCGCGAATCATACGCGCATGCTGCGCGTTGCGCATCAGAGACTAGTCGATAAGCGCCTGGTCAGTGGTCTTTCCGCCGACCGGTGGTGCACATCCTGTAGGAGCGAGCTTGCTCGCGAAAAACGCAAGAACACCGCCCCCCCCCCAGATTCCCCGCGTTTTCGTTGACGATCTTCGCGAGCAAGCTCGCTCCTACAGGGGGATCGCGTCAGTCTTCTAGCTGGCGTCGCTCGTTCTCGATGGCTTCGGCCAGCGCGCGGGCTTCGTCTTCTTCATCGCTCAACGGCGGTTGTTCGAGGGCGGCGACGGCGGCCAGGAGTTTTTCCCGGGCTTCGGCGACGCCGAGGATGTCTTCCTCGGCCTCGGCCTCTGCTTCAGGTTCAGGTTCAGGTTCAGGTTCAGGTTCAATTTCGACTTCGACCACCGGCTCGGTTTCGACGTTTACCTGGGCGTCCGGTTCGGATGCGCCGTCACGCAACAAGTCGTCGAAGTCGGTCTTGATGCCCTGCTCCATGTCGTCCAGTTCCAGCAACAGGGTGTGGAAGCTGGTTTCGTCCTTTGGCTCCTCCGGCTCGGCGGTGGCATCGGCCAGTTCCTGCAGGCTGGCCGGAACCGGCACGTCGTCGAAGTCGAGCACCGGCTCGGCTTCCATCTCGCGCAGTTCGGCGAGCGGCGGCAAGTCGTCAAGGTTTTTCAGGTTGAAGTGGTCGAGGAATGCCTTGGTAGTGGCGAACATCGCCGGCTTGCCGGGCACATCGCGGTAGCCAACGATGCGAATCCACTCGCGCTCCAGCAGCGTCTTGACGATATGGCTGTTGACCGCCACGCCGCGCACGTCTTCGATTTCGCCCCGGGTAATCGGCTGGCGATAGGCAATCAGCGCCATGGTCTCGAGCATCGCGCGGGAATATCGCTGCGGGCGTTCTTCCCACAAGCGGCCGACCCACGGGGAAAACTGCTCACGGATCTGCAGGCGGTAACCCGACGCCACTTCGCGCAGTTCAAAGGCGCGGCCATCGCAGGACTTGCGCAAAATCTCCAGCGCCTTTTTAAAGACCGGGGGCTCAGGGCGTTCGGCTTCTTCAAAGAGTTCGAACAGGCGCTCCAGGGATTGCGGCTTACCCGAGGCCAGGAGAAAGGCCTCCAGCAACGGGGCCAGTTCGCGGGGTTCAGTCAGATTCATCGATTCAGCTCTTTATTCGGCTCGCGCCCGCACGTGGATAGCCGCAAAAGGCTCATTCTGGACCAACTCGACCAAGGACTCCTTGACCAGTTCGAGGATCGCCATAAAGGTCACCACCACCCCCAGGCGCCCTTCTTCGGCTGTGAACAGCTCGACAAACGGCACGAAGCCACCGCCCTTGAGGCGTTCGAGCACGTCGCTCATGCGCTCGCGGGTCGACAGGGCCTCGCGGCTGACCTGGTGGTGTTCAAACATATCGCCACGGCGCAGCACCTCGGCCATGGACATCAGTAACTCTTCCAGGCTCACGTCCGGCAGCAATTTGCGCGCTCGGGCCTCCGGGGCGTCGAGCTTGGGCACCAGCACATCGCGGCCCACGCGGCTGAGGCCGTCGATGCCTTCGGCGGCGGCCTTGAAGCGTTCGTACTCCTGCAAGCGGCGGATCAGTTCGGCACGCGGGTCGTCTTCTTCAGCCTCGACGGTTTCCGAACGCGGCAGCAGCATGCGCGACTTGATCTCGGCGAGCATGGCAGCCATCACCAGGTACTCGGCGGCCAACTCCAGGCGCACCGACTGCATCAGCTCGACATAGCCCATGTACTGGCGGGTGATTTCCGCCACCGGAATGTCGAGGATGTTGATGTTCTGCTTGCGGATCAGGTACAGCAGCAAGTCCAGCGGGCCTTCGAAGGCGTCAAGGAAGACTTCCAGGGCGTCCGGCGGGATGTACAGGTCCAGCGGCATTTCCATGACCGCCTGGCCGTACACCATGGCGAACGGCAGTTCCTGTTGGGCACCGGCCTGGCTGTCGACGGTTTCCACGGCCGACATTCAGGCCTCGACCATAAACGGAGTCGGGTCACCGCAGCCGACACGCACCACTTCCGGCTCGCCGTCGGCCAGGTTGATCACGGTGGAGGCTTTGTTGCCGCCATAACCACCGTCAATGATCAGGTCGACGTGTTTTTCCAACAGGCGGCGCATTTCGTAGGGGTCGTATAGCGGCTCGGCTTCGCCGGGCAGGATCAACGACACGCTCATCAACGGCTCACCCAGCTCGGCCAGCAGGGCCAGGGCAATGGGATGTTCCGGCACGCGCAGGCCGATGGTGCGCTTCTTGGGGTGCAGCAGCAGGCGCGGCACTTCGCGGGTGGCGTTGAGGATAAAGGTGTAGGGCCCCGGCGTGTGGGCCTTGAGCAGGCGGAAGGTGCCGGTGTCGACCTTGGCGAACAGGCCCAATTGGGACAGGTCGCTGCAAATCAGTGCGAAGTTGTGGTTCTTGTCCAGGCCCCGCAGGCGCCGGACACGCTCGACCGCGTTCTTGTCGCCAATCTGGCAACCAATGGCGTAGGACGAATCCGTTGGATAGATCACCACGCCGCCGGCGCGGATGATCTCCACAGCCTGCTTGATCAGGCGCGCCTGGGGATTTTCCGGATGAATCTGGAAGAATTGACTCACGTGTTCTACCTGTTCAGACGGTGGCAGTAATGGGGTCATGCTTGAATCGCCCCCACAAGAGCGGCAAGTCTTCCGGGACGGGGCGATACTCGCCAATCTCGGACCAGCCGCCTGGGCCATGAAAGTCACTGCCGGCACTGACCAGCAGACCAAATTCGCGGGCAAGAATCGCCAGGCTGCCAACCTGTTCGGCGGGTTGATGCCCGTTGACCACTTCAATCGCGTGGCCGCCCGCACCAATATAGTCGCCAATCAGCTTGCGGCGCTTGCTGCGGGTGAAATCGTAATGCCAGGGATGTGCCAGGCTGACCCAGGCCCCGGAGGCCCGCAGGGTCTCGACGGTGTCTTCCAGGGTTGGCCAGTGTTGCTTGACGTCGCCCAACTTGCCGGCGCCCAGCCATTTGCGAAAAGCTTCGGCGCGATCCCTGACAAACCCTTCACGCACCATCCAGTCGGCAAAATGCGGACGGGCCGGCGCGTTGCCGCTGTCACCCAGTTCCTGCTGGATGGCCCGGGCGCCGTCGAGGGCGTTGGCCATGCCTTTAAGGCCGAGCTTGCGACTTATTTCTTCGGACCGCAGCCAACGGCCATCGTGCAATTGGGCGATGGCCTCGACCAGCGCAGGGGCTTTTTGATCGAAGCCATAGCCCAGCACATGAATGGTGGCGCCCCCCCAGGTGCAGGACAATTCCACGCCGTTGACCAGTTGCATGCCCAGGGCATGCGCCGCCTCGCGGGCTTCATCGAGGCCTTCGAGGGTGTCGTGGTCGGTCAACGATAGGACTCGCACGCCTTTTTCAAACGCACGCGCAACCAGTACCGCGGGCGCCAGGGCGCCGTCGGAGGCCGTGCTGTGGCAGTGCAAATCAACATTCACGGGGGAGTGTAACCTCAAGTCAGCTGGCGCTTTCGCTACCAAGGATGTTTGTTATTATGCCGCCACATCCAGCTTCTGGCTCTTACTGTGAAACAATTCATCGACTTCATCCCGCTGTTGCTGTTTTTCATCGTTTACAAACTCGACCCCAGGGTCATCGATCTCGCCGGCCATGAGCTGACCGTCGGAGGCATCTACAGCGCCACCGCGGTGCTGATCATCAGCTCCATCGTGGTCTACGGCGCCATCTTCATCTCCCAGCGCAAGCTGGAAAAAAGCCAATGGCTGACCCTGGTGGCGTGCCTGGTCTTCGGTAGCCTGACCCTGGCCTTCCACAGCGAAACCTTCCTTAAATGGAAAGCCCCGGTGGTGAACTGGCTGTTTGCCCTCGCATTCATCGGCAGCCACTTCATCGGGGATCGCCTGCTGATCAAGCGGATCATGGGCCATGCATTGACCCTGCCGGAGCCGGTCTGGACCCGCTTGAACGTGGCCTGGATCGTTTTTTTCCTGTTCTGCGGCGCCGCCAACCTGTTCGTGGCCTTTACCTTCCAGGACTACTGGGTCGACTTCAAAGTGTTCGGCAGCCTGGGCATGACCGTGCTGTTCCTGGTCGGTCAGGGCATCTACCTGTCGCGTCACCTGCATGACACCGAGCCCACCACGCCGAAAACCGAGGATTGACATGCTCTACGCCATCATTGCTACCGATGTTGCCAACTCGCTGGAAAAACGCCTGTCCGTGCGCCCGGCCCATGTCGAGCGCCTGAAAGTGCTGCAAGCCGAAGGCCGCATCGTGCTGGCCGGCCCGCACCCGGCCGTTGACAGCAACGACCCGGGCGACGCCGGTTTCACCGGCAGCCTGATCGTCGCCGAGTTCGCTTCCCTGGCCGACGCCCAGGCCTGGGCCAAGGCCGACCCCTATGTCGCAGCCGGCGTCTACGCCGACGTCGTGGTCAAACCGTTCAAGCAAGTCCTGCCTTGATTCGGGTCGCGCCGAACCTAATCGGTTCGGCGCACTCCTATTTGCTCATTATTCTCGGTAACCTGCCGACAACGTTCTGAATATTCGTGTGGAATCAGGAGTTCCGATGCGCTTACGTCAGTTGTGTCTGTTGGCAGTGTTAATGATCGGGGCTACGGCCCACGCTGAAGAAACCTCGAACACCGGCAGTTCTACGCCCCTGTCCTTGAGTGCCGGCAGCCAGATCACCGAATTGCAGCAACGTTTGAAAGAAAGCGAACGACTGCGCGAAGAACTGAGCAAGCAACTGCAAACGGCCGATGCGGCCCGCGAAAGCGCTCAACTGAGTCGCTTGCGCCAAGAGAACCAACGCCTGGTCCAGCAACTCAAAGAAACAGAGGGTGGCGGCTTGACCCGATGGCTGACCGAGCAACAGCAATGGTTCGTCACCGGTGGGGCCGTCGCGCTGATCGCCTTGCTGTGCGGGATCTTCGCCAGCGGTGGACACCGTCGTCGTCGACAATGGCTAAATTGAGTGAGTCATGAGCGAGCTGCTACTGATAGATGATGACCAGGAGCTCTGTGAGCTGCTGACCAGTTGGTTGGGCCAGGAAGGCTTCCAGGTACGCGCCTGCCACGACGGCTTGAGCGCCCGTAAAGCATTGGCCGACAGCGCCCCAGCGGCGGTGGTGCTCGATGTGATGCTGCCCGACGGCAGCGGCCTGGAGCTGCTCAAGCAATTGCGCAACGACCACCCGGAGCTGCCGGTGTTGATGCTCTCGGCCCGGGGCGAACCGCTGGACCGTATCCTCGGCCTGGAACTGGGTGCCGACGATTACCTGGCCAAGCCCTGTGACCCCCGCGAATTGACTGCCCGCCTGCGCGCGGTATTGCGCCGCAGCCACCCGGCGGCCGTGTCGACCCAGCTTGAACTGGGCGACCTGTGCTTCAGCCCGGTGCGCGGCGTGGTCAGCATTGATGAACAGGAATTCACCCTCACCGTCTCCGAAAGCCGCCTGCTGGAAGCCTTGCTGCGCCAGCCCGGCGAACCGCTGGATAAGCAGGAACTGGCGCAGATCGCCCTCGGCCGCAAGCTGACCCTTTACGATCGCAGCCTGGACATGCACGTAAGCAACCTGCGCAAAAAGATCGGCCCGCACCCGGACGGACGGCCACGGATCGTGGCGCTGCGCAGTCGCGGTTACTACTACAGCCTCTAACCCCCCCCGCCCCTGTAGGAGCGAGCTTGCTCGCGAAAAACGTCAACGATAATACGGGCGGCCTGAATGCCCGCGCTTATCTTGCGTTTTTCGCGAGCAGGCTCGCTCCTACAGGGTTTTGTCAGTTCGCGACAAAACCCTCTTTACCCAAGCTTTACCCACACCTGACCGCCGCTGACCTTGATCTCCGTAATCTACTCACATCCGGACTCACCGGAATAGAGACAGGAGAATCACCATGCGCAAGACCCTAATCGCTCTGATGTTCGCCGCCGCCCTGCCGACCGTTGCCATGGCCGCGATGCCCGAAGGTCCAGGCCCGATGGGCGGCCCTGAAGGCCACATGATGGGTGGCCCGGGCCACGGCGGTGAACACGGCCCGCGTGGCAAGGGTGGCCCATTCAGCCAGCTGGATTTGAGCAAGGAACAGCGGGAGCAGATCGGCAGGCTGATGGGTGACCAATGGCACGCTCGCAAAGACCTGGTCAAGAAGTACCTGGACAAACTCCCGGCCGCTGACCAGAAAGCCATGCAGGATGAAATCGCAGCCGGCAGACAGAAAACCCAGGCCGACATCCGTGCCGTGCTCAAGCCCGACCAGCAGAAAAAATTCGACGAAATCGTCAAGAAGCAAGAACAGCGCCGTGCCGAGTGGAAGGAATTCCAGGCCTGGAAGGCGCAACAGCCGCAAAAAGCGCAATAATGCGTTAGCGTCACTCCCCCAGCCCAGTGGCTCACGCCACTGGGCTTTTCCTGTTTGAGGGTTTCCTGTGCGTTCATTGTTCTGGCGCATCCTGGCCAGTTTCTGGCTGGCCATCGCCTTGGTTGCCGGGCTGTCGATCCTGCTTGGGCATATGCTCAACCAGGACGCCTGGATTCTCAGCCGCCATCCCGGCCTCAATAACCTGGCCGAAGAGTGGACCCAACTCTACGAAACCCAGGGTGAGGACGCCGCCCAAGACCTGCTGCAACAGCGCAAGCGCCAGTACCACATCGACGTGCAAGTGCTCAACGAAAGCGGCGAGCCCGTGGTGCGCGGCACCTTCCCGCGACGCGCCGCCGCCTTCGAGGCCCGGCAGAACGACAGCAAGGACGGCCACCTGCCCTGGCGGCGCCTGACCGCCGAGTACACCAGCGAAAAAACCGGTGACACCTACCTGCTGATCTACCGCATCCCCCACCCGGAGTTGGATGCCTGGCACCGTAACAGCCTGTTGTGGCCGTTGAGCGCACTGGCGATCGCGCTGGTGGTGCTCACGCTCTTCAGCCTGTTGGTGACACTGTCCATTACCCGCCCCTTAAGCCGCCTGCGCGGTGCGGTGCATGACCTCGGCCAGGCCACCTACCAGCAAAACAGCCTGGCGCAACTGGCCAACCGCCGCGATGAATTCGGCGTGCTCGCCACCGACTTCAACCGCATGGGCGCACGCCTGCAAAGCTTGATCGGCAGCCAGCGCCAATTGCTGCGCGACGTGTCTCACGAACTGCGCTCGCCCCTGGCCCGCTTGCGGATCGCCCTCGCGCTGGCTGAACGTGCCAGCCCTGAGGAACGGGAAAAGCTCTGGCCGCGCCTGACGCGTGAATGCGACCGCCTGGAAGCGCTGATCAGTGAGATTCTGGTGCTGGCCCGGGTCGATGCCGACAACGCCAGCGCCGAGGAGGTCGACCTTATCCCGCTGCTCAAGACCCTGCAAAAAGACGCCCAGCTCAGCGCACCGGACCAGGTGGTGCAACTGACGGCCGACGCCGACCTGCATCTCAAAGGCTGGCCGACCATGATCGAACGCGCGGTGGATAACCTGCTGCGTAATGCCCAGCGCTTCAACCCACAGGGACTGCCCATCGAGTTGCAGGCCCAACACCAGGGCGAACGCATTCTGATCAGCGTGCGTGACCATGGCCCTGGCGTCGACGCCGAGCACCTGAGCCAGTTGGGCGAACCGTTCTACCGAGCGCCCGGCCAGACTGCGCAGGGCCATGGCCTGGGCCTGGCCATTGCCCGTCGCGCCGCTGAACGCCACGGCGGCAGCCTGATCC
Source organism: Pseudomonas sp. MPR-R2A5 (assembly GCF_058793055.1). NCBI lineage: Bacteria > Pseudomonadati > Pseudomonadota > Gammaproteobacteria > Pseudomonadales > Pseudomonadaceae > Pseudomonas > Pseudomonas sp. MPR-R2A5. Next base: position 22,525 of record NZ_JBXAFK010000019.1, read on the forward strand.
TGGCCAATCACCCCGACGGTGGTTTTATCGCCAGCATTGACCTGCCGCTGGAGCCGGGAGTTGTCACACCGATGTGAGGATCTTCTATAGTGGCCCTTCTCTTACGGAGGGCCTTTGATGACTGACCTGCTGACTCCCATCCAAGCCGCACTCGATCTGCCGCAAACCCCGCTGCCCCTGACCGAGGCCGGCGCCCTGCCCTCGACCTTCGCCGTGACCGACCTGGCCAGCGCCAGCATCGGTGCCGCCGGCCAGGCCGTCGCCCAACTGATCCAGCAACAGACCGGGCGCCTGCCCAGTGTGAGCGTGGACCGACGCCTGGCCTCCTTCTGGTTCTCTTCCTCGATTCGCCCGGTGGGCTGGCAAGTACCGCCATTGTGGGACCCGGTGGCCGGCGACTATGCCAGCGCCGATGGCTGGATTCGCTTGCACACCAACGCGCCCCATCACCGTGCAGCGGCCGAGCGGGTGCTGGGGCGGGCTGCCGACCGCGCCGAAATGGCAGCCAAAGTCACGGCTTGGAACGCCGCCGAACTGGAACAGTCGATTGTCGAGGCCGGCGGTTGTGCGGCGCAGATGCGTGGCTGGCAAGCCTGGCAGCAACATCCGCAGGGCCTGGCGGTGAATGCCGAAGAACTGATACAGCGTCAGGTCTTCGAAAATGGCACCGACAAACCCTGGCTCGGTTCGGCTGCCCGCCCGTTGACCGGCATCAAGGTGCTGGACTTGACCCGCGTATTGGCCGGCCCCGTGGCCAGTCGTTTCCTCGCCGGCCTGGGCGCGGATGTATTGCGCATCGACTCGCCCACCTGGAACGAACCCGGCGTGGTACCGGAAATGACCCTGGGCAAGCGCTGCGCTCGCCTCGACCTGAAAGGCGCTGAAGGCCGACAGGTATTCGAAGCCTTACTCAAGGACGCTGACGTACTGTTCCACGGTTACCGCGCCGATGCACTGGAACAACTGGGTTACACCGCGGGCGAACTGCAACACCTCGCTCCCGGGCTGATTGACGTCAGCCTCAACGCCTACGGCTGGAGCGGCCCGTGGCGCAATCGTCGCGGCTTTGACAGCCTGGTGCAGATGAGCAGCGGCATCGCTGAGGCGGGCATGGCCTGGAAGCGGGCGGATAAACCAGTGCCGCTGCCGTTGCAGGCGCTGGATCATGCCACCGGCTACCTGATGGCGGCCAGTGCAATCCGGGCCTTGGGTGAGCGCTTGGCATCAGGCCGGGGTGGGGCGGCGCGCTTGTCATTGGCGCGCACGGCGAAATTGCTGGTGGATGCGGGGCAAGTACCGGAGCAGGCCGGGTTGCGTGCCGAAGAGCCAAGCGATCAGGGGTTGGTGGTGGAACAAACAGCCTGGGGTCAGGCCCACCGTTTGCTGGCGCCACTGAGCATTAGCGGCACGCCGGTGCAGTGGGATTTGCCGGCTGGGGAACTGGGCTCACACCGGCCTCAGTGGTGACTTGAAGATCGCCATCGGGGGCAAGCCCCCTCCCACGCTCGAACGCATTTCGAAGGAAATACTCAGTCATCCTGTGGGAGGGGGCTTGCCCCCGATGAGGCCAGCACAGCCACTATCAATCCCCCGACCCAGCGATGTCCGCAAATACCACGCCGATAGAAAACCCACCATAGCCGCCTTGTCATCGGGCGGCTGATACGCCAGCCTCACAACGACAACACCCCGCTATACAGCCCATACGCCGCCAACCCCGCACCGGCGATCACGCAGCCGAAAATGCCTTTTTCCACATGGCTGAACAAGGGCTGGCCCTGCTCGCGCTTGGCCAGCGCGAACAGAATCACCCCAGGGGCATACAGCAACGCCGAGAGCAGCAGGTATTTCAAGCCTCCGGCGTAGAGCAGCCACACGGCATAGCCCAAAGCGATCAAGCCAATCAGCAGGTCCTTGATGCGATGGTGCGGGGCACCTTCATAGGTTTCGCCGCGCCCGCTCAGTAGCACCGCGTAGGCCGCCGACCACAGGTACGGCACCAGGATCATCGACGAGGCCAGGTAAATCAGGGTGGTGTAGGTGCTGTGGGAAAACAGCGTAATCACCAAGAACAGCTGGATCATCACATTGGTCAGCCACAGCGCATTGACCGGCACCTGGTTGGCGTTTTCCTTTTTCAGGAAGGCCGGCATGGTCTTGTCATGGGCAGTGGCGTAGAGGATTTCCGCACAGAGCAACGCCCACGACAGCAACGCGCCCACCAGCGATACCGCCAGGCCGATGCTGATCAGCAATGCGCCCCAGGGGCCGACAATATGCTCCAGCACGCCGGCCAGGGATGGGTTCTGCAATTGCGCCAGTTCCGGCTGGCTCATGATGCCCAGGGACAGCAGGTTCACCAGCACCAGCAGCGCCAGCACGCCAAGAAACCCGATCACGGTCGCGCGGCCCACGTCCGAGCGTTTCTCCGCCCGCGCCGAATACACGCTGGCGCCTTCGATGCCGATAAACACGAACACCGTCACCAGCATCATGTTGCGCACCTGGTCCACCACGCTGCCGAATTGCGGATTGCCCAGGCCCCAGATATCACGGGTGAAAATATCCGCCTTGAATGCCACGGCAGCGATCACGATAAACAGCAGCAGCGGCACGATCTTCGCCACGGTGGTGATCTGGTTGATGAACGCTGCCTCCTTGATCCCACGCAGTACCAGGAAATGCACAGCCCATAGCAGCACCGACGCGCAACCGATGGCCACCGGCGTGTTGCCCTCTCCGAACACCGGAAAAAAGTAACCGAGGGTGCTGAACAGCAACACGAAGTAGCCGACGTTGCCCATCCACGCACTGATCCAGTACCCCCAGGCGGACGAGAACCCCATGTAGTCGCCGAAACCGGCCTTGGCATAGGCATACACCCCGGAATCCAATCCCGGTTTGCGATTGGCCAGGGTCTGGAACACGAACGCCAGGGTCAACATGCCCACGGCGGTGATGCCCCAGCCGATCAATATCGCGCCCACTTCGGCGCGGGCGGCCATGTTCTGTGGCAGGGAGAAGATCCCGCCCCCCACCATCGACCCCACCACCAGGGCAATCAGGGCACCCAGCCGAAGTTTTTGGACCGGTTGAGACATGCAGACTCCTGAATCAATAACGTTTGAGCTGACAACCGTGCACTCAACTAATTAACTCAGCGAGTGTAGCGTTTATTAAAGACCGCGATAAAACTGCCACGCTCATAACTCAAGGGCATGACAGTTTTCATAGTTTAGGCTTATTTAGAATTTAAATACGACGAATACTTTGTCGCCTCCAAGCTACTTATCGTCGCCTTTTGGAAAAGTTTGCACATTCAGAAAAAATGACTAGCTTCAAACGTCCACGCATTGCACTAAAAGATTGACCATACCGCACAGATCGCTCTGGAAAGCGCCTTTGCGAAGAAAAGTGCTGCCCGCGGCTTTTCAGCCTAAGTCATTAATTCACAATGGAATGTGCCAATGATGTGATCTGAGTCAGCTGTTTGAATAGCGCACGGAATTATTCTGTGGTCTCTCTTCTCCTGCATTGGAGTTATGCAATGTCTGAATCTGCCGGAAAACTTCGACTCGGTGCACTGGTTGCACTTGTCGTGGGTTCAATGATTGGCGGCGGGATCTTCTCCCTGCCGCAAAACATGGCGGCCAGTGCCGATGTTGGCGCTGTCCTGATTGGTTGGGTCATCACGGCCGTGGGTATGTTGACCCTCGCCTTCGTGTTTCAGACGTTGGCCAACCGCAAACCCGACCTCGACGGCGGCGTATATGCCTACGCCAAGGCCGGGTTTGGCGACTACATGGGGTTCTCGTCCGCCTGGGGGTACTGGATCAGCGCCTGGCTGGGTAACGTCGGCTATTTCGTGCTGCTGTTCAGCACCCTCGGTTACTTCTTCCCGATCTTTGGCGAGGGCAACACCCCGGCCGCGGTGATCGGCGCCTCGGTCCTGCTCTGGGCCGTGCATTTCCTGGTACTGCGCGGGATCAAGGAGGCGGCGTTCGTCAACCTGGTGACCACCGTCGCCAAGATCGTGCCGCTGGTGCTGTTCGTGTTGATCGCCGTGTTCGCGTTCAAGCTGGACATCTTCACCGCTGACATCTGGGGCCTGAAAAACCCGGACCTGGGCAGCGTGATGAACCAGGTGCGCAACATGATGCTGGTCACCGTGTGGGTGTTCATCGGCATCGAAGGCGCGAGCATCTTCTCGGCGCGTGCCGAAAAACGTTCGGATGTGGGCAAGGCCACCGTGATCGGCTTTATCACCGTGCTGCTGTTCCTGATGCTGGTGAACGTGCTGTCCCTCGGGATCATGACCCAACCGGAACTGGCCAAGTTGCAGAACCCATCGATGGCTGCCGTGCTGGAGCATGTCGTGGGCCACTGGGGCGCCGTGTTGATCAGTGTCGGCCTGGTTATCTCGCTGCTCGGTGCGTTGCTGTCGTGGGTGCTGCTGTGTGCGGAGATCATGTTCGCCGCCGCCAAGGACCACACCATGCCGGAGTTTTTGCGCCGCGAAAACGCCAACCATGTGCCGGCCAACGCCCTGTGGCTGACCAACGCGCTGGTCCAGTTATTCCTGGTGATCACGCTGTTTTCCGCCAGCACCTACCTGTCGCTGATCTACCTCGCCACCTCGATGATCCTGGTGCCTTACCTGTGGTCCGCTGCCTATGCGCTGCTGCTGGCGGTACGTGGCGAGACTTACGAAAACGCCGCGGGCGAACGCAGGAAAGACCTGGTCATCGGCGCGATCGCGCTGATCTATGCGGTCTGGCTGCTGTATGCCGGCGGCACCAAATACCTGCTGCTCTCCGCCCTGCTCTATGCCCCTGGCGCGATCCTGTTCGCCAAGGCCAAGCATGAACTGGGCAAACCGATTTTCACCAACGTCGAGAAGCTGATTTTCGTCGCAGTGGTCATTGGCGCCCTGGTGGCCGCCTATGGGCTCTACGCCGGCTTCCTGACTATGTAATTGTTGCTCACTGGAGGATCTGTAATGACCACGGAAAAAGTGAAGTACGGCGTACATTCCGAAGCCGGCAAACTGCGTAAAGTCATGGTGTGCTCCCCAGGTTTGGCCCACCAGCGGCTGACCCCCAACAACTGTGATGAATTGCTGTTCGATGACGTGTTGTGGGTGGCCCAGGCCAAGCGCGACCATTTCGATTTCGTCACCAAGATGCGCGAGCGGGACATTGATGTGCTGGAAATGCACAACCTGCTGACCGACATCGTTGCCAACCCCGAAGCCCTGGACTGGATCCTGGAGCGCAAGATCACCTCCAACACCGTCGGTCTGGGCCTGGTCGATGAAGTCGGTTCCTGGCTGCGTAGCCTGGAGCCACGCAAGATCGCCGAGTTCCTGATTGGTGGCGTGTCGGCCGATGACCTGCCGAGCAGCTTCGGTGGCAAAACCATCGAGATGTTCCGCGACTTCCTCGGCCACGCCAGCTTCATTCTGCCGCCGCTGCCCAACACCCAGTTCACCCGCGACACCACTTGCTGGATCTACGGCGGCGTGACGCTCAACCCGATGTACTGGCCGGCGCGACGTCAGGAAACCCTGCTGGCCAGCGCCATCTACAAATTCCACCCCGAGTTCACCAACGCCGACTTCCAAATCTGGTATGGCGACCCCGACCAGGAACACGGTGCCGCCACGCTGGAAGGTGGCGACGTCATGCCGATTGGCAATGGCGTGGTGTTGATCGGCATGGGCGAGCGCTCGTCCCACCAGGCCATCGGCCAGTTGGCGCGCAACCTGTTCAAGAACAAAGCCGTGGAACGGGTGATCGTTGCCGGCCTGCCAAAATCCCGCGCGGCAATGCACTTGGACACCGTGTTCAGTTTCTGCGACCGCGACCTGGTCACCATCTTCCCCGAAGTGGTCAGCCAGATCGTGCCCTTCACCCTGCGCCCTGACGAGAGCAAGCCACACGGCATCGATATTCAACGGGAGAAAACCAACTTCCTCGAAACCGTGGCCGCAGCACTCAACCTCAAGGCCCTGCGGGTCGTCGAAACCGGTGGCAACAGCTTCGCTGCCGAGCGCGAGCAGTGGGACGACGGCAACAACGTGGTCGCCGTGGAACCGGGCGTGGTCATCGGCTACGACCGCAATACCTACACCAACACCCTGCTGCGCAAGGCCGGCGTGGAAGTCATCACCATCAGCGCCGGTGAACTCGGCCGGGGCCGTGGCGGCGGCCACTGCATGACCTGCCCGATCATCCGCGACCCTATCGACTACTAACTTTCAAACCTTGGCCGCCGCTCATAAGGCGTCGGCCCAGGGGATAACCTGAACAGAAGGAGATCCACCATGGCTTTCAATATGCGCAACCGCAGCCTGCTGTCGCTGATGCACCACACCACCCGCGAACTGCATTACCTGCTGGACCTGTCCCGCGACCTCAAGCGCGCCAAATACACCGGCACCGAGCGTCCACACCTGCAAGGCAAGAACATCGCGCTGATTTTTGAAAAAACCTCGACCCGCACCCGCTGCGCGTTCGAAGTGGCAGCCCACGACCAGGGCGCTCACGTCACCTATATCGACCCGGTGTCGTCGCAGATCGGCCACAAAGAAAGCATGAAAGACACCGCCCGCGTGCTCGGCCGCATGTTCGATGCCATTGAATACCGTGGCTTCGAGCAGGAAATCGTCGAAGAGCTGGCCAAGTTTGCCGGCGTGCCGGTGTTCAACGGCCTGACCGCTGAATTCCACCCGACCCAGATGATCGCCGACACCCTGACCATGCGCGAACACAGCGACAAGCCGCTGCATGACATCAGCTACGCCTACCTGGGTGACGCACGCTACAACATGGGCAATTCACTGCTGATGATCGGCGCCAAGCTGGGCATGGACGTGCGCATCGGCGCGCCAAAAGCCCTGTGGCCCCATGAAGATTTCATCAAGCAATGCCAGGCCTTTGCCGAAGAAAGCGGCGCGCGTATCACCATCACCGAAGACCCAAAAGAAGCGGTCAAAGGCGTGGACTTTATCCACACCGATATCTGGGTCTCCATGGGTGAGCCGGTGGAAGCGTGGGACGAACGTATCGAGCAACTGCTGCCGTACCAGGTCAACACCAAGATGATGAAAGCCTCGGGCAACCCGCGCGTGAAGTTCATGCACTGCCTGCCGGCGTTCCATAACAGCGAGACCAAGGTCGGCAAGGACATCGCCGCGCGTTATCCGAACCTGGCCAATGGTGTGGAAGTGACTGAAGAAGTGTTCGAGTCGCCGGCCAACATTGCCTTTGAGCAGGCGGAAAACCGCATGCACACCATCAAGGCGATCCTGGTGTCGGCACTCGCGGATATCTAAACCCTGCTGCGATCCCACTGTAGGAGCGAGCTTGCTCGCGAAAAATTCAAGGGCACCGCGTTCATTCAGGATGGGCGCGTTATCGTTGACCTCCTTCGCGAGCAAGCTCGCTCCTACAAAGGATTACGAGCTCTAGAAGGATTGCATTATGCGCATCGTCGTAGCCCTGGGCGGCAACGCCCTCCTGCGCCGTGGTGAACCCATGACCGCAGACAACCAACGCGCCAATATCCGCATTGCCACCGAACAGATCGCCAAGATCCACCCCGGCAACGAGCTGGTCATCGCCCACGGCAATGGCCCGCAGGTCGGCCTGCTGTCGTTGCAGGCTGCGGCCTACACCAGCGTATCGCCCTACCCGCTGGACGTGCTCGGTGCGGAAACCGAAGGCATGATCGGCTACATCATCGAACAGGAACTGGGCAACCTGCTGGACTTCGAAGTGCCCTTCGCCACCCTGCTCACCCAGGTCGAAGTGGACGCCAACGACCCGGCCTTCCAGCGCCCCAGCAAGCCCATAGGCCCGGTGTACTCCAAGGCCGAAGCCGAGCAACTGGCCGCTGAAAAAGGCTGGGCGATCGCCCCGGATGGCGATAAATACCGCCGCGTCGTGGCCAGCCCGCGGCCGAAACGCATCTTTGAAATTCGTCCGATCCAATGGCTGCTGGAAAAGGGCAGCATCGTGATCTGCGCCGGCGGCGGCGGTATTCCAACGATGTATGGCGAAGACGGCAAGCTCAAGGGTATTGAAGCGGTCATCGACAAAGACCTGTGCTCATCGCTGCTGGCATCGCAACTGGAAGCCGATTTGCTGGTGATCGCCACCGACGTCAACGCGGCGTATATCGACTTTGGCAAACCGACCCAGAAGGCTATCGGCCAGGCCCACCCGGATGAAATGGAAAGACTCGGTTTCGCCGCCGGCTCCATGGGGCCCAAGGTGCAAGCAGCCTGCGAGTTCGCCCGCCAGACTGGCAAAACCGCAGTGATCGGTTCACTCTCCGACATCGAAGCCATCGTCCAGGGCAGTGCCGGCACACGCATCAGCACGGCAACACCTGGCATCACCTATCTGTGAAGTAGAGGAGATACGCCTATGGCCACCTTTGAACCCGGTCACTTGCACGTTGAACGTCACGCGCTGAATACCCAGGACTACAGCTACAACCTGTGTATTGACTACGAAATCAGCCAGGACCCAAAGGAAGGCAAGGGCATGCTGTTCAAGCTGCACGGCTCGGTGCAGGGCAAGGACCTCAAGGAAGAGTTCTTCCTGCCCAAGGACCAGGCCTTCGACTTTGCGCGGCATGCGATGAACATCGCGCAGAAATACGGCATGCCGAAGATCGCCGTGTTGAATGGATCGATGCACAAACAGTACGACCAGATGTTCGAGGATGTACGGCATCAACTGGATGTGAAATCCGGCGACCCGATCAAACCTGAACACCTGGCATAACCCGGTTGCACTGACACAACACTGCTCAAAATGTGGGAGGGGGCTTGCTCCCGATGGCGGTGGATCAGCTGACTGACACACCGCCATCGGGAGCATGTTGAATCGTCGCACCGCCCCTCCCATATTTTGATCTCCATCCGCGCCAAGGCATACTTGCCGCCTCTCGCTCCCCAGAATTGTTAGCGCCCCATGCGTATCCACGTCAGCTTCATCGACCGCGTCGGCATCACCCAGGAAGTCCTGGCCTTGCTCGGTGGGCGCAATCTCAACCTGGATGCCGTGGAAATGGTGCCGCCCAACGTCTACATCGACGCGCCGACCCTGAGTGCCGAAGTCCTCGAAGAGTTGCGCGATGCACTGTTCAGCGTGCACGGCGTCCAGTCGGTCACCGTGGTCGACATCCTCCCCGGCCAACGTCGCCACCTGCAACTCGACGCCCTGCTGGCGGCCATGACCGACCCGGTACTGGCCCTGGACAGCGCCGGCACGATCCTGCTGGCCAACCCGGCGTTGATCGCCCTGTACGGCCGCGAGCCGGCCGGGGAAAGCATTGCCGAGCTGTTCAATGACCCCGCGTTGCTGGACACCTTGCTGGAACAGGGCTTTCGTTTGCCGTTGCGCGAAATCAACGTCAACGGCCAGACCTTGTTGCTGGATGCCACCCCGATCACCGATGCCGGCGCCCTGCTCACGCTCTATCAGCCCAACCGCATCGGCGAGCAATTGTCTGCGCTGCACCACGACCATGCCGAAGGCTTCGATGCACTGTTGGGCGAGTCCCCGGTGATCCGCACCCTCAAGGCGCGCGCGCAGCGGGTGGCCGCACTGGATGCACCGCTGTTGATCCAGGGCGAGACCGGTACCGGCAAGGAACTGGTGGCACGCGCCTGCCATGCCATCAGTGCGCGGTACAGCTCACCGTTCCTGGCGCTGAACTGCGCGGCGCTGCCGGAGAACCTCGCCGAAAGCGAACTGTTCGGCTATGCCCCCGGTGCGTTTACCGGCGCCCAGCGCGGTGGCAAGCCGGGGCTGATGGAGCTGGCCAACCAGGGCACGGTGTTCCTGGATGAGATCGGTGAGATGTCGCCGTACCTGCAGGCCAAGTTGCTGCGCTTTCTCAACGACGGCAGCTTTCGCCGGGTCGGCGGTGATCGCGAAGTGAAGGTCAATGTGCGCATCCTCAGCGCGACCCACCGCGACCTGGAAAAGATGGTCAGCGAGGGGACTTTTCGCGAAGACCTGTTCTATCGGCTCAACGTGCTCAACGTCGAAGTGCCGCCCCTGCGCGAGCGCGGCCAGGACATCCTGCTGCTGGCGCGCTACTTCATGCAGCAGGCCTGTGCCCAGATCCAGCGACCGGTGTGCCGCCTGGCGCCCGGCACGTATCCGGCGCTGCTCGGCAACCGCTGGCCGGGCAATGTGCGGCAGTTGCAGAACGTGATCTTCCGCGCAGCTGCCATCTGCGAAAGCAGCCTGGTGGACATTGGTGACCTGGATATCGCCGGCACCTCGGTCGCCCGCCAAAGCGATGGCGAGATCGACAGCCTGGAACAGGCTATGGACGATTTCGAGCGCAACCTGCTGGAGAAGCTCTACACCAGCTACCCCTCGACCCGTCAACTGGCGAGCCGCCTGCAAACCTCCCACACCGCTATCGCCCATCGCCTGCGCAAGTACGGCATCCCGAACAAGCCCTGAGCCGGGCTCTGCCCACTGCAGGCGCAAGCTTGCTGGCGAAAACCCCAAGGGTGCGGCGTTCATCCAGGCTGCTTGCGTCATCGTTGACGATCTTCGCGAGCACGCTCGCGCCTACAGGGCCACGTTTCAAAAAAGGGTCTGAGAACGACATCCACTGTACTGAAAGCGCTACAGTGGAACGATATCGCTACAACCCTGTTTTTTACGCGCCATGCAAGGCTTTGATCCACATAGGCTTTTTTTAGACGGCCGGACTGTAGCGAAATCGCTACAGGCAAAACGCATAACGTCATAACCCATTTTATTAACTTGTTGATTTTTAACGAATTAATAACGTTGGCCGCAATATTGCTAAGCAACTCCCCATTATTCCAATCCCGTCCACCAGACGAATCTGGCCCCGAGGAGTTTCCATGAGCGAGTTGCGTTTCACTGAAGATCACGAATGGCTGCGCGCCGAAGCTGACGGCAGCGTCACCGTGGGTATCACCGCTTTCGCGCAGGACGCGCTGGGTGATGTGGTTTTCGTGCAACTGCCAGAGTTGCAGGCCTACGCCAAGGGCGCCGAAGCGTCCACCGTTGAGTCGGTCAAGGCCGCCAGCGGCGTGTACATGCCATTGGACGGTGAAGTGCTGGAAGTGAACGACAAGCTCGACGGCAGCCCGGAACTGGTCAACGAAGACCCGATGGGCGAAGGCTGGTTCTTCCGCTTTAAACCGGCCGATGCCGAGGCTATCGCTAAACTGTTGGATCAGGACGCGTACGACCGTCTGATCAAAGCCAACGCCGAAGCCTGAGGAGCGCGCCATGAGTATCAACCTGAGCACCGCCAACGAATTCATCGCCCGCCATATCGGCCCGCGCCAGGACGATGAGCAGCAGATGCTCGCCAGCCTGGGTTTTGACTCCCTGGAAGCCTTGAGCGCCAGCGTGATCCCTGAAAGCATCAAGGGCACCAGCGTGCTTGGCTTGGAAGACGGCCTGAGCGAAGCCGAGGCACTGGCCAGGATCAAGGCGATCGCAGGCAAGAACCAACTGTTCAAGACCTATATCGGCCAGGGCTACTACAACTGCCATACGCCGTCGCCGATCCTGCGCAACCTCCTGGAAAACCCGGCCTGGTACACCGCCTACACCCCGTACCAGCCAGAAATCTCCCAAGGCCGCCTGGAAGCGCTGCTGAACTTCCAGACCCTGATCAGCGACCTCACCGGCCTGCCGATCGCCAACGCCTCCTTGCTCGACGAAGCCACCGCGGCCGCCGAAGCCATGACCTTCTGCAAGCGCCTGAGCAAGAACAAAGGCAGCAATGCCTTCTTTGCCTCGATCCACAGCCACCCGCAAACCCTCGATGTGCTGCGCACCCGTGCCGAGCCATTGGGCATCGATGTGGTGGTGGGCGATGAGCGCGAACTGACCGACGTCAGCCCGTTCTTCGGGGCACTGCTGCAATACCCGGCCAGCAACGGTGACGTGTTCGACTACCGTGAACTGGCTGAACGCTTCCATGCCGCCCATGCGCTGGTGGCGGTAGCCGCCGACCTGCTGGCCCTGACCCTGCTGACCCCACCGGGTGAGTTCGGCGCCGACGTGGCCATTGGCAGCGCGCAACGCTTCGGCGTGCCGCTGGGCTTCGGTGGCCCGCACGCGGCGTACTTCTCCACCAGGGATGCGTTCAAGCGCGATATGCCGGGGCGTCTGGTCGGTGTATCGGTCGACCGCTTCGGCAAGCCGGCCCTGCGCCTGGCCATGCAGACCCGCGAGCAACATATCCGCCGCGAGAAAGCCACCAGCAACATCTGCACTGCCCAAGTGCTGCTGGCCAACATCGCCAGCATGTACGCCGTGTACCACGGCCCTAAAGGCCTGACCCAGATCGCCCAGCGCATTCACCACCTGACCGCGATCCTGGCCAAGGGCTTGACCACCTTGGGCCTTCAGGTTGAACAAGCCACCTTCTTCGACACGCTGACACTGGCCACCGGCACTCACACCGCCGCGCTGCACGACAAAGCCCGCGCCCAACGCATCAACCTGCGGGTCGTGGACGCTGCGCGACTGGGCCTGTCGCTGGATGAAACCACCACCCAGGCCGATATCGAGACCCTGTGGAGCGTATTGGCCGACGGTAAAGCCCTGCCGGACTTCGCCGCCCTGGCGGCCAGCGTCGACAGCACCCTGCCCGCCGCGCTGCTGCGCCAGTCGCCGATCCTCAGCCACTCGGTATTCAACCGTTATCACTCGGAAACCGAGCTGATGCGCTACCTGCGCAAGCTGGCCGACAAGGACCTGGCACTGGACCGCACCATGATCCCGCTGGGTTCATGCACCATGAAGCTCAACGCCGCCAGCGAAATGATCCCGGTGACCTGGGCTGAATTCGGTGCCCTGCACCCCTTCGCCCCAGCCGAGCAAAGCGCCGGCTACCTGCAATTGACCTCTGACCTGGAAGCCATGCTCTGCGCGGCCACCGGGTACGACGCGATCTCCCTGCAACCGAACGCCGGTTCCCAGGGTGAGTACGCCGGTCTGTTGGCCATTCGCGCCTATCACCAGAGCCGTGGCGAAGCCCGTCGCGACATCTGCCTGATCCCATCGTCGGCACACGGCACCAACCCGGCCACCGCCAACATGGCCGGTATGCGCGTGGTCGTCACCGCCTGCGATGCCCGGGGCAACGTGGATATCGAAGACCTGCGTGCCAAGGCCATCGAGCACCGCGAACACCTCGCCGCGCTGATGATCACCTACCCGTCCACCCACGGTGTGTTCGAGGAAGGCATCCGCGAAATCTGCGGGATCATCCACGACAACGGCGGCCAGGTGTACATCGACGGCGCGAACATGAACGCCATGGTCGGCCTGTGCGCACCGGGCAAGTTTGGTGGCGACGTGTCCCACCTGAACCTGCACAAGACCTTCTGCATCCCCCACGGCGGTGGCGGCCCGGGCGTCGGCCCGATTGGCGTCAAATCGCACCTCACGCCATTCCTGCCGGGCCACGCGGCCATGGCGCGCAAGGAAGGCGCGGTGTGCGCAGCGCCTTTTGGCAGCGCAAGCATCCTGCCGATTACCTGGATGTACATCAGCATGATGGGCGGTGCGGGCCTCAAGCGTGCGTCGCAACTGGCGATCCTGAATGCCAACTACATCTCCCGTCGCCTGGAAGAGCACTACCCCGTGCTGTACACCGGCAGCAACGGCCTGGTAGCGCATGAATGCATCCTGGACTTGCGCCCGCTGAAAGACAGCAGCGGCATCAGCGTGGATGACGTGGCCAAGCGCCTGATCGACTTCGGTTTCCATGCACCGACCATGTCGTTCCCGGTCGCCGGCACCTTGATGATCGAGCCCACCGAAAGTGAATCCAAGGAAGAACTGGACCGCTTCTGCGACGCGATGATCGCCATCCGCGAAGAAATCCGAGCGGTGGAAAACGGCACCCTGGACAAGGACGACAACCCACTGAAAAACGCCCCGCACACCGCGGCGGAACTGGTGGGCGAATGGAGCCACCCATACAGCCGTGAACAGGCGGTGTACCCGGTGGCTTCGTTGATCGAAGGCAAATACTGGCCACCGGTTGGCCGGGTCGACAACGTGTTTGGCGATCGCAACCTCGTATGCGCGTGCCCTTCGATCGAGAGCTACGCGTAATCAAATGTGGGAGGGGGCTTGCCCCCGATGGCAGAGTGTCAGTCACCAGAACTTTCTACTGACCCACCGCTATCGGGGGCAAGCCCCCTCCCACACTTGACCGCGTATGACCTCAAGAACAATAAGAAACCGGAGAACAACTCATGTCGTTAAGCGTGTTCGACCTGTTCAAGATTGGCATCGGACCCTCCAGCTCCCACACCGTCGGCCCTATGCGCGCGGCCGCTCGATTCGTCGAGGGCCTCAAGCGGGACAACCTGCTGAGCGCCACCGCCGGCATCAAGGTGGAACTCTATGGCTCCCTCGGCGCCACCGGTAAAGGCCACGGCAGCGACAAGGCCGTGCTGCTGGGCCTGGAAGGCGAACACCCGGACACCGTGAACACCGAAACCGTGGCCGCACGCCTGGCGCAGATGCGCAGCGACGGTCGCTTGAACCTGCTCGGCGAACACAGCATTGCGTTCAACGAGAAAGAACACCTGGCAATGATTCGCAAACCCCTGGCCTACCACCCCAACGGCATGATCTTTCGGGCCTTTGACGCCGCGGGTATCCAGATTCGCAGCCGCGAGTACTACTCGGTCGGCGGCGGGTTCGTGGTGGATGAAGACGCCGCCGGCGCCGACCGGATCGTCGAAGACACCACCCCCCTGACCTTCCCCTTCAAGCACGCCAAGGACTTGCTTGGCCATTGCGCCACCTACGGGCTGTCCATCAGCCAGGTGATGCTGACCAACGAAAGTGCCTGGCGCCCTGAGGCAGAAACCCGCGCCGGCTTGCTGAAGATCTGGCAAGTGATGCAGGACTGTGTGAGCGCCGGTTGTCGCAACGAAGGCATCTTGCCGGGCGGCTTGAAGGTCAAGCGCCGCGCCGCCGCCCTGCATCGCCAACTGTGCAAGAACCCCGAATCGGCCCTGCGCGACCCGCTGTCGGTACTCGACTGGGTCAACCTGTACGCCCTGGCGGTCAACGAAGAAAACGCCAACGGCGGCCGCGTGGTCACAGCGCCCACCAATGGTGCCGCCGGGATCGTGCCGGCAGTGCTGCATTACTACATGCGCTTTATCCCGGGCGCGAATGAAGACGGCGTGGTGCGCTTCCTGCTCACCGCCGCCGCCATCGGCATTTTGTACAAGGAAAACGCGTCGATCTCCGGGGCCGAAGTTGGCTGCCAGGGCGAAGTCGGCGTGGCGTGCTCCATGGCGGCCGGCGCACTGTGCGAAGTGTTGGGCGGCAGCGTTTCCCAAGTGGAAAACGCCGCCGAGATCGGCATGGAACACAACCTCGGCCTGACCTGCGACCCGATTGGCGGCTTGGTACAGGTACCGTGTATCGAGCGCAATGCCATGGGTTCGGTCAAGGCGATCAATGCCGTGCGCATGGCCCTGCGCGGCGATGGGCAGCACTTTGTATCCCTCGACAAGGTCATCCGCACCATGCGCCAGACCGGCGCCGACATGAAAAGCAAATACAAGGAAACCGCCCGTGGCGGTTTGGCGGTCAACATTATCGAGTGCTGACGCCCAACTGCGCGCCAGTACGTTTTTCAGGAGCTGAATATGTCCACCGAAACCCTGTTGAAAACCCCATTGCACGCCCTGCATATCGAGCTGGGCGCGCGCATGGTGCCTTTCGCCGGCTATGACATGCCGGTGCAATACCCACTGGGCGTGATGAAGGAACACCTGCACACCCGTGAACAGGCCGGGTTGTTCGACGTGTCCCACATGGGCCAGATCCGCCTCACCGGCGCCAATGCCGCCAAGGCCCTGGAAACCCTGGTACCGGTCGACATCATTGACCTGCCAGTGGGCATGCAGCGCTATGCCATGTTCACCAATGACCAGGGCGGCATCCTCGATGACCTGATGGTCGCCAACCTGGGTAACGACGAGCTGTTCCTGGTGGTCAACGCCGCCTGCAAGGACCAGGACCTGGCGCACCTGCGTGCGCGGATCGGCGACCAATGCAGCATTGAGCCGCTGTTCGAAGAACGCGCCCTGCTGGCCCTGCAAGGCCCGGCTGCGGTGAAGGTACTGGCTCGCCTGGCACCTGAAGTCACGCAGATGACCTTCATGCAGTTCGCCTCCCTGCGCCTGCTGGGCGTGGACTGCTACGTGAGCCGCTCGGGCTACACCGGCGAAGACGGCTTTGAAATCTCGGTGCCGGCCGCCAACGCCGAAAGCCTCGCACGCAGCCTGCTCGCCGAAACCGAAGTACAGGCGATCGGCCTGGGTGCGCGTGACTCGCTGCGCCTGGAAGCCGGCCTGTGCCTGTACGGTCATGACATGAACACCGACACCACGCCGATCGAGGCCAGCCTGCTGTGGGCGATCTCCAAGGCCCGTCGGGCTGACGGTGCACGTGCCGGCGGCTTCCCGGGCGCCGATCGCATCTTCACCCAGCAGCAGGCCGGCGTCAGCCGCAAGCGCGTAGGTCTGCTGCCCCAGGAGCGCACCCCCGTACGTGAAGGCGCAGAGATCGTCGATGAACACGGCACCGTGATCGGCAGCGTATGCAGCGGTGGCTTTGGCCCGAGCCTGGGCGGCCCACTGGCCATGGGTTACCTGGACAGTGCATTCATCGCGCTGGATACCCAAGTCTCTGCGCTGGTGCGTGGGAAAAAGGTACCTCTTCGTGTAAGTAAAATGCCATTTGTGCCGCAGCGTTACTATCGTGGCTGATTGACTGTTCCTATAAGTAACGCGGTTGCGTTAATGTGCACTAATCTGTAACGCAACCGCCATAAAACAGTGCAGCAACGATAGTCTTTGTTAAAGGAATTAACCTATAACAAGTGACCCATTCTATCGAATAAGTCGCTTCCACATTATTCAACGAAGTGTCATGAGGCCAAGCAAAACCTGGGCTTTTGGCAGGGCTTGTTTTTTCTGCATTAGTTGTCGTAGAGTTTGTCCACTGTGTTTGCATGGGTCGCTTGGAACCTGACCTGGGCAGTAGCCAAAGCTTGCTACAACCCGTTCGACGTCTCTTACTTTCCTGCAACCCAGCCCAGTACTCTTTCATGCGAAGGGGCTGTCATCAATTTTTAGCGTCAAGGAAATAAGAAAATGTCTGAACGTAAGAGCGGTACCGTCAAGTGGTTTAACGACGAAAAAGGGTTTGGTTTTATCACTCCAGAAAGCGGTCCGGATCTGTTCGTACACTTCCGCGCTATTCAGGGCAACGGCTTCAAGAGCCTGAAAGAAGGCCAGAAAGTGACTTTCGTTGCTGTGCAAGGGCAAAAAGGCATGCAAGCTGATGAAGTGATCGCCGAAGGCTGATACTTCCCTGCGACAAAAAGCCCCTGATGTCACCATCAGGGGCTTTTTTATGGGCGCCGCAGGGGCATTGCCCCGTAAAATGCATTTTTTCTCCAGAGAGCCCTGCCATGTCAAAACCCCTGCTGAGCCCCCAAGGCGAGTTCCCCGCCGTTGGCCTGGGCCGTCGCCTGGCAGCGATGTTCTATGACTTCCTGTTGTGCACCGCACTGCTGATCGTCACCGCCTTCCTTTACAAACTGGTGTGGATCGCATTCGTGGGCGAAGCGAAAATGCGCACTCTCACCGAGTCCGGCGCGCTGGACGGCGACCCGCTGCTGTCGACCATTCTGTTCTTTGTGCTGTTTGGCTTCTTCGCCAAATTCTGGACCCATTCCGGGCAGACCCTGGGCATGCAGGTGTGGGGCGTGCGCGTACAGAACGCCGACGGCTCGCGGATCAGCCTGTGGCAGGCGCTGTTACGCTTTGTGGTGTCGATTGCGTCGTGGTTGTGCGTGGGGCTGGGGTTTATCTGGTCGTTGTTCGACAAGCAGAAACGCAGCTGGCATGACATCTACTCGGATACGCAGTTGGTGAGAATTCCGAAGCAAAAGAAATAACTCCCTGCCTGCTGAAATCAAAATGTGGGAGGGGTTTGCCCCCGATAGCGGCTCTACATTCAATATTTCTATTGACTGACACACCGTCATCGGGGGCAAGCCCCCTCCCACATTTTTAACCGAGCTCGCTTCGTTTCAGGCGTTACCGGCCAGCTTCAGGCGCGCAGCCTGAGTGAAATCCAGCATGCGCTTGAGCGGCCGCACCGCCTGCGGGATCACCGAAGGCTCGACGAAGATCTCGTTACTGCCCTCACGCAGGCACTGCAAGGTGCGCTCCAGCGTATTCATCGCCATCCACGGGCAGTGCGCGCAGCTGCGGCATGCCGCGCCGTTACCGGCGGTAGGCGCTTCGACAAAGACCTTGTCCGGGCACAACTGCTGCATCTTGTAGAAGATGCCGCGGTCGGTGGCGACGATGAAGGTCTTGTTGGGCAGACGCTGCGCCGCGGCAATCAACTGGCTGGTGGAACCCACCGCATCCGCCAACTCGATCACCGACGTCGGCGACTCCGGGTGCACCAGGATCGCGGCGTCCGGGTACAGCGCCTTCATATCTTCCAACTGCTTGGACTTGAACTCTTCATGGACAATGCAGGCACCGTCCCACAACAACATGTCGGCTCCGGTCTGGCGCTGGATGTAGGTACCCAGGTGCTTGTCCGGGCCCCAGATGATGGTTTCGCCGTTATCCATCAGGCTTTCGACGATTTCCAGCGCACAACTGGAGGTCACCACCCAATCCGCCCGCGCCTTGACCGCCGCCGAGGTGTTGGCATACACCACCACGGTGCGCTCGGGGTGCTGATCGCAGAACGCCGAAAACTCATCCACTGGGCAGCCCAGGTCGAGGGAGCACGTAGCTTCCAGGGTCGGCATCAGGATGCGTTTTTCAGGGGTGAGGATTTTGGCGGTCTCGCCCATGAAACGCACACCGGCGACCAGCACGGTCTTGGCCGGGTGGGCGGCGCCGAAGCGTGCCATTTCCAGGGAATCGGAGACACAGCCGCCGGTTTCTTCGGCCAGGGCCTGAATCACCGGGTCGCAGTAGAAGTGAGCGACCAGCACCGCGTCCTGAGCTTTCAGCTCGGCGGCGATGGCGGTACGCAGGCCAGCCTCTTCATCGGCACTGAGGACCTTGGGCTGCTTGGCGTCGAGGTGGGCTTGAACCAGTAGGCGTTCGGAAATTTGCGTCATGTTCGCAAGACCTGCAGGCGCAGTTGCGCGAAAGTCGAGTGTACCACCGGCTCTGGAGCCCTTCGGGCGCCGCCGGACGAAGTGAGGGTGTTCATCAAGCACGGGTTAAAGTGAAGCTGGGCAAGGCTACAGAATATCGAATGGTTTCAAAAGCCTAATCTGGCGTTCGAGGCCGTGATAAGCGGGTAAAAAAACGGGAAACACCATCGCTGGTGTTTCCCGTTTTTTTATCTCGCTCAACGCCGACAGGGTTGATTCAGGCCAGGCGACAAACGTCAGAAGCGGTACGCGACCGAGACACTGGCCTTGCTGTTACAAAAACTCGTCAAGGGCCGCATAAGCCGACCGCAGGAGGGCGAGAATCGCCTCCTCCACGGGGGCGTATGACTCGGCATCTCACGGACGGCGCATGACACATCGACTTTTTCACAAGACAAAAAAAAACCCGGAAATCCTCACTTGCGTGGGCCTTCCGGATTTTCTAAACCGCCAAAAATGGTGGGTCGTGTGGGATTCGAACCTACGACCAATTGGTTAAAAGCCAACTGCTCTACCAACTGAGCTAACGACCCGCTGTGTGGTGGCGCGTATAATACTGATTTCTAAGGATTATTCAACACCTTATTTGAAATAAATCAGAAATAACGCGTTGGGTCCGTAATTCCGGCCTCTTGGAAGCCCTCAGCACGCAGTCGGCAGCTGTCACATTTCCCGCAAGCACGGCCGTCATCGTCTGCCTGGTAGCAGGAAACAGTCAGCGAATAATCGACGCCTAGTCCTACGCCAGCCTTCACAATATCGGCCTTGCTCAGGTTTTGCAGCGGCGCCAGGATGCGAAAGCCCTGCCCTTCGACACCGGCCTTGGTGGCCAGGTTGGCCATGCGCTCGAACGACTCGACGAACTCCGGGCGGCAATCCGGGTAACCGGAATAATCCACCGCGTTGACGCCAATAAAGATGTCGCGGGCATTCAGTACCTCTGCCCAGCCAAGGGCAAGGGATAGGAATACGGTGTTGCGTGCTGGCACGTAAGTCACCGGGATACCTTCACTCGGCGCTTCCGGCACATCGATGCTGCTGTCGGTCAGGGCTGAGCCACCAATGCCGTTGAGGTTCAGGCCAATCACCTTGTGCTCGGCCACGCCCATCTCACGGGCAACACGGGCAGCAGCGTTCAGCTCGGCGCGATGGCGCTGGCCGTAGTCGAAGCTCATGGTGTAGCAGGTGTAACCTTCAGCCTGCGCCATGGCGACCACGGTGGCGGAGTCCAGGCCACCGGACAACAGGATGACAGCGCGTTTTTGAGCAATCGTAGGTTCAGTCATTTCAGCGTCCTGGCTCGTCGTTCCAAAGATATTTATGCAGCTGCAATTGCAGGCGCACTGGCAGGTTATCAGCCACCACCCAGTCGGCGAGGTCGCGTGCGTTCAGGTCGTGGTGGCTCGGCGAGAACAGCACCTCGCCCGCGCGACGGTCCAGGCCATACTGGATCAGCTTGGAGCTCGCCCAATCGTAGTCGTCGCGGGAACAGATCACGAACTTGACCTGGTCGTTGGCCGTCAGCAGATCGATGTTCTCGTAGAGGTTGCGATGCGCCTCTTTGGAGCCTGGGGTCTTCAGGTCGACCACGCGGCTTACGCGCGGGTCTACCGCGGAAATGTCCAGGGCACCACTGGTCTCCAGGGACACTTCGTAACCGGCGTCACACAGCTGCTTGAGCAGGGGAATGGCATTTGGCTGCGCCAGCGGCTCGCCACCCGTCACACAAACGTAGCGCGGTCGATAGCTGGCAACCTGCTCGAGGATGTCATCGAGGGTGCGCACGGTGCCGCCACTGAAGGCGTAGGCGCTGTCACAGTATTGGCAACGCAATGGGCAGCCGGTCAGGCGCACAAATACTGTGGGCAGGCCAGCGGTGCGCGTTTCACCCTGTAACGAGTAAAAAACTTCGGTGATGCGTAATGTGTCTTGCATAGTCGCCACGGGCGTAACAGCTAAACAGGCTGTCCGCCTCCGTCAGGCACTTCAAGGAATTCCGCCAACGCGTAAACCCCAGGAAGCGTGTTTCATAAAAGGGCGTGGATTCTAACGAAAAAACCCGCGCCAGGCGCGGGTTTCTTCCAAACGGGCTGC
The DNA here is from genome assembly GCF_058793055.1 of Pseudomonas sp. MPR-R2A5. NCBI lineage: Bacteria > Pseudomonadati > Pseudomonadota > Gammaproteobacteria > Pseudomonadales > Pseudomonadaceae > Pseudomonas > Pseudomonas sp. MPR-R2A5. Next base: position 43,882 of record NZ_JBXAFK010000019.1, read on the forward strand.
ATCGCTTACAAGCGTTGCAGATCGCGCTGGGCCAACTGGGCAGCGGAAGTACCCGGATACTGGGCAACCACCTGCTGCAGAATGCCTTTGACCTTGTCGGTATGACCCAGGCGGCGTTCTACGTCAGCGAGTTTGTACAGCGAGTCCGGCACCTTGGCGTGCTTAGGGTAGAGTTGGCTGACCTTGGCAAATGCCTGCCCTGCCCCCTGCAAATCACCCTTTGCCAGGTTTACCTCACCCAACCAGTACTGGGCATTGCCTGCGTACTGACTGTTTGGGTAACGACCGAGGAATGCGGTGAAAGCCTTGCTGGCCTTGTCGAAATCCTTGGCTTTGATCAGATCGAAGGCGGCATCGTAATACAGCTTTTCCTTCGCCGGATCACCCGGTTCGCTGCTGGCGGCAGGGGCTTGGCTGGCGGCCGCGGCCCCTGCTGCTGCACCACCGGCGGCGGCACTGGGTGCGCCACCGGTAGAAGAATTATCAGGAGTTGCGGCAGGTGTAACGCCGGCTCCAATACGTCGGTCAAGATCCTGATATCGCTCCAGGCCTTCTTGCTTCAGCTGGTTCACTTGGTTCTGCAAAACCTCAATGGCGCCTTGTTGCTGCGACAATTGATCCTGCATGCGTTGCAGCTGGTTGAACAGTTCGCCCTGTGCCGAGGGGGCTGACGTAGCCGCCCCCCCAGCATAGGCGCCGTTCGTGCCATAACCCGCTGGCGGATAAGCACTTCCGCTATTGTTATAGCCAGAGTTGCTATCGACCACAGGAGCCGCAGCCCACACCGAGAGCGGCGCGAGGCTGAGAGTCAGTACAGTTAGAGCACGACGGCACGTTCGCATGACGAATTACTTACGCAGTTCGACGCGACGGTTTTGAGCCCAGGACTGCTCGTCGTGGCCAGTAGCAACTGGACGCTCTTTACCGTAGGAAACCAGTTCCAGTTGGCCTGGAGCAACACCTTGCAGTACCAGGTAGCGCTGAACGGCTTTCGCACGACGCTCGCCCAGAGCCATGTTGTACTCACGAGTACCACGTTCGTCAGTGTTACCTTCCAGAACAACGCGAGCGCCGTTAGCTTTCAGGTCTTTCGCGTGAACGTCCAGAGCGCGCATGGCTTCTGGTTTCAGGTCCGAACTGTCGTATTCGAAGTAGAAAGTAGTGATTGCGCGCAGAGCAGCTTCTTCGCTCAGGGAGCCGTCAACTGCACCAGTGTTAGCACCGTAACCAGCGTTTGGATCAACAGCTGCGCCTTCACCGGCATTGTCGCCGCCTTTAGACGAGCAACCAACGGCTACGGACAGAGCCAGAGCCAGAGCAGCAAACTTACCAAACTTCAGCATTTCCATCGTGAAACTCCTAATGAACCCCAGTGTGTTAAGCAAATCTTTTTGTAGCGCCGCGTCAGTTCAGGTAAGGGGACCAGGATGGTTCTCTGACTTCGCCTTGTGCGGTAGGAAGCGGGAGCCTTACGCGTCCATTAATGGACACGAGCATCAAGACTCCCCGGCCCTGCTGGCGGGTGGCGTAGATTACCATGGTGCCGTTGGGCGCAACAGTGGCTGACTCATCAAGGTTGGTATCTGTAAGGATTTTTACGGTTCCGCGCTGCAAATCCTGGGCCGCAACCCGGAAATTAGTGAAACCATCCTGACGGTGAATCATCACCAACGTCTTTTCATCAGCCGAAAGCTTCGGATTGGCGTTGTAGTTACCGATAAAGGTCACGCGTTCCGCGCCCCCACCGCCAATGCTCGATTTGTAGATTTGTGGCTTGCCACCGCGGTCGGAGGTGAAATAGATGGTCGAGCCATCTTTACCCCAGAACGGTTCGGTGTTGATACCTGGGCCGCTGGTGACGCGAGTGATCTGGCGCGAAGCCATGTTCATCACGTAGATATCCGGGTTACCGTCCTTGGACAGTACGAATGCCAGGCGCGAACCATCCGGCGACCAGGCAGGTGCACCGTTGAGGCCTTCGAAGTTGGTGATCTGCTCACGACGGCCAGTATCGATGTGCTGGACGAAGATACGCGGACGCTTCTGTTCGAAAGACACATAGGCAATACGCTTGCCGTCCGGCGCAAAGCGCGGAGAAAGGATCGGCTCCCGGGACTGCAGCAAGGTCACGGCGCGCGCACCGTCGTAGTCCGAACGCTGCAACGTGTAGCGAGTGTTGTCTACAGAGAAACGTTCAGCAGTGACATAGAGCATGCGCGTCGAGAAAGCACCCTTGATACCGGTGAGCTTTTCAAACGACTGGTCCGAGATGTAGTGGGCCATGTCCCGCAGTTGTTCGGCGGTGCCCGACACGCTGCCGGTCAATACCTGCTGCTCGGTGGCCACGTTGAACAATGTGTACTGGATCTGCAGGCGACCGCCGGCAGGCTGGATGTTGCCGACCATCAGGTACTGGGCACCCACGGCCTTCCAGTCACGGAAGATGACTTCGCTGGCCTGGGTAGGCTGGCTGATCATGTTGCCTTTCGGAATCGGCGCGTAGTAACCGGAGTTGCGCAGGTCGTCGCTGACGATCTGGGCCATGTCATCCGGCAGCACGCTGCCGCCCTGCCAGCCGAACGGCACAACCGCGATCGGGGTGGCCCGATCGCTACCGCTGGTGACCAGGATGTTCTTTTCATCCGCCGCCGCTATCCCTGCCATACAGCAAATAACGACAAGCATTCCTCGAAGAAGGTTTCTCACAAGGCTAGATCCTCAGGTGTGAATGTCATCTTGAATGAACGATAGGGAGCGAAGTCGCTTGGTTTCATTCCCTGCATCTCGGTCAACCGGCCAATGTTCTTGACCGCGGCAACCGCCGAACTGTCGAACGAACCGTCACCACTGGACTTGGCCACGCTGACCGAAGTCACCGTACCGTCCGGCAACATGCCGATCTGCAGCACTACTGTCATGCCTTTGCGTGCCGAAGGTGGACGTGTCCAGCCTTCTGCTGCTCGTGCCCGAATCAGGTCGTCGAAACTGCCCGCGACTTCATCACCACGTTCATCGGCCAATGCTTGCTGACGCTGAGGCGTGTCGGAAAGCAAATCTGCCAAGGCCTGGGCCTTTTTGTCTTCGGCGGATTTACGCGCTGCTTCCTGGGCCTTTTTCTTGCTGGCGTCGGCGGCAGCTTTCTTCTTCGCGTCGTCGGCGATTTTCTTCTTCGCCTCGTCTGCTTCAGCTTTTTTCTTGGCGTCTTCGGCGGCTTTCTTCTTCGCGTCCTCGACTATCTTTTTCTTGGCGTCTTCAGCGGCCTTTTTCTTGGCCTCTTCTTCGGCTGCTTTTTTGGCTTCTTCTTCAGATTTTTTCTTGGCTATATCAGCCAATTGTTTCTCTTCAGCTTTTTTAGCTTCGGCAGCTTTCTCGGCTTTCTTGGCTTCATCAGCCTTTTTCGCCTCGTCGGCCTTCTTCGCTTCGTCAGCCTTTTTCGATTCCTCGGCCTTTTGAGCCGCCTCTTCTTTCTTTTGTTCCGCAGCAGCCTTCACCGCTTCCTGCTCGACCTTCTTCTGTTCCATCTGCTCGACTTCAGTCTGGCGCGCAGCCGACTTCTGGGCCTCACCCGCAATCTTCTGATTGGTCTGGGTAGTGGCCTGACTTTTCGATTTCAGCTGATACAGGGTCGCCTGCACGATCGGCTTGGCTGGCGGCAGGTCCGGGGTCATGGCAAAGCTGACGAACAACATGCCAAACACCAGGACATGCAGGGCAATTGCCCAGACGCTAGGCCAGAAGTAGCTTTCCGAGGCGGACGGCTCTCGCTGTTGGTGCATCAGGGCGCCTCGGTAATCAAGCCAACGTTGCCGACGCCGGCCTTCTGCAGCCCGCCCATGGCGCCCATGACGGAGCCGTAGTCGACCGATTTGTCACCGCGGATGAAGACTTGGGTGTGCTTGCCGCCTTCGTTGCCGGAGCGAATAATCTTGGTCACTGCGTCGGTCATCGCCGGCAAGGTCAGGGCCTTGTCCTGCTGCTTCTGGGTATCGACTTCGCTGCCAAGGTTCCAGTAGTAGGTCTTGTCAGCCTTGATCGAAATGGTCAGCACCTGGGTGTTGTTGTCCTGGGGCAAGGCTTCGCTGGAAACCTTGGGCAGATCAACTTTCACACCCTGGTTGAGCATCGGCGCGGTCACCATGAAGATCACCAGCAGCACCAGCATCACGTCGATGTAAGGCACTACGTTCATCTCGGCGACCGGCTTGCGCTTGGTTCGAGCTCGAGTGATTAAAGCCATCGGGGAGTACCTGCTTATTCTTCGCTGGTGTGCACTTTACGGTGCAGGATCGCCTGGAATTCATCGGCGAAGGTGTAGTAACGGCTGATCAAGGTCTCGCCGCGCGCGGCAAAACGGTTGTAGGCAATTACTGCGGGGATAGCGGCGAACAGGCCGATCGCGGTGGCGACCAGGGCTTCGGCGATACCCGGGGCCACGGTGGCCAGGGTCGCTTGCTGGGCCTGGGCCAGGCCACGGAACGAGTTCATGATCCCCCACACGGTACCGAACAGGCCGATGTACGGGCTGACGGAACCGACGGTGGCGAGAAACGGCAGGCTCTGCTCCAGCTTCTCTTCTTCGCGGGAGATGGCCACGCGCATGGCACGGGCCACGCCTTCCATGACCGCTTCCGGGTCAACGCCTGGCTGCTGGCGCAGACGGGAGAATTCCTTGAATCCGGCGCGGAAGATCTGCTCGACGCCCGAATCCGGATCTGGGTTGCTGCCGGCCTGGCGGTAGAGCTTGGACAGGTCGATACCCGACCAGAAGCGCTCTTCGAAGCTCTCCAGGGCACGTCGACCGGCACGCAGCAGGTTGCTGCGCTGAAAAATCATGACCCAAGAGGTAACCGATGCGGCTACCAGGATCAGCATCACCAGTTGAACCACAACACTGGCATTACTGACCAGGCTCCACATGGAGGAATGGTCGACGACGGTAGGTTCCACGCTAAATCTCCTGCTTTGATTGTTTACCCGCGCCGCTCACGGCGGCAAAGGCCGCACGTAGAGTTTCGGGAATGGCCCGAGGTTTCAAACTGTTGGTGCGTACACACGCCACCAGGAACTGCCCCTCGCAGAGCAGCGTTGCATCCGTAGCCCGCCTGACCTGCTGCTTGAATCGCAGGCTGGCACGGTTCAATTCGATTACTTCAGCGCTGACCAGCAGTTCGTCGTCCAGTCGCGCCGGCGCGTGATAGCGAGCCTCGCTGGAATGCACGACGAATAACAGGTCCTCCCCTGCCAGCTGGGATTGGGCAAAGCCCAGCTCCCGTAGCCGCTCGGTTCGAGCCCGCTCCATGAACTTGAGGTAATTGACGTAATACACGATACCGCCGGCATCGGTGTCCTCGTAATAAACGCGACAGCGATGTGCGAACGACTGATCCCCGTTTTGCGCGCGCATACTCTAGTGCTTACTCCTCAGGTTGCCAATCCGGCTTAGCAACTGTTTTTTCATTCTCGCTTTTTGCGTTCGAGAATATTTCCAGTGACTGAATGACGATACCAGCCACTAGGACAGCACAAACCTTGAATAAATCGATCCACGTGGTCTTTTTAATCGTCCACTGCATCCAGGAATTCGTCTACCACGGGCATCTCACCCAATCGTGACGGAATGTTTAACCCGAAGTGCAAATAGGCATGGCGCGTGACCACCCGCCCCCTTGGCGTGCGCATGATGTAGCCCTGCTGGATCAGGTACGGTTCCAGCACATCTTCAATGGTATGGCGCTCTTCACTGATGGCCGCGGCCAGGCTGTCTACCCCCACCGGGCCACCGTCGAACTTCTCGATCATGGTCAAGAGTAGACGTCGATCCTGGTGATCGAAGCCATGCTCGTCCACATCCAGCAGGTTCAAGGCCAGGTCGGCCACCGGCTTGGTGATATGCCCCTTGGCCCGCACCTCGGCAAAATCACGCACGCGGCGCAGCAGGCGGTTGGCAATACGTGGCGTGCCCCGGGCCCGACGGGCGATTTCAAACGCGCCTTCCGGGTCCAGGGGCAGGCCGAGAATGCCGGCCGAACGGCTGACGATGGTCGCCAGGTCTGCGGTGCTATAGAACTCCAGACGTTGAACGATACCGAAACGGTCTCGCAGCGGGTTGGTCAGCATACCCGCACGCGTGGTCGCCCCCACCAGGGTGAACGGCGGCAGGTCGAGCTTGATCGATCGGGCCGCGGGGCCTTCGCCGATCATAATGTCGAGCTGGAAGTCTTCCATGGCGGGGTACAGCACTTCCTCGACGATCGGCGACAACCGATGGATTTCGTCGATAAACAACACGTCATGGGGTTCAAGATTGGTCAGCAGCGCCGCCAGGTCGCCAGGACGCTCCAGCACCGGGCCGGAAGTCGACTTGATCGACACGCCCATTTCCTGGGCAATGATGTTGGCCAGGGTGGTTTTACCCAGCCCCGGCGGGCCAAAGATCAGGGTGTGATCCAGGGACTCGCTGCGCCCGCGCGCGGCCTGGATGAACAACTCCATCTGCTCGCGCACGGTAGGCTGGCCGATGTAGTCGGCCAGGCTCAGGGGCCGGATGGCACGGTCCTGGATTTCTTCGCGGTCACGGGGGCCCGTGGCCGCGATCAGACGATCAGCTTCAATCACTTAAATCATTCCCTTCAGGGCTCGGCGGATCATGTCTTCGCTGCTCAGGTTCTTGTCCTTGATGGCCGACACCGCCTTGCTCGCCTCCTGCGGCTTGTAGCCCAGGGAGATCAGCGCGCTGACGGCATCGCTTTCAGCGCTGGCCACCTGGCCTGCCGGCATATCCGGCTGGTTCGGCACCAGAGCGAACATGCTCGGCACCACTTCCCAGGCCTTGAAGCGGTCCTTGAGCTCCACCAGCAGGCGCTCGGCGGTTTTCTTGCCCACGCCCGGCACCTTGGTCAACGCCGAGGTGTCCTGGGCCGAAACGGCACGCACCAGTTCGTCCACTTCCAGGCTCGACATCAACGCCAGGGCCAACTTCGGCCCCACGCCATTGAGGCGAATCAGCTCGCGGAAGAAGTCGCGGTCGCGCTTGCCGATGAAACCATAGAGTAGTTGCGCGTCTTCGCGCACCACCAGGTGGGTGTGCAGCGTTATGGGTTCACCGACCGACGGTAGGCGATACAGGGTAGTCATGGGCACTTCCAGCTCATACCCCAACCCGTTGACATCCAGAATCAGGTGCGGCGGCTGTTTCTCAGCCAGGGTGCCGCGCAAGCGTCCAATCACGGTTCAGATCCTTAAAGCGTGGGGTCAGATCGAGGCCTGACCGGAAATAACGATTGCGCTGATGCTATCAGAGACGCAGGCGCCCGCCACGACTGCGTGCCGTCCCCAAGCCGTGCGGTAGCAGGCTGGAGCGCGTGTGCGCATGGCAAATGGCAATGGCCAGGGCGTCGGAGGCATCGATCTGCGGTTTTGAGGTGAGCTTGAGCATGTGCATCACCATCATCTGCACCTGCTCTTTATTCGCCGCACCCGTACCAACCACTGCTTGCTTGACCTGGGTCGCGGTGTATTCGGCGATTTCCATGCCTTCCTCGGCACCGGCCACGATGGCAGCGCCACGGGCCTGGCCGAGCTTGAGGGCCGAGTCGGCATTCTTGGCCATGAACACCTTTTCGATGCCCATGGTCACTGGCCCGTAGGTCTGGATCACTTCACGCACGCCGCGATAGACGATCTGCAAGCGCTCAGCCAACTCGCCCGCGCCGGTACGAATACAGCCCGAGGCGACATAGACGCAGCCACGCGGGGTGTGTTGCACCACGCCAAAGCCGGTAATGCGCGAACCGGGGTCGATACCTAGGATTAAAGTCATAAGGCCTGCAGGTCGGGTAAACACAATTTTTGATACAGGGAGGCCCAATGTGGGAGGGGACTTGCCCCCGATGGCAGTGTGTCAGTTATCTCTCAATCGACTGAACCACCGCTATCGGGGGCAAGCCCCCTCCCACATTTAAAACTACATCGCCCTTCAGCCTAGCTGTTCGGCTACAGATTCAGGGATGTCGGCATTCGAATACACGTTCTGCACGTCATCCAGGTCTTCGAGCATATCCAGCATCTTCAGTACTTTCTGCGCGCCGTCCAGGTCCAGCTCGGCGCTGGTGGTTGGCAGCATCACGATTTCCGCGTCGGTACCTTTGAAACCGGCCGCTTCCAGCGCGTTACGCACGGCGTAGAACCCGGCGAACGAGGTGAACACGTCAATGGAGCCGTCTTCATTGGTCACCACGTCGTCGGCATCCGCCTCCATTGCCGCTTCCATCAGCGCATCTTCATCCACACCCGGTGCGAAGGAGATCTGCCCCTTGCGCTCGAACAGGTAGGCTACCGAACCGTCTGTGCCGAGGTTACCCCCGCACTTGCTGAACGCATGGCGCACCGCCGCCGCGGTACGGTTGCGGTTATCGGTCATGCACTCGACCATCACCGCCACGCCACCCGGGCCGTAGCCTTCGTAGGTAAGCTCGACCATGTCGTCGGTATCGGCCGCCCCGGCACCACGGGCCACGGCGCGGTCGATGATGTCGCGGCTCATGTTGGCGCCGAGGGCTTTATCCAGCGCCAGGCGCAGACGCGGGTTGGAGCCTGGGTCACCACCGCCCTGGCGGGCAGCGACCGTCAGTTCGCGAATCCACTTGGTGAAGATCTTGCCTTTCTTGGCATCCTGACGCTCTTTGCGGTGCTTGATGTTCGCCCACTTGGAATGGCCAGCCATAACACAACTCCGAAATTCTCTAGAAACCTTATCAACCCCGCCCCAGGCGGGATGCAACCCTTGTAACGCAAAGGCGCATCCGAAGATGCGCCTTTTTGACCGCGTAAAACCTTATCGCGCTTTCACGCAGCAGCCTTACTCAGCCTTCGGCGTCTCGCGCAGGCGAATGTGCAACTCGCGCAGTGCCTTGGCATCCACCACACCCGGCGCCTGGGTCATGACGTCCGCAGCGCTCTGGGTTTTCGGGAACGCGATCACTTCACGGATCGACTGGGCGCCAGTCATCAGCATCACCAGGCGATCCAGGCCGAAGGCCAGGCCACCGTGCGGCGGCGCGCCGTATTTCAGGGCGTCGAGCAGGAAGCCGAACTTCTCTTCCTGTTCCGCTTCGTTGATGCCCAGCAGGCGGAATACCGCTTGCTGCATCTCTTTGCGATGGATACGGATCGAACCGCCACCCAGCTCGGTGCCGTTCAGCACCATGTCGTAGGCACGGGACAGAGCGCCTGCCGGGTTGGCTTCCAGCTCTTCAGGGGAGCACTTCGGCGCAGTGAACGGGTGGTGCAAGGCGCTGAAGCTGCCGTCGTCGTTCTCTTCGAACATCGGGAAGTCGACGACCCACATCGGTGCCCACTTGCAGGTCAGCAGGTCGAGGTCGTGGCCCAGCTTGATCCGCAGCGCACCGAGGGCTTCACTGACGATCTTGGCCTTGTCGGCGCCGAAGAACACGATGTCGCCGTCGACCGCACCAACGCGATCCAGGATCACATTGAGGTTGGCTTCCAGGATGTTCTTCACGATAGGCGACTGCAGGCCTTCAACACCTTTGGCGCGCTCGTTGACCTTGATGTACGCCAGGCCCTTGGCACCGTAGATGCCGACAAACTTGGTGTAGTCGTCGATCTGCTTGCGCGGCATGCTCGCGCCACCAGGCACACGCAGGGCGGCGATGCGGCATTTCGGGTCGTTGGCCGGGCCGCTGAACACCTTGAAATCGACATCTTTAAGCTGGTCGGCCACGTCCACCAGTTCCAGCGGGTTACGCAGGTCTGGCTTGTCGGAACCGTAGCGGCGCATGGCTTCTTCGAAAGTCATGTGCGGGAATTCGCCGAATTCCAGGTCCAGCACTTCCTTGAACAGGTTGCGGATCATTTGTTCGGTGATACCCATGATCTCTTTTTCATCGAGGAAGCTGGTCTCGATGTCGATCTGGGTGAATTCAGGTTGGCGATCGGCGCGCAGGTCTTCGTCACGGAAGCACTTGGCGATCTGGTAGTAACGGTCAAAGCCGGCCACCATCAGCAGTTGCTTGAACAACTGCGGCGATTGCGGCAGGGCGAAGAAGCTGCCGGCGTGGGTGCGGCTTGGCACCAGGTAGTCACGCGCGCCTTCCGGGGTAGCCCGGGTGAGGATCGGCGTTTCGACGTCGAGAAAGCCGTTCTCGTCCAGGAAGCGACGGATGCTGGTGGTCATGCGCGAACGCAGGCGCAGCTTCTCGGCCATTTCCGGACGACGCAGGTCCAGGAAGCGGTAGCGCAGGCGGGTTTCTTCGCCGACGTCGGAGTATTCGTTAAGCGGGAACGGCGGGGTTTCCGATTCGTTCAGCACTTCCAGCTCGTAGCCCAGCACTTCGATTGCGCCGGACGCCATGTTCGGGTTCACAGCCCCGGCCGGACGCAGGCGTACCTTGCCGGTGATCTTCACGACGTATTCGCTGCGCACGCGGTCGGCGGCGGCGAAGCTCTCGGCGCGGTCCGGGTCGAACACCACCTGGGCCAGACCATCACGATCACGGATATCGAGGAAGATCACCCCGCCGTGGTCGCGGCGACGGTGAACCCATCCGCAAAGGGTGATTTCCTGACCATCCAGGGTCTCGTTCAGTTGGCCGCAATAGTGGCTGCGCATCATGGTAGTGGTTTCACTTCTCGTAATTCGAAATTCGGTGGAGGCCTGCCTCGTCACCGCACAGTTAAGCAGGGGACGGATAATGCAGGAGCCCGCGCGTAGAGTTCAACTCAGTCTGCTTTGTCGCCGCCGGCCAGATTCTTCTTCGAGCCGGTCTTGAAATCGGTCTCGTACCAGCCGCTGCCACTCAGGCGGAAGCCCGGCATGGACAACATCTTCTTGAGTTCAGGCGCCTGGCAGGCCGGGCAATCGACCAACGGCGCTGCGCTGATCTTTTGAATGGCTTCCAACTGATGACCACAGGAAGCACATTGATAGTCGTACATGGGCATGGAGATGTCTCGGCGATCAGATCGTTACGCGCTACGCCTGCCCAACGGATCAAGCCCCGGCATTCGCAGCAAAGCGCGGGATTATATCTGGTAAATCGAGGCAGCGCAGCCGGCTTTCTGCCCGAAGCCAGGCCCGCCCTGGGGCAGGCCTGGCCACGGAACCGCAAGATTACTCAGGACTCAACGGTGCGCTGCAGCCTTTTAACAGGTGAACCACGCACACGACCCTGACCAGTCCACTGAAGTTCTTTACGCCTCCATACCGCAAATGCACTTCCCGATCGACGTAAGACAGCAATGCACTGACCGAACAGGCATTGAGCCTGGCAATCTCCGTGAGGATATTCCAATAGATCTGCTCGAGCCGCAGACAGGTGGAAAAACCGTTGAGCCTGACCGATCGGGACAACGGCCTGGCCAATCCCATATCGAACCCCCTGGAGAAGGGATCGACCTTTATCTTCTGAAAACCACCCGTTTCCATCACTCCACTCACCGCTCCACGTGACATACACCTGACACTCCGTTGCCAAACAACAGCCCATGGGTTTCTCCCATTGGGCGATAGGCCTATAAAACAGCAGGAAGACAGGGGCAGCCAGAAGACGGAGAGTCGATCATCGTAGGAGAACGCCAGGAAGCGCGGGGAAACCCGCGAGCGGCGTCGGGACGACGCCACTCGAGGTCGATGGTTACTGGTTTTCGAGCAGGGAACGCAGCATCCACGCGGTTTTCTCGTGAACCTGCATGCGTTGGGTCAACAAGTCGGCCGTTGGCTCGTCACTGACCTTGTCGAGCAGCGGAAAAATGCCACGCGCGGTCCGCGTGACCGCTTCCTGGCCCGCAACCAATTGCTTGATCATCTCTTCTGCGCTCGGTACGCCTTCTTCTTCCTTGATCGAAGAAAGACGGGCATAGATCGAATAGGCACCCGGCGCCGGAAAGCCCAGGGCACGGATACGTTCGGCAATGGAGTCCACCGCCAGCGCCAGCTCGTTGTACTGCTCCTCGAACATCAGGTGCAGCGTGCGGAACATGGGGCCCGTGACGTTCCAATGGAAATTGTGGGTCTTCAGGTACAGTACATAGGTATCGGAAAGCAGTCGCGAAAGCCCATCGACGATGGATTTACGATCTTCTTCACTGATACCGATATCGATTGCCATGTTTATCCCCTTCAATTGACAAGCATTCATTGATCAGGTGCAGGACCACTCTAGCAAGAGTCCCCACCTTGTGCAGCCCGGCAGCACCAGGCGACGTGCGGCAATTCGCCCCGCGCGGGCGCACCGGCCTGTGACAAGCAAGGCTTTGCGCCCGACAGGCGATTTGCCTGATAGCGATAAAAAAGCCTGCAAACGTCTAGGACAAGCGTTTGACGCAGAAATGCCACACCCCTTGCAATGCCTGGAAATGCTTGATTTGAGTAGGCACAGCCTTTGCTGTTAAATAGGCAGCGTGTCGCTGCCGTTATTTTCTTCGGCCAGCGCATAGGCTGATACCCGTGCACGTGCTCAACGCCTCCCATTGTTCAGAAGCGAACCGTGCCAGTCAGCTCTTCCTTGTGATCCGTCTTAACGTGAGTTAATCAAAATGTTGAAAATCGTCCACCTGCTAACGGGCGTTGCAGCTTTGCTGCTGTCCTTTATCCCGAGCCTGCAGCCTGAAAGCCTGCCCTACCTGCAACAACATGACGCTCTGTACCTGGCCTTGTTCGGCCTTCTTAACCTGACGCTGGCGCCCGTGATTCCGTACTGGAACAAAGGCATGCGTCATCAACTGCAAAACCTCGTCAGTGCGCTGTTGGTGCTGACCGTTGTGGTCCAAACTCTCACCCTCCTGGCACCCATGCCTGAAGTCGGCGGCCACCCGGCCATCCTGCTCAGCCTGGTCATTGCGCTGGTCGCCATCGTTCTTCACCTGGCCATCAGCTTCTACCGTTCGTCCCCTGCGGCCGCGTCGCAAAACTACGACATGACCAATCGGGATACCGGGACCGTCAAGTGGTTCAACACGTCCAAAGGCTTCGGCTTTATTTCCCGCGATTCGGGCGACGATATCTTCGTCCACTTCCGGGCCATCCGTGGCGAAGGCCATCGCGTTCTGGTCGAAGGTCAGCGTGTGGAATTCTCCGTCATGAATCGCGACAAAGGCCTGCAAGCCGAAGACGTGATCGCTGCCCTGCCACGTCGCTGATTTCAGCCCGCGCTGCAAAAAAAAAACCGCGATCCAGCTAGGCTGGATCGCGGTTTTTTATGCGCGACTATTAAGGGTGGGCCAATTAATAGTGAGGCGGTGGAGCCTCCTCTTCGGAGGTTTCGAACTGGCCGCCCATTTCTTCCTGGCGCTTGAGCAGCGCCGCCATCTGAAGCTGCAGGCGTTCAACCGCGCGCTGCTGGGTCACCAGGATATCGTTGAGCGTCTCGATGGTGTCGTCCTGGAAGGCCAAGCGGCTTTCCAGGTCCGTCACACGGTCTTGCAGATCCATGGTTCAGTCCTGCGCAAAAATAAAGTCGGCAGGCAACAACTCACGCATGCGCGCGCGAATAGCCGCTACCTGTTGTTCAGTGTACGGCTGCGCCGGATGCTTGCCCCAAACCGGAGCCGGCCATGCCGCGTCATCGCGCCTGCGTACGATCACATGCACATGCAACTGGCTGACGACGTTGCCCAGCGCACCAATATTCATCTTGTCGGCCATCAAGCCTTCGTTGAGCAACTGCGCCAGGGCCGTGGTTTCTTCCCATAGGATTCGTTGATCTGCGACATCCAGCTGAAACACTTCGCTGATACCGTTGATACGCGGTACCAGAATGAACCATGGGTAGTTCGAGTCATTGGACAGCAGCAGGCGGCACAGCGGGAAGTCCCCGAGGGCCAGTGTGTCTTGTTGCAAGCGTTGGTCTAAGGCGAACACCACGGGCACTCCGTTCGGCAGGTCAAGTTCAGGTACCCAGCATACCGTTGATTGTTCGCGGCTTCACGGCGAATGCAGGAAGCGTCGGCACGGTCCGACAAAAAAACCTGCACCTTTTCGAAGCAAGCGAATATATGAGCTACGCTAGAACGGGCCTCACCGGAACGCACCAAAATGACCCACTTGTGCCTCAAAGAGATCCGCCAAGTACCCACTCATCGGGGTGAACCGGTAACGTTTTGCGCAGGCACAGGTTTTTTGTACCACCGCACTGATGTCATGCGCGGCCGTCAAGACCAAACCAAAGGGCGTAAAAAGCCCGTGCTTATGCGGTTTTTACAGGGCAGTAACGATTTTCACGAAAAAATGACATTCAGTTACCGATTTGGGCGCGCTTGTTGCATTCACACCCATATCGTCGGCAACGACACCCGTTCGGAAGCAGGTGTTTCGCGAAAAGAACAACAGCGTTTCAATGCGAATCAAGGAAGACTCCAAACTATTGAAGGGTTTGAAAACAGCATTGAAGTTGTCAGTCCAGTTACATTCGGACTGTGAATTTGCGACATGGAGCTAGCAATTTACGACAGCCTCGTAAAGAAGCTGAAAGGATAGTTGGACAAGTATCGTCAATACGGTCTGCGTGATATAACTTTACGCCGACACAAAAAAGAAAGAGCCGCCCAGATAAAAATACAGGTGGGACGGCAGTACTCTTCCTAAACCAAAGGAGCAAATCACGATGCGCGTGATGAAGTGGAGCATGATCGCCCTGGCTGTTTCAGCAGGCACCTCGCAGTTCGCAATGGCGTCCGCCCAGGACGATTCCAAGGGCTTTATCGAGGACAGCACAGCCAGTATCCTGACTCGTACCCTGTACTTCAGCCGTGACTTCCGTAACAACGCGCCAGGCACTCAAAGCCGTCGCGAAGAAACCGGTCTCGGCTTCCACGGTCTGTTCAGCTCGGGTTACACCCAAGGCACCATCGGTGTCGGTGTCGATGCCATTGGTTTGCTGGGCATCAAACTCGACAGCGGCAAGGGCCGTGCCGGTACCGGCCTGTTCCCTAACGGCTCCGACGGTCGTGCGCAGGATGATTACTCCAAGGGTGGCGCAGCCATCAAGTTCCGTATTTCCGATACGGTCCTGAAAGTGGGCGACCAGTACACCACCGCCCCGGTATTCGCATCCGATGACAGCCGCCTCCTGCCAGAACTGCCACAAGGTATCTCGCTCACCAGCAACGAGATCAAGGGCCTGAAACTGGAAGCCGGTCACTTCACCTCGATCGTTGCCCAGGACCACACCTACAAGGACAGTATCGCAAGCTCCGAGCCGGGTACCGGTACTGGCCTGCGCGACGCCAACTTCGTAGGCGGCGTGTACTCCTGGACCCCAGAGTTCACTACCAGCCTCTACTACTCGAAAGTGGAAGACTACTGGAAGAAACTCTACGCCAACGTGAACTGGACCCACGCGCTTAGCGATGATCAGTCCCTGGCTGTCGACTTCAACATCTACAGCACCAAAAGCGACGGCGCCGGCCTGCAACGCGCAGAAAAAGACGGCACCACCAAGCTGGATAACCGTGCCTACAGCTTGCAGGGCGCCTATACCCTCGGCGCTCACACCTTTACCCTCGCCTACCAGAAAGTTAGCGGTGACGGCGACTACGGTTACGGCGTAGACGGCGGCGGCACGATTTTCCTGGCCAACTCCATCGCCCGTTCCGACTTCAACGCTGAAGACGAGAAATCCTGGCAAGCTCGCTACGACCTGAACATGGCCACCTTCGGCGTGCCAGGCCTGAGCTTCATGACTCGTTACGTCAACGGCAGCGGCGCCAACACTGGCACCACATCGAACGGTAAAGAGTGGGAACGCGACATCGAAGCCAAATACGTGATCCAGAGCGGCCCAGCCAAAGACCTGAGCCTGCGCGTCCGTCAAGCGACCTATCGTTCGTCTGACGGCGTGTACTACGGTTCGGCGTCGATCGACGAACTGCGTCTGATCGCGCAATACCCGCTGAACATCTTGTAATTAAGCGTTTGATTACAACGATGACTTAAGGCTTCGGCCTTAAACAAAAAAAGCCGCCCCTCTGCTAGCCAGGGGGGCGGCTTTTTTATTGCAGTTTTACTTCAGCGAATAAATAACTAGCAAGCTAACTAACGAGATTAAGCTGACACGTTTAACCTGACCTTTCGGCCAAGTTAAACATGACGCTTTCGCTTACTTCGGCGCAGCCTCTTGCATGACTCGTATAACTCGCTGCGGAAATGGAATATCAATCCCGGCTGCCTTTAAACGGTCACGGGACAGTTCATTAAGCATGAACACTACATCCCAATAATCCGGGGTATTGGTCCAGCAACGCAGAGAAACAGTGATCGAGCTGTCACCCAGGGTCGACACCACGGCAACAGGCGCAGGGTCAGCCAGCACGCGCGGATCTTTCGCCAGATCCAGCAGCACTTCGCGGGCTTTTTGCAGATCGGCTTCATAGTCCACCCCCACATCGAACACCACCTTGCGGGTCGGCTGACGGTTGGTGTTGGTGATAATGCCATTGGACAGGATGCCGTTCGGCACGATCACGGTCTTGTTGTCGCCGGTGCGCAGCACGGTGTGGAAGATCTGGATGCTGTCGACGGTACCGGCGGTGCCCTGGGCTTCGATCCAGTCGCCGATACGGAACGGACGGAACAACAGAATCAGCACCCCGCCGGCGAAGTTGGCCAGGCTGCCTTGCAATGCCAGGCCGATGGCCAGGGTAGCCGCACCGATAGCCGCGACGAACGAGGTGGTTGCCACGCCGATCATCGAGGCCACGCTGACGATCAGCATGACTTTCAGTGCAATGTTCGCAAGGCTGGTGATGAAGTGCTGCAGCGCCAGGTCCGCGTTACGCATGGCCAGCAGGCGGCCCACGCGGTGGGTCAATACGTTGATCAGCCACCAGCCAATGGCCAGGGTGATCACCGCCAGCAACACCCGGCTGCCGTATTCCATGATCATCGGGATCCACGACTGCGACGTCTTGATCAAGTGATCCATTTCAGCGTTTAAATCCATGTAGCTTCTCCTGTGTGGCGGATGTGCGGCTTATTGACGGCCTAGAAACACAAATGAGCCCCGTAGGGCTCAAGTGCAGGCGTGGGTTCTGGGGCGTGGGACGTCGAAAACGCCCGCAGGTTCCCCGAAGTGCCATCAGTCGCGGAAGTTATTGAACTGCAGCGGCATGTCGAATGTCTTGGCGCGCAGGGCCGCGATTGCCTCTTGCAGGTCGTCACGCTTCTTGCCGGTGACACGTACCTGCTCACCCTGGATGGCAGCCTGGACTTTCAGCTTGGCATCCTTGATATGGGCGACGATCTTCTTCGCCAGCTCCTTGTCGATGCCTTCCTTGAGCACGGCTTCCTGCTTCATCAGCTTGCCGGAGGCGTAGGCGTCCTTGACTTCAAGGCACTGCACGTCGATCTTGCGCTTGACCAGGGCCAGCTTGAGGATCTCGATCATCGCTTCCAGCTGGAAATCGGCTTCAGCGGTCAAGTTGACAGTCAGTTCCTTTTCCTTGAATTCGAAGCTGCCCTTGCCTTTCAAGTCATAGCGGCGGTCCAGTTCCTTGACGGCGTTCTCGACGGCGTTGGTGACTTCGTGTTTGTCCAGTTCGGATACCACGTCGAACGAAGGCATGTCATTTCTCCAATATAAAGGGCGGGCTCAGTAAAGATGGAGCGCGCCGAGCTAAAATGCCGGGGCATTATAGCGGTTCTTTCGCCCCATTCACCGTGGGCGCCCCTACGGAGCACAAACTGATGTCGACCCCTTGGCACATTCTCGGCGCCGGCAGCCTCGGCACACTCTGGGCCACCCGCCTGACGCGCGCCGGCGTGCCCGTGAGGCTGATCCTGCGCGATGAGGCGCGCCTGGCCAGCTACCAGGCGGGGCCAGGGCTGACCCTGGTGGAGCAAGGCGTAGCACACACCTACCCTGTGATCGGCGAAACACCTGACAGCCCCGGCCCGATTCATCGTCTGCTGGTGGCGTGCAAAGCCTACGACGCCCAGGGTGCCATCGCCCGGTTGCAGCATCGACTGGTACCGGACGCCGAACTGATCCTCTTGCAAAACGGCCTGGGCAGCCAGGACGCCGTCGCGGCGCAACTGCCCCAGGCGCGCTGCATCTTCGCCTCCAGCACCGAAGGCGCGTTTCGCGACGGCGACTGGCGCGTGGTATTCGCCGGGCATGGCTACACCTGGCTGGGCGACGCTCAGCACCCCACTCCACCGCTATGGCTGGATGACCTGCAAGCTGCGGGCATCCCCCACGAATGGAGCACCGACATCCTCACCCGCCTGTGGCGCAAACTCGCGCTCAATTGCGCGATCAACCCGCTGACGGTGCTGTACCAATGCCGAAATGGCGGCCTGCAGGCACATCAGTGTGAAGTCGCGACCCTGTGCGCCGAACTGAGCGAGCTGCTCGAATGCTGCGGCCAGCCTGCCGCCGCGCAAGATCTGCACAGTGAGGTAGAGCGAGTGATCCAGGCCACGGCCGCCAATTACTCCTCGATGTACCAGGACGTGGCCAACGCGCGGCGCACCGAAATCAGCTACCTGCTGGGCTATGCGTGCCAGGCGGCCAACCGTCATCAATTGGTCCTGCCGCACTTGCAACAGGTGCAGATGCGCCTGGTCGAGCAGTTGATTGCACGCGGATTGCCCAGCGACTGAGGCACGCGCTACCCTGCCCACTTGTCTATTACCTGTGGAAAACTGATGCCACTGCGCCAGCGTCTCGAAAATCTCCCGGTGGGGCAAAAGCTGCTGGCCGCCCTACTGGTGCTGCTGACCACTGTATTGCTGGTGGCCAACCTGACCTTTATCAGCGCCGCCTACTGGATTTCCCAGGAAAGCATGGCGCCCCAGGCCTTGCAGGCCATCGGTCGGCTGGTGTCCAACCCGGCACTCGCCGCCGAAGCCCTGGAATCTCCAGCCAAGGCCGACGCCCTGCTCAATGAACTGACCAGCTATTCGCCGCTGCGCGCCGCCGCACTGTACGACGGCGAAGGCAACCGCCTGGCGCAGATGCAACATGGCGACCGCCTGCACTTGCCGGACAGCTACCGGCATATCGAGGCCTGGCGGGTCACTGAATTCCGCAGCAACCAGGTGATCACCCTGCCTCGCGCGGGCCAGCCATCCGGGCATTTGCTGCTGGTGGCCAGCAGTGAGCTGCCGGTGGCGTTCTACACCGGTACGCTGACCGCCAGCCTGGGTATCCTGATTTTCAGCGTACTGCTGTGGCTGGTCATCGCCCGGCAGATCAAACGCTTGATCACGCGCCCCATCCATGAGCTGGAAGAGCTGTCCCGCCAGGTCACCCGCGAAGAGAACTACGCCCTGCGCGCCGGCCGCGGCAACCGCGATGAAATCGGCAGCCTGGCCGAGGCCTTCAATACCATGCTGTCGCGTATCGAAGCCCGCGAACAGCAGCTCAAGCGCGCGCGGGACGACTCCCAGGCCGCCTATTCCCAGGCCCAGGGCCTGGCCGAGGAGACGCGCCACACCAACCGCAAGCTGGAACTGGAAGTCCAGGTGCGCAGCAAGATCGAGAAAAAACTCACCGGTTTCCAGAATTACCTGAACAGTATCATCGACTCCATGCCGTCGGCGCTGATCGCCCTGGATGAGCAGCTCTATGTCACCCAGTGGAACCAGGAAGCCAGCGCGCTTTCCGGTACGCGCCTCGACGAAGCCTTGAACCAGCCGATCTACCTCGCCTTCCAACCCCTCAAGCCATACCTGCCGCAAATCAAGGCTACCGTCGAGCAACACACGGTGGAACGCATCGAGCGGGTCACCTGGATCAAGGACGATGAGCCCAAGCATTACGCCCTGACCTTCTACCCGCTGACGGGCGGTGCCGGGCGCGGCGTGGTGATCCGCATCGATGACATCACCCAGCGCCTGTCCCTGGAAGAAATGATGGTGCAGTCGGAAAAAATGCTTTCCGTCGGCGGGCTCGCGGCCGGCATGGCCCATGAGATCAACAACCCGCTGGGAGCGATCCTGCATAACGTGCAAAACATCCGCCGCCGCTTGTCGCCCGACCTGCCCAAGAACCTGGAACAGGCCGAGCAGGTTGGCATCGACCTGGACACGGTCAACCGCTACCTGCAAAGCCGCGAAGTGCCGCAGCTGCTCGACGGCATCCAGCAAGCCGGCGCGCGGGCGGCGAAGATCGTGACCCATATGCTCAGTTTCAGCCGCCGCAGCAATCGGCAAATGGCGCCTTGCGACTTGCCGGCCCTGATCGACCAGGCCGTGGAAATTGCCGGTAATGACTTCGACCTCGCCATCGGCTTCGACTTCAAGGGCCAGGCGATCATCCGCCAATTCGACCCGCAACTGGGCCCGGTGCCCGGCACCGCCAACGAGCTGGAGCAGGTGTTGCTCAACCTGCTGAAAAACGCAGCCCAGGCCATTCACCTGCGCGGGGACGATCGCGAGCCGGGACGCATCATCCTGCGCACTCGGCTTAATCCGCCCTGGGCCGAAATCCAGGTGGAAGACAACGGTATCGGCATGAGCGAAAACGTGCGCAAACGCACGTTCGAGCCATTCTTCACCACCAAGGAGATCGGCCAGGGCACCGGGCTTGGGCTGTCGGTGTCGTACTTCATCATCACCAACAACCATAAGGGCCAGATGGAGGTGCACTCCACCTTGGGCCAAGGTACCTGCTTCACCTTGCGCCTGCCCCTGGCGGGCAGCCAATTGTCCCCCGCTGAACTTACCCAACTGGAGCACTGACCATGGGCTTTCGCCTGTCGAAGATTTACACCCGTACCGGCGACCAGGGTGAAACCGGCCTCGGCGACGGTCGCCGCGTGCCCAAGGACCACCCACGGGTGGAAGCCATTGGCGAAGTCGATACGCTGAACAGTCAGTTGGGGTTGCTGCTGGCGTATCTCGAAGCACTCGGCGGGCAGCATCCAGGCTTACAAGACGTGATCGAGGTGCTTACGCCTTGCCAGCATCGATTGTTCGATCTGGGCGGCGAGTTGGCGATGCCGGAGTACAAGGCACTGAATGCGGCGGAAGTTGATCGGCTGGAAGCAGCGATTGATCGCTGGAACGAGGAAGTCGGACCGCTGGAAAACTTTATCTTGCCTGGTGGTTCAGCGCTGATTGCCCAGGCCCATGTATGCCGCAGCCTGGCGCGCAGTGCCGAGCGGCGCTGTCAGCATCTGAATGCTGTAGAGCCGTTGGAAGGGGTGGGGTTGGCGTATATCAATCGGCTGTCGGATTTGCTGTTTGTGGCGGCGCGGGTGATTGCCAAGCGCCAGGGTGTTGCAGAAGTGTTGTGGCAGGCGGCGGCGAAGCCGCACTGATGATGATTCGGTGACTGATTGGGCCTCATCGGGGGTGCCCCCTCCCACATGTTGATCACATTCCAAAGTTGGAACTCGGTCGAATGTGGGAGGGGGCTTGCCCCCGATAGGGCCCTTCAGAGCACCATCAAAGCTCAGGCCAGAACGCCCGAATCCCTGCGACACCTTGAGCGCCGGCTTCCCACGCCTGCTCCCGCTGCGCAGGCCCAACCCCGCCTAACAGAAACACCGGTTTGCTGAACCCACGGATCAACTCTGCCGCCAGTTCCCAGCCCAACGGTTGGGCATCAGGATGGGTCTGGGTCGGCTGCACGGGCGACAGCGTGACAAAATCCACGTCCATCATTTCCGCCAGCGCCAGTTCTTCGGCGTTGTGGCAGGAAGCCGCCAGCCAACGATCCTTGGGCAGCGGGCGGCCCTTGCTCGCGTATTTGCGCAGTTGCGCGGCGGTCATGTGCCAGCCGGCCGCCGGAAAATCCCCCAGCCATTCAAACGGCCCCTTGAGCATCAACTGCGCCTTACCGGCGCACAGCCCCACTGCGTCCACCGCAAGGTCACGGTACTTGGGGTCATAACCGTTGGGGGCACGCAACTGAACCAGTTTGACGCCACCGGCAATGGCTTTCTGGATACCACGCAACAATGTCGGAGTTTCCAGCTCGCCCGGGGTGATCAGGTATTCGGCGGGCAGGCGTGCGGCGGCAACGATCGGCGCATTGGCTGCCGGAAACTCATAGTTGAGCAAATCCCGTTGGGCCACCCACGCCAGCGGCTGCCCTTCAGCACCATGGGGCTCGCCGGTAAAGGCCGAGACTTCCCAGACATCCAGCAACACCTGCTTGTCCGGGTAGTCATGCTGCACCTTGATCAGTGGCCGCGCCGTGGTGACCTGGATACCCAGCTCTTCCTGCAACTCGCGGGACAGCGCGGTGGCGACCGACTCGTCGGCCTCCACCTTGCCGCCAGGAAACTCCCAGAGACCGCCCTGATGCTGGGTATCGGCGCGGCGCGCCAGCAGGATCCTGCCATCGACGCCGCGGATCACCGCTGCTGCTACATGCACTCGTTTCACGCCACTGTCTCCCTTACAAGCTTTGAGCTGCCCTTTGCAGGAGCGAGCCTACTCGCGAAAAACGCCCAGGCACCGCGTGCATCCAGAATGTCCGCGTTATCGTTGACGTTCTTCACGAGCAAGCTCGCGCCTACAAGGTAACGTTCGTTTTCAGGTGCGGTATTCCGCATTGATCTTCACGTATTCGTGGGACAGGTCGGTGGTCCAGATGGTTTCGCTGCAGTTACCACGCCCCAGTTCGATGCGGATGGTGATTTCTTCCTGCTGCATCACCGCCGAGCCCTGGGCTTCGGTGTAGGTCTCGGCGCGCGCGCCACCGCTGGCGATGCATACGTCGCCGAGGAACACGTCGATCTTGCTCACATCCAGGTCCGGCACGCCGGCACGACCGACGGCGGCGAGGATACGCCCCCAGTTCGGGTCGGAGGCGAACAGTGCAGTCTTGATCAGTGGCGAATGGGCCACGGTATAACCGACATCCAGGCATTCCTGGTGGTTGCCGCCGCCGTTGACTTCAACCGTGACGAACTTGGTTGCGCCTTCGCCGTCACGCACGATGGCCTGGGCCACGTCCATGCACACTTCGAACACCGCCTGCTTCAATGCAGTAAACAGCGGCCCGTTGGCTTCGGTGATTTGCGGCAGGTTGGCTTGGCCAGTGGCGATCAGCATGCAGCAATCGTTGGTGGAGGTATCGCCATCAATGGTGATGCGGTTGAACGACTTGTTGGCGCCATCCAGGATCAGGCGTTGCAGCACATCGCGGGAAACTTTGGCGTCGGTGGCAATGTAGCCGAGCATGGTGGCCATGTTCGGGCGAATCATGCCCGCACCTTTGCTGATGCCGGTCACGGTGACCGTCACGCCTTCGTGCACGAATTGGCGGCTCGCACCTTTGGGCAGGGTGTCGGTGGTCATGATGCCAGTGGCGGCGGCCGCCCAGTTATCCACAGACAGGTCATCCAACGCGGCTTGCAGGGCCGCTTCGATTTTTTCCACGGGCAGCGGCTCGCCGATCACGCCGGTGGAGTACGGCAGTACCTGGCTGGCGTCCACGCCGGTCAGTTGCGCCAGCTTGGCGCAAGTGCGGGCGGCGGCGACCAGGCCAGGTTCACCGGTGCCGGCGTTGGCATTGCCGGTGTTGGTCAACAGGTAACGAATCGGGCCGGCCACGCGCTGCTTGGCCAGGATCACCGGCGCGGCGCAGAAGGCGTTGAGGGTGAACACACCAGCGACGGTCGAGCCTTCGGCACAGCGCATCACCACCACATCCTTGCGCCCCGGGCGTTTGATGCCGGCCGAAGCGATACCGAGTTCAAAACCGGCAACCGGGTGCAAAGTGGGCAAAGGACCAAGACCAACAGCCATGAATGCGCTCCTTAAAAATAGGTGATGTCTGTGCCGTCGCGTTCGACGGTAGGAATTAATGGCAAAACGCCGCGACGGCTGATGCCGGTCGCGGCGCGGGGTGTTGCAGCGTCAGGCGAAAATCTTAGTTGATTTCGCCGTGGCAGTGTTTGTACTTCTTGCCCGAACCGCACCAGCACAGCTCGTTACGGCCCAGCTTCTGCTCGTTG
Source organism: Pseudomonas sp. MPR-R2A5 (assembly GCF_058793055.1). Lineage (NCBI taxonomy): Bacteria > Pseudomonadati > Pseudomonadota > Gammaproteobacteria > Pseudomonadales > Pseudomonadaceae > Pseudomonas > Pseudomonas sp. MPR-R2A5. The sequence goes on from NZ_JBXAFK010000019.1 coordinate 67,813, forward strand.
CGCACGGGGGTCTGGGCCAGGGCCACATCGACCTCCTCGCCCAACACCTCAGGAGCCTCGAGACCTGGCGCTTCGTCATGCTGGAATTGCATGCGCGCAGCCAAGGCCTCCGCTTCCTGGCGCAGGCGAGCTTCTTCCTCGACAGGATCTTCGCGACGCACCTGGACGTGGGACAACACGCGAATCGAATCGCGCTTGATCGAATCCAGCAGCTCGGAGAACAGCGTGAACGACTCGCGCTTGTACTCCTGCTTAGGGTTCTTCTGGGCATAGCCACGCAGGTGGATGCCATGACGCAGGTGGTCCATGGTCGACAGGTGGTCTTTCCACAGGTCATCCAGTACGCGCAGTACGATTTGTTTTTCGAAAGTACGCAGGGCTTCGGCGCTCGCCTGCTCTTCTTTCTCGTTGTACGCGGCCAGCAGCTCGGTCATGAGCTTCTCGCGCAGGGTTTCCTCGTACAGGTGGTCGTCTTCGTCGAGCCATTGCTGGACCGGCAAGTCAACACCGAAGTCGCTCTTCAACGCAGCTTCCAGACCGGCAACATCCCACTGCTCAGGCAGGGACTGTGGCGGAATGTGCGCGCTGACGGTGGCGTTGAGCACGTCCTGGCGGAAATCGGCAATGGTCTCGCCAATGTTGTCGGCGGCCAGCAACGTGTTACGCATGTGATAGATCACTTTACGCTGTTCGTTGTTGACGTCATCGAACTCGAGCAGTTGCTTACGAATGTCGAAGTTACGACCTTCTACCTTGCGCTGGGCCTTCTCGATGGCGTTGGTCACCATGCGGTGCTCGATCGCTTCACCGGACTGCATGCCCAGGGCCTTCATGAAGTTCTTCACCCGATCCGAGGCGAAGATACGCATCAGGCTGTCTTCCAGCGACAGGTAGAAACGGCTGGAACCGGCGTCACCCTGACGACCGGCACGACCACGCAGCTGGTTGTCGATACGGCGCGACTCGTGGCGCTCGGAAGCGATCACCTGCAGGCCACCGGACTCCAGCACCGCCTGGTGGCGTTTCTGCCAGTCGGCCTTGATCTGGGCGATCTGCTCAGGGGTCGGGTTGTCCAGGGACGCGACTTCCACTTCCCAGTTGCCGCCCAACAGGATGTCGGTACCACGACCGGCCATGTTGGTGGCGATGGTCAGCGCGCCTGGGCGGCCGGCCTGGGCGATGATCTCGGCTTCTTTTTCGTGGAACTTGGCGTTGAGGACCTTGTGCTCGATGCCTTCCTTGTTGAGCAGGTTGGACACATGCTCGGAAGTCTCGATGGTGGCGGTACCCACCAGGATAGGACGACCCTGGGCCATGCCGTCCTTGATGTCATTGATGATCGCCGCGTATTTCTCTTCGGCGGTCAGGAACACCAGGTCGTTGAAGTCTTTACGCGCCAATGGCTTGTTCGGCGGAATGACCACCACCGACAGACCGTAGATCTGGTGGAACTCGAACGCTTCGGTGTCGGCGGTACCGGTCATGCCGGACAGCTTGTTGTACAGACGGAAGTAGTTCTGGAAAGTCGTGGACGCCAACGTCTGGCTTTCAGCCTGGATGTTGAGCATTTCCTTGGCTTCGATGGCCTGGTGCAGGCCTTCGGACAGACGACGACCCGGCATGGTACGGCCGGTGTGTTCGTCAACCAGTACGACCTGGCCGTCCTGGACGATGTATTCGACGTTGCGATGGAACAGCTTGTGGGCGCGCAGGCCAGCATACACGTGGGTCAACAGGCCCAGGTTGTGTGCCGAGTACAGGCTTTCGCCCTCGGCCAGCAGGCCGATCTGGGTCAGCATGTCTTCGACGAACTGGTGGCCGGCTTCGTTGAGTTCGACCTGGCGGGTCTTCTCGTCGATGGTGAAGTGACCTTCTTTGGTCACCACGCCTTCCACTTCCTCGATGTGCTGCTCCAGGCGCGGGATCAACTTGTTGATCTCGGTGTACAGGCGCGAGCTGTCTTCGGCCTGGCCGGAGATGATCAGCGGGGTACGGGCTTCGTCGATGAGGATGGAGTCGACTTCGTCGATGACGGCAAAGTTGAGTTCACGCTGGAATTTTTCTTCCATGCTGAACGCCATGTTGTCGCGCAGGTAGTCGAAGCCGAATTCGTTGTTGGTACCGTAGGTGATGTCGGCAGCGTAGGCCGCGCGTTTTTCTTCCGGCGGTTGGAACGGCGTCACGACACCGACGGTCAGGCCGAGGAATTCATACAGCGGGCGCATCCAGTTGGCGTCCCGGCGGGCCAGGTAGTCGTTCACCGTCACAACATGCACGCCCTTGCCTGACAGTGCGTTGAGGTAAACACCCAGGGTCGCCACCAGGGTCTTGCCTTCACCGGTACGCATTTCGGCAATCATGCCTTCATGCAAGGTCATGCCGCCGATCAACTGGACGTCGAAGTGGCGCATGCCCATGACGCGCTTACCGGCTTCACGGGCAACCGCAAAGGCTTCGGGGAGCAGCTTGTCGAGGGTTTCACCTTTGGCTATGCGGGCCTTGAACTCTTCGGTCTTGGCGCGCAATTGCTCGTCCGAAAGGGCAACCATCTGCTCTTCGAAGGCATTGACCAGCTGCACCGTCTTGAGCATGCGTTTGACTTCGCGCTCATTCTTGCTTCCAAAAAGTTTCTTTAACAAAGGCGCAAACATATCGGCAGGTTCTTCCACACATAGGGATGGAGGGCGCACCGTGAGTGGCCCGAGCAGCCCTCACGGCCGCATGCGAACGCGCATTCTACCCGGAATCGTGGGTGAGGAAAGTGGCGTTGTTCCCCGATGCTGGCATGGTGCTGTGAGAGGGCTTGTTTAAAATAAGGGCTTTTGCTGGAACTTCAACCCATGGAGCCCAGAAGTTATCTATTGATTTCACGGGTAAAGCCTCGCCAATGCATTGCCTGGGGGTGCCTGGGCGGATTCTGCTAAGATGGCCGCTCTGTTACTTTAGGTGTCTGATCATGGCATTTCGCCCTCTTACAGCCCGCGCGCCCAGCGTGTTGCTTCGCGAAGCCAAGCCGTTGAAAGCCATCTTTGGCCATGCGCAACGCTTGGGCCATTTGCAACGCCTGCTTGAAACCCAACTGCAACCTGCCGCGCGGGAACACTGTCATGTGGCCTCCTGGCGCGAAGGCAACCTGCTGCTAATTGTCACAGATGGCCATTGGGCGACACGCCTGCGCTATCAGCAAAAACGCCTGCAACGGCAATTGATGGCCTTCGATGAGTTCGCCAGCCTGACGCGGATCCAGTTCAAGGTGCAACCGCCAACCGTGCAGCAAGGCGCGGTCGGGCACACAATCAATTTATCGGTGAACGCGGCCGAGACCATTCAAGCCACGGCCGACGGCATCAGCGACCCGGGCTTGCGCGCGGCACTGGAGCGCCTGGCCGCGCATGCCAAGCCCAAGCCCTGATCCGTTATTTGCGCTTGCTCCCCCCCAGTAAAGACCCCAACAAGCCCCGCACCAATTGCCGCCCCATCTGATTGGCGGCTTGCTGCATGGCGGACTTGAGCGCCTTGCCCGCCGCAGTCCCCAGGAACGCACCGGCCTTATCGGTAAAGCTCGGCTCCTGGGCTGCAGGCGTGGACGCCTCGGCAGGCCCCAATTCCTTGCGCGCCATCAGTACTTCATAGGCCGACTCTCGATCAATCGGCTTGTCATAACGGCCTTGCAACGGCGAACTGGCGACCAAGGCGGCACGTTCACCGTCACTGAGCGGCCCGATCCGCGATTGTGGCGGTGCGACCAACACGCGCTGGACGACTTCCGGTGTGCCTTTTTCCTGCAAGGTGCCCACCAATGCCTCGCCCGTACCCAACTCCGTCAGGACCGCCAAGGCATCGAACGCCGGGTTGGGGCGAAAGCCGTCCGCCACCGCTCGCAGGGATTTCTGCTCCTTAGTGGTGAACGCACGCAACCCATGCTGGATACGCAGGCCCAGTTGCGCCAGCACCGCATCAGGCAAATCGCCAGGGGATTGGGTGACGAAATACACCCCCACCCCCTTGGAGCGAATCAATCGAACCACTTGTTCCAGGCGGTCCTGCAAGGCCTTGGGCGTGTCGGCGAATAATAAGTGGGCCTCGTCAAAAAACAGCGCCAGCAGCGGTTTGTCCGCATCGCCGCGCTCCGGCAGCTGCTCAAACAACTCAGCGAGCAGCCACAGCAGAAAGGTCGCATAGACCTTCGGCGCGTCATGCACCAGGCGGCTGGCGTCCAGCAAGTGGATGCGTCCGCGTCCGTCGCTGGCAGGCTGCAAAATATCCTCAAGCTGCAGGGCCGGCTCGCCAAACAAGGCTTCGGCCCCCTGCTGCTCCAGCACCGCCAGGCGCCGCAACAATGCCTGGCTGGAACCCGTGGTCATCAGCGCGGCATCTTCCCCCAGCAGTTCCGGGTGATAGCGCAGGTGGTTGAGCAGTGCCTTGAGGTCCTTGAGGTCCAGCAGCAACAGGCCTTCGCGATCTGCCACCTTGAATGCCGCGTAGAGCGCCGACTGCTGGCTGTCCGTCAACTCCAGCAGGCTGCCGAGCAACAGCGGGCCCATTTCGCTGATCGTGGTGCGCAAGGGATGACCAGACTGGCCATGAATGTCCCACAGCGTGACCGGATACGCTTTGCTCGTGTAATGAAGAAAGGGCATGCCGGCGATGCGTTCGGCCACCTTGCCCTGCGGGTTCGCCGCAGCGCCCAGGCCACAGAGGTCACCCTTTATATCGGCGGCAAATACCGCCACGCCCGCATCACTGAACGCCTCGGCCAGGCGTTGCAGCGTGACGGTCTTGCCCGTGCCGGTGGCGCCAGCAATCAACCCGTGGCGGTTGGCCAGGCGCATGGCCTGGGCGATGGGCTGGTCGTCGGGACCGGCACCAATAAGGAGTTGCGAGGAATCAGGCATTTCGTCACCTATGGTTAATCTTTCGTGCCGCCAGTCGATACAGACAGATGTGAGACCCACAAAGTCTAAAAATAGGTCAGATAGTTCCTACAGGGACCCACAGAGCTATCGCCAAGAAGTATCACACCTTTTTTGACACTGCCATTTTGCGCCTCCCACAAGGACGCGCTTCGGATATAAAGACCTTAGCGGACCCTTCAAGCCATGAATAAAAATCTGCGTTTCAGCCATAAAATCCTGCTTGCAGCCTCCCTTATCGTCATTGCCGCCTTCGCGCTGTTTACCCTCTACAACGACTACCTGCAACGCAACGCGATTCGCGACGACCTGAATAACTACCTGCATGAAATGGGCGATGTCACCGCCAACAACATTCAAACCTGGCTCACCGGGCGCATTGCGTTGGTGGAAAACGCTGCGCAAAACATCGCCATCAATCCCGAACCAAGCGTGGTTGCCAGCCTGCTGGAACAGAAAGCCCTGACCTCTGCATTCATGGCGACCTACGTGGGCGACAGCAAAGGCGCCTTCACCATCCGTCCCGACACCAAGATGCCGGACGGCTTCGACCCGCGCGTTCGCCCCTGGTACAAAGGCGCCCAGAACAGCAACGGTTCGACCCTGACCGAACCCTACATCGATGCCGCAACCGGGCAATTGATCATCTCCATCGCCACCCCCAGCGCCAAGGGCAGCCAGAGCATCGGCGTGGTCGGCGGCGACCTGAGCCTGCAAACCCTGGTGGACAACATCGCAGCCTTGAACTTCGGCGGCATGGGCTATGCGTTCCTGGTCAGCGCCGACGGCAAAGTGTTGGTGCACCCGGACAAAAACCTGGTGATGAAGACCCTGGCGGACGTCTACCCGACACACACACCCAAAATCAGCGGTGATTTCAGTGAGGTCCAAGCCAATGGCAAAGACAACATCGTGACCTTCACGCCAATCAAAGGGCTGCCATCGGTGAACTGGTACCTGGGTATTTCGGTGGATAAAGACAAATCCTTCGCCATGCTCAGCGAATTCCGTACCTCGGCCGTCATCGCTACCGTCATTGCCGTGGTGATCATCATCGCCCTGCTGGGCATGCTGATTCGCGTCTTGATGCAACCGCTGCACGTGATGACCCGTGCCATGCAGGACATCGCCGACGGTGAGGGTGACCTGACCCGCCGGCTGACCATCCAGAACCACGACGAGTTCGGCATCCTGGGGAATGCGTTCAACCGCTTCGTGGAACGCATTCATACATCGATTCGCGAAGTGTCCTCGGCCACCGAGCACGTCAACGAAGTGGCCCTGCGGGTGGTCAGCGCCTCCAACTCGTCAATGGTCAACTCCGACGAGCAGGCCAACCGTACCAACAGCGTTGCCGCCGCCATCAACGAGCTAGGGGCCGCGGCCCAGGAAATCGCCCGCAACGCTGCGCAAGCATCCAACCAGGCCAGCGATGCGCGGCAGTTGGCCGAAGACGGTCAACAGGTGGTTGATCGCAACATCAAGGCGATGACCCAGCTGTCCGCGATGATCAGCACTTCAAGCAGCAATATCGAAGCACTTAACAGCAAGACGGTGAATATCGGCCAGATTCTTGAGGTAATCACCAGTATTTCCCAGCAAACCAACCTGCTGGCACTCAACGCCGCCATTGAAGCGGCGCGTGCCGGGGAAGCCGGACGCGGGTTTGCGGTGGTCGCCGATGAGGTGCGCAACCTCGCGCATCGCACCCAAGAGTCGGCGCAGCAGGTGCAGACCATGATCGAGGAGCTGCAAATCGGCGCCCGAGACTCGGTCAGCACCATGAGCGAAAGCCAGCGCCACAGCCTCGACAGTGTGGAAATCGCCAACCTGGCCGGCGAACGCTTGAACAGCGTGACCCAGCGCATCGGTGAGATCGACGGGATGAACCAGTCCGTCGCCACCGCCACCGAGGAGCAGACGTCGGTCGTGGAGTCGATCAACATGGACATCACCGAGATCAATACGCTTAACCAGGAAGGCGTGGAAAACCTGCAATCAACCCTGCGCGCGTGCTCGGACCTGGAACAGCAGGCGGCACGGCTGAAGCAACTGGTGGGTAGTTTCCGCATCTGACAGGCAGCCCTCTCGCTCGCGATAGCGCAGCATCAGTCGGTGACGTATTGACTGAACCACGGCTATCGCGAGTGAACCCGCTCCCACACTGACGCTGTTCAAACTCGATCGCACCGTGCATCCCCAATCTCGATCGAACATCTATCCTTACCTCAGGTCCACGTTAGGAGAGCAACGGATAGGAGGGATGTTCATCGTGCACATTGCGGACATAACCATGTTCTACGCCCCTGCCAGCGGTGGCGTACGCACTTATCTCGACGCCAAGCATCGGCGTCTGGCGCTCAAGCCCGGCATTCGCCACAGCCTGTTGATCCCCGGCGCGCACTTGAGCGAACAGGATGGGATCTTCAAGGTGCCGGCGCCTGCCCTGCCCTTCGGCAAAGGCTATCGCTTCCCCCTTCGGCTCGCGCCCTGGCGAAATGTCCTGCATGACTTACAGCCCGATCTGATCGAAGTTGGCGATCCCTACCTGACCGCCTGGGCGGCACTGGATGCGCGGCGCCAGCTGGATGTGCCGGTCATCGGCTTCTACCATTCCGATTTACCGCTGCTGGTGAGCAACCGCATGGGGCCTTGGTTTACCCCTAATGTCGAGGCGTATGTCAGCAAGCTCTACGGCAATTTCGATCGGGTATTGGCGCCGAGCCAAGTGATGGCCGACAAGCTCATCGGGCTTGGGGTCAGGAATGTGTTCGTGCAGCCGCTGGGTGTCGACCTGCAGACCTTCACGCCGGCCGTGCGCGACCCCGGCTTGCGCGCCGAACTGGGGATTGATGAAGACACCCGCCTGCTGATCTTCGCCGGGCGAGGTTCCAAGGAAAAAAACCTGCCGGTGCTGCTCAAGTGCATGAAGCGCCTGGGGGATGGCTACCACTTACTGTTAGTGGGCTCTGGCATGCCGGCCAGCGTACCGGACAACGTCACGGTGATCGATGGGTTCCGCCCCGCCCTCCATGTCGCCCGGTTGATGGCCAGTGCCGACGCGCTGCTGCATGCCGGAGACCAGGAAACCTTCGGCCTGGTGATCCTGGAGGCCATGGCCTGCGGTATCCCGGTCGTTGCCGTGGCGGCCGGTGCGTTCACTGAGATTGTCGACGAGCGCTGCGGCCTGCTCTGCGCGCCCAACCACCCCAAAGCGATGGCCGATGCCGTGCGCGAGTTGTTCGGCACCGATAGTCGGCGCCTGGGGGAGCAGGCACGACGCCATGTCGAACAGCATTACGCCTGGGACACGGTGGTCGATAGCCTGCTGGGTCATTACTACGCGGTGCTGGGCCGCCACAAACCGATGCTCGCCCATGGTTGAGCGCTCGGTTTTACTGGTGCTGCACGATGTCGCACCGCACACCTGGACCGACTATCGCCCATTCGTCGAAGCTGTCGACGCCTTGGGCGCCGTGCCGATGACCTGGCTGGTGGTGCCGGACTTTCATCATCGTGACGCCCTGGCCGCCCACACTGATTTCCGACGGTTGCTCGACACCCGCGTCGCCAAGGGCGATGAACTGACGTTGCACGGCTACTACCATTGCGACGATCAACCGCCACCGCGCTCGCCAAAAGAGTGGTTCATGCGCCGGGTCTATACCCATGAAGGCGAGTTCTACCAACTGTCCCAGGTCCAGGCCTTGCAGCGTATTACCGATGGCATCGAGGTGTTCCGACGCAATGGCTGGCCGCTGCAGGGTTTCGTCGCCCCTGCCTGGCTGATGAGCCAGGGCACTCGCCAGGCACTACGCCAATTACCCCTGAGCTACACCAGCGACCCGCAGCACCTGTATCGCCTGCCCGACTTCACCGCGCTCAATGCGCCGGGGCTGGTGTGGAGCGCGCGCAGCGCCTGGCGCCGTGGCTTGTCCAAAGTCCTCAGCGACCGACGTGAGCAACACTGGCAAACAGCCCCGGTCATTCGCCTGGGGTTACACCCGGTGGACATGCGCCATGAGTTTTCCCGCCGTTATTGGCTGGACACCCTGCAACGCCTGTTGAACGCCGGACGCACCCCACTGACCAAGGCCGCGTGGCTGGCGATGCAGCCGTGAGCCGATTGATCTGGCTGTTGCTCGCCCTGCTGGTCGCGCTGGTGATTCCCGTGGGATTGGGGGGCAGCGAAACCATAACGCGCCTTCGGCAATTCCCCTTGCCGCTGCTGTTGCTGATGTTTGTCATGATTGTCCTGTGCTGGCTGATCAACAGCCTGCGCATCCGCTTATTGCTGGGCATGCACCGTGGCCGGTTGGGGCGACTTAAATGCCTTGGGGTGGTGATCTCGACTGAGTTCGCCATGTGCGCCACACCCGGTGGCAGCGGTGGGCCGCTGACCTTGATGGCCTTGCTGGCACGCCACGGTATACGCCCGGCCCACGGCAGCGCGGTATTCGCCATGGACCAGTTGAGCGACTTGCTGTTTTTTCTTTGTGCACTGGTGGGGATCGCGTTGTACGCGCTGTTCCACAGCCTCAATCCACGCCTGGAATGGTTGCTGGGGCTCAGCGCCGTATCGATGACCGGGGGCGTTGTCAGTTGCCTGCTCATGGTGCGATTTCATCGGCGCCTGATTCGCCTGATAGGCCTGGCACTCAAGGCCCTAAAGGTTCGGGCCACGACACGGCGGCGCTGGGCACGCCGGCTGCTGCATTTTCTAGCGGCATTCAGTGACACGCTGAAACTGCCTTGGCACACACTGGTGGCAGTGTTCGCGCTGACCAGTCTGCATTGGCTATTGCGTTACAGCGTGCTGTACCTGGCGCTACGCGGGCTGGGCGGCGATGTGCAGTGGGCCTGGAGCTTCCTGATCCAGATGCTGTCTTTGACGGCAGGGCAATTCAGCCTGTTACCGGGTGGTGCCGGCGCGGCGGAACTGACGTCGGCGGCCTTGCTGGCGCCCATGGTGGGCAAATCCACCGCCGCGGCGGCGATTTTGATCTGGCGGGCGGTGACCTATTACTTCTATCTGTTGGCCGGTGGGCCGGTGTTTGTGCTGATGGTTGGCAAACCACTGCTCAAGCGTCTTTTTCAGGGTAAGCAGGTTGCTCCTGCAACTGCTCCCATAACTGGGCAGCCCCTGGGAAGTCCGTACCATCCTCGGCATCCAGCGCATCCGGGTCATAGCGACTCAGACACCCCTCGCCCAACGTAGCGGGCGCCTTGGATGTGGCTTTATCGAGCGGGTCGGTCATGGGCTTGTCCTCTTATGCCGATCAATAAAAAGGGCCTGCGACGATTTAACGCCCAGGCCCTTCTTTGTTCAATCAAAACACGATGATCAGAACACGACCGTCTTGTTGCCGTGCACCAGCACGCGGTCTTCCAAGTGATAACGCAGGCCACGGGCCAGCACCATCTTCTCGACGTCGCGGCCGAAACGCACCATGTCTTCAATGCTGTCGCTATGGCTGACACGCACCACGTCCTGCTCAATAATCGGGCCGGCGTCCAGTTCCTCGGTCACGTAGTGGCAGGTTGCGCCAATCAACTTCACACCACGCAGGGAAGCCTGGTGATAAGGCTTGGCACCGACGAACGACGGCAGGAAGCTGTGGTGGATATTGATGACCTTGCCGGCGTATTCGCGGCACAGGTCCGGTGGCAGGATCTGCATATAGCGCGCCAGTACCACCACATCAGCGTCATGCTGCTTGACCAGGCGGGAGACCTCGGCGAACGCGGGCTCCTTGTCCTGTGGGTTGACCGGTACGTGGTAGTACGGGATGCCATGCCACTCGACCATGCTGCGCAGGTCGTCATGGTTGGAGATCACACAGGCAATCTCACAGTCCAGTTCATCGCTGTGCCAGCGGTGCAGCAAGTCAGCCAGGCAGTGGGATTCGCGGCTGGCCATCAGCACCACGCGTTTTTTCTGCTCGGTGTCGGTGATGCGCCAGGTCATCGAAAACTCTTCGGCGATCGGCGCAAACGCCTCACGAAAAGCTTCAAGACCAAAGGGCAGCGTATCGGCACGAATTTCGTGACGCATGAAGAACCAACCGCTGAGATTGTCCGAGTGATGGCTCGCCTCGGTGATCCAGCCGTTGTGGGAAGCCAGAAAGTTACTGACTTTGGCAACGATGCCAACCCGGTCCGGGCAAGCTATCACCAGCCGAAAAGTGCGCATTAGGGGGGAACTCCAGAACTTCGCAAAGGCCGCTATTCTAGCGATTACGCAGAAAAACTGTAGTATTCCTTGAGGCTTATTCTGACAGCCCGGCCTGGCCACAGCCCTTAATAGCGTAAGGTTTTAGCACTGCTATATGAAGATGCATGGGCAAGCACGTGCAGTTGCGAGGGAAATTAACGAGATTATCTATAGCCGCACCCTCTACTAATTAACTCAATTGCATCGCTTTGCCACAAACATTCAAAGTAATTCACATAAATGCATTCTTAAATGTTTACTTGATGAAATTGCCTGACTATTATTGGGCCACTATCCCTGTCAATCAGCGCTCTACATAAGGTAGTCCACATGTCTCTGATCAACGAATACCGTGCCACCGAAGAAGCTATCAAAGAACTGCAAGCCCGTTTGAAGAACCTGTCCCAAGACGACAAGCTGCAAACCGAGCTGGAATTCGAAGGCAAACTGCGCACCCTGATGGGCGAATACTCCAAATCCCTGCGTGACATCATTGCGCTGCTGGATCCAGAATCGAAAGTTAAAGCACCACGTGGCGCCGTAAAAACTACCGGCACCAAGCGTGCTCGTAAGGTCAAGCAATACAAAAACCCACACAACGGCGAAGTGATTGAAACCAAAGGCGGCAATCACAAGACGCTGAAAGAGTGGAAAGCCAAGTGGGGCGCTGACGTGGTTGAAGGTTGGGCTACCCTGCTGGGCTAAGCCTTGCCAGGCTTGCGCCTGATACGCGACACATTAAAAACGCCAGCTTGCTGGCGTTTTTTATTGCCTGCAGATTCTGCAATTAGCTGACTACAGCTTCAAGCGCGCCGCTAATGCATTGGCAAACTCCTGCCATTGATCGAGCACCTGGCATTGAAACGGCGTAGCACTAACAGCCAACTCCTGGCGCGCCTGATTAAATGCTTCCAGGGTATTGGGGGCGCCCCATTGTGGATCGCTCAAACGTTGCTGACAGAAGAATTGCCAGCGTTGCTGCTCCTCACTGTTCAAGGTGTCAGGAAAGTTACGCGCTCGGTAGCGGAATAATAATTCCGGCAAACGCTGATCATCAAATGGCCACTGCTGGCTCGCTAATTGCGCAGGCTCTGCCGCTCGCACTTGCTCGCATAAACGACGATCACGATCACCGATAAAACCATCGTAGAGCTGCTGCTCCGGGTCGGTCACCGGTGCAAACTCTTCATCCGCGTAAATCGCCGCCAACTTGTCGCGCCAAACTTCCTGTGCGTCAGTTAGCCGCAGCGCACGCGCCTGATAAGCGTCCATATCCAATTGCAGCCGCGCACGGTCTTGGGCACGCAGCACGTTCAACGGTGCGACCACTGGACAGCGGTTGATATGCAACAACTTGAGCGGCACCGGCAACTCGCCTTCGGCCAGTTCATCACGGCGAGTATAGAGGCGTTGGCGCAAGGTCTCGGCGTCCACGTCCAACAGGCCCTGCGGGTCGAGCCCGAGGTCGCAGACGATCAGCGCATTGCGATTGCGCGGGTGCCAAGCCAGGGGCAATACAACCCCCAGATAATGGCGTTCGGCAGAAAAACGCCCGGAGATATGCACCATCGGTTGCAGCAGGCGCACCTGGTCCATCACCCGCTGCTTGCTGCGCAGCTGGAACAGCCAGTCGTACAACTTGGGCTGTTTCTCGCGCACCAGCCGGGCCAGGGCAATGGTGGCGCGCACATCGGACAAGGCATCATGGGCCTGGCCATGCTCGATGCCATTGGTCTCGGTCAAACGCTCAAGCTTGAGCGTGACACGCCCATCCTGCTGGGGCCAGGTGATCCCTTCCGGGCGCAGCGCATAGGCGGTTCGCACCACATCGATCAAATCCCAGCGACTGTTCCCGCCCTGCCATTCACGCGCATAGGGGTCGAAAAAGTTGCGATAGAGGCTGTAGCGCGTCATCTCATCGTCAAAGCGCAGGGTGTTGTAACCAGCGCCACAGGTGCCGGGGGCCGCCAGTTCTGCATGCACCCGAGTCATGAAGTCGGCTTCGGCCAAGCCCTTTTGCGCCAGGATGCCCGGGGTAATGCCGGTAATGGCGCAGGCCGCCGGGTGAGGCAGGATATCGTCACTGGGTCGGCAATACAGGTTGACCGGTGCGCCAACCTCATTGAGGTCGAGGTCAGTGCGGATACCCGCTACCTGAAGGGGGCGATCGCTGCGCGGGTTGATGCCGGTGGTTTCATAGTCGTACCAGAAAATGGAGGTCACGGGCTGTTCCTGTGCTGAAGATCGACAAAGTCTAGGCGCTGCAAGGCGTTCGGGGCCAGCGCTACCTTAACGGTACAAACACCCAGAAAAACCTTGAATGGTTGCTTCCACCGCCGACACTGCTAGCATCCGTGTCTTCCAACTGCCCTGCACTGCCAAGGATCGCGATGCCATCAGCCCCATTGGATACCCGTTACCAGATCGAGACCCCGGAGGGCATCGACCTGCCCTTGCGCCCGGCCGGCCTGCTGCCACGCGCGCTGGCCTTTGCCTTCGACCTGGGCGTGCGCGGGCTGTTCATGGGCATCCTGCTGGTGCCTTTGGCCCTGCTCGGCAATATCGGCATAGGCCTGGGTTCGCTGCTGCTGTTCCTGGTCAGTTGGTGGTACATGGTGCTGTTTGAAGTTCTCAACCAGGGCTGCTCCCCCGGCAAGCAAGTCATGGGCCTGCGCGTGGTACAGGACGACGGCACGCCTGTTGGCTGGTCCGCTTCGCTTATCCGCAACCTGCTGCGCTTTGTCGACATGCTGCCTTTCGGTTACTTTCTCGGCGCCATCAGTTGCCTGCAACATCCTCATTTCAAACGACTGGGCGACCTGGCCGGCGGCACGCTGGTGATCTACCGTGAACACCCCCTGGCTCGTCCACAGGTGCCCCCGGCGGCGGCCCTGCGCCTGCCCTTCGCCCTGGAGCTCAGCGAACAACGTGCGATCCTGGGTTTCGCGGAACGCCAGGGCCAACTGTCGGCTGAGCGGGTACACGAACTGGCCTCAATCCTTGCAACGCCCCTGCAAGTATCCCCGGCTCGCGCCGTGGAGCAGCTCAATGGCGTGGCGCGTGGCTTACTGGGGCCGACATGAAGCAGAGCCTGTTCGAAAGTCGTCATCAAGCACAATGGCAAGCCTTCGCCGAGCAACTGAAGCAGTTGGAGCAAGACAACGCCAAGGCCGGTGATGTGGCCGACTTCCCTCATCAATATCGACGCTTGTGCCAACATCTCGCCCTGGCCCAGGAGCGTGGCTACAGCAGCTACCTGGTGGACCCGTTGCAACAGCTGGCACTGCGCGGCCACCAACAGTTGTACCGCCATCGCAGCCAGTTGGGGGCTAACCTGTTGAGTTTCGTCCTGGCCGACTTCCCTCGGCTGGTGCGTGAACAATGGCGTTTCGTATTGATCGCCAGCCTGCTGTTTTTCGGCAGCCTGGTGGGTATCGCGCTGCTGGTGTACCTGTTCCCCGAGCTGATCTACAGCATCGTCAGCCCCCAGCAGGTGGCCGAGATGCAAAGCATGTACGACCCCGATGCCAGTCGCCTGGGCCGCGTCGCCGACCGCGCCTCCAGTGAAGACTGGATGATGTTCGGCTACTACGTGATGCATAACATCGGCATCGCCTTCCAGACCTTTGCCGCCGGCTTGCTGTTCGGGCTGGGCAGCGTGTTTTTCCTGATTTTCAACGGCCTGATCATCGGTGCCGTCTCCGGGCACCTCACTGAAATCGGTTATGGCCAGACTTTCTGGTCATTTGTCATCGGCCATGGCGCATTCGAACTCAGCGCCATTGCCCTGGCCGGCGCGGCGGGCTTGCAGTTGGGCTGGGCGCTGATCGCTCCCGGCCGGTTGACCCGTGGCGAGGCCCTGCGGCTGGCAGCGCACAAAAGCGTGCAGATGCTCTGCGGTGTCATGGCCTTCCTGCTGATCGCAGCCTTTATCGAAGCCTACTGGTCATCCATTACCTCGGTCGCTCACTGGGTGAAATACCTGGTTGGTGCCGGGCTCTGGCTACTGGTGGCCGCCTACCTGATCCTTGCCGGACGGACTCATCATGCGCCTGAGTGATGCCAGCGTCGTGATTCGTCCCCGTACGACCTGGGAAGCCATGGACCTTGGCGTATTAATGGCCCGGGAACACCGCCTGTTGTTAATGGCCAGTTGGGCCATCGTCACCCTCCCGGTGTTCATCCTGTTGACCGCACTACTGTGGCAATCCCCGTCCACGGCCATATTCCTGTTCTGGTGGTTAAAGCCCGCCTTCGACCGCCTGCCATTGCATATCCTGTCCAAAACCTTGTTTGGCGAGACGCCCAGCCTCAAGCAGGCCGTGCGCCAATGGCCGCGACTGCTCAAGGGCCAGTTGCTGGCCAGCCTGACCTGGCGGCGGTTCAGCCTGAGCCGCAGCTTTGTGATGCCGGTTAGCCAACTCGAAGGCCTGGATGGCCCGGCACGCCAAAAACGCCTGGGTGTATTGCAGCAACACAACGCCGGGGCCGCACGCTGGTTGACCATCCTAGGCGTGCATCTGGAGATTGGTCTCTGGTTTGGCTGCATGGCGCTGTTCTATCTATTGATTCCACAGCAGCTTGAACTGGCCTGGGACTGGCAACGCCTGGCGCTGGCGGGCGATTCAGAAGGGCTATGGCTGGAGCACCTGGGCAACGCCTTCTATGCGCTGATCCTGGTGTTCTGGGAACCGATCTACATCGCTTGCGGCTTCAGCCTCTATCTCAACCGCCGCACCGTGCTGGAGGCCTGGGACCTGGAGCTGGTATTCCGCCGCCTGCGCCAACGCTTGAGCAGTGTCGCGCCATTGCTGTTGCTGGTGGCCGGGCTGATGTTGCTGCCGTTCAGCCCACAGGCCCTGGCAGACAACGCCATATCACCCAAGCCACTGACGCCCCAGGCCTCCAGCCAATCGATCAAGGCGCTGCTGGACGTGCCCCCCTTCAAGAACCCGGAAACCGTCACCCACTACCGTTTTGGCGAGGATAAACCCGTCGTCAAAAACAAAGAGCACGGAGACGGCAAGCTGCCGGCCTGGCTCCAGGCGCTGCTGGACAATCTCAACAGCGACACCTTCAAGCCCGTCGCCCAAGCCCTGGAAGTGCTGCTATGGAGCTTGCTGGCAGGTAGCGTGGCCTTGCTGATCTGGCGCTATCGTGATTGGCTGCGCACGTTTGTCAGCCGGCAAGTGCCACCCAAGCCTGAAATCACCAGGCCGGTGCCGTCGCAATTATTCGGCCTGGAACTGGCCACCGAAACCTTGCCAGACGATATCGCCGCTACCGCCGAACAACTCTGGGCCACCCAACCACGGGAAGCCCTTGGCCTGCTGTATCGCGGCCTGCTCAGTCGGTTATTGCACGACTTCGACCTGCCGCTGAAAAGCGCAGACACCGAGGGCCAGGTCCTGGCTCGCATTCATCAGTTGCAACAACCGCAACTGCTGGCCTTCAGCGATGATCTGACCCGTCATTGGCAGAACCTCGCCTATGGTCATCGCCTCCCACCGGCCTTGGCACAACAGCAACTGTGCCGAGATTGGCGCGCCCTGTTCAACGCGGGGGCCGCATGATGAAACAACCGTTATTGTGGGTGGGGCTGCTGCTGGCATGCCTGTTGGGAGCGGGCGGCTTGTACGCGTGGCAGAAGGCTATCCCGTATGAGCAAGTAGTGGATCGCGGTCCATCGCCGGAGGCGCTGGCCAATCCCTACCTGGCAGCCGAGCATTTCCTGCGCCAGCAAGGCCTGTCGGTGGGGCATGCCAACGGCCTTGATCGGCTTGACGACTTGCCAGCCAAGGGCCACAGCCTGTTGTTGCTAGGTGAGCGCAGCAACATGACCCCACGCCAGGTGGATCAACTGCTGGCGTGGGCCAGGTCCGGCGGGCACCTGCTGGTGGTCGCCGAAGCACTGTGGGATGAAGAGACCGGTAAGAGCGGTGACTGGCTGCTCGATCGCCTGCACATCCACCAGACATTGAGCGATGACCCTGAAGCCCCCTCCCCGGCCCCCAAGAAGAAAACGCCGGACCTGACCAAGCTCTATATCGACAATGAAACCGCTCCGGCCTATTTCAGCTTCGATACCGACTTCAATCTCACCGACCCCAGGCATGTCGCGCAGTTTTCCGCCAACAGCGCCAGGTCCAGCCACCTGATGCAACTCGACCTCGGGCAAGGCAATGTGACGGTGGTCACTGACAGCGACCTGTGGAACAACGCGAACATCGGCAAGCACGATAACGCCTGGCTGCTGTGGTACCTGAACCAGGGCACTGATGTGACCTTGCTGTTCAACAGCGACGTGGACGATCTGTCCACCCTGCTGCTGCGCCATTTCCCCCAGGCCCTGGTCGCACTCGCCGCGCTGCTCATCCTGGCACTCTGGCACGTCGGCATGCGCCAGGGGCCGATCCAGGCGCCCGCCCCCAAGGCTCGCCGACAATTGCAGGAGCACTTGAAGGCCAGCGCCGATTTCCTCATGCGGCGCAACGGCCAAGGCACGCTGCTCCGTGCCTTGCAGCGCGATATCCTGCGCGCCGCCCGGCACCGCCACCCCGGTTTTGAACACCTCGACACCGAAGAACAGTGGCGGGTCCTTGAACACCTGACACGCCAACCCTCCCACGTCATCAATCAGGCCCTCGGCCCACTTTCGGCAAAACGGCTTTCCAGCGCCGATTTCAGCCGTCAGGTGGCATGCCTGCAAACTCTCAGGAATGCCCTATGAGCGACTTTCCAACGGCCACGGCCCTGACCAGCGAAACCCTGCAACTCGCCAGCCAGCAGGCCCAGTCCCTGCGCATTGAACTGCGCAAGGCGGTCATCGGCCAGGATCAGGTAATCGATGACGTACTCACTGCGCTGATCGCCGGTGGCCATGTGCTGCTTGAAGGCGTACCCGGGCTGGGCAAGACCTTGCTGGTGCGGGCCCTGGCCCGTTGCTTTGGCGGCGATTTCGCACGTATCCAGTTCACGCCGGACCTGATGCCCAGCGATGTCACCGGCCATGCCGTGTACGACCTGCACACCGAACAATTCAAACTGCGCAAGGGGCCGCTGTTTACCCACTTGCTGCTGGCCGATGAAATCAACCGCGCGCCAGCCAAGACCCAGGCAGCGCTGCTCGAAGCCATGCAGGAACGCCAAGTCACCCTTGAGGGCGAGGCCTTGCCGATCGGCCAGCCGTTCATGGTGTTGGCGACCCAGAACCCCATCGAGCAGGAAGGCACCTACCCGCTGCCCGAGGCCGAACTGGATCGCTTCATGCTCAAGGTACGCATGGACTATCCCGACTCCCGGCAGGAACTGGACATGGTGCGCGAAGTCACGCGTTCGTCCCGGGCCGACATGCTGGATGTCCAACCGCTGCGAGTCGTGCTGCAAGCCGGGGATGTACTGAAGTTGCAGCAGATAGCCAGTGAGCTGGCGCTGGACGAGCAAGTGCTGGACTACGCCGTGCGCCTGGCCCGGGCCACCCGCAGTTGGCCGGGGCTGACCATCGGTGCAGGTCCGCGCGCCTCCATTGCCCTGGTACGCGGTGCCCGTGCCCGAGCCCTGCTGCGCGGGGGCGAGTTCGTCACCCCGGACGACATCAAGGGCTGCGCCTTGGCGGTGCTGCGCCACCGGGTTCGTATCGCTCCCGAACTGGATATCGACGGACTGGAGGTGGACCAGGTGCTCAAGCAACTGCTGGACCAGATTCCGGCGCCTCGCCAATGAGCCGTCCATGAAGCCGACTCGTCTGCTGTTGAGCTGGCTCGGCGTGCTGCTGGGCTTGAATATCCTGCTGGGTACGGCGGCAGCGTTGCAGCTCAAGCTACCCACCAGCCTGCATTCAGTCGCCTGGGGCCTGCTGCTGGCGCTGTTGCTGCTGGCACTACTGGACGCAGCTCGCCTGCACCGCCGCCCCTCCGTGCAGGTACAACGGCAGATGCCAGGCAGCCTGGCGCTGGGCCGCTGGGGAGAAGTACGCCTGAAACTCGAACATGATTACCCACAGCCGCTGACCGTACAGGTGTTCGATCACGTCCCCGACGGCTTGAGTGTGGAGAATATGCCCCAGTCCATCGAACTGCGCCCGGGCGAATGCAGCGAATTGGGCTATCGCCTACGCCCTTTGCGGCGCGGCCATTTCAGTTTCAGTCAATGCGAGATACAGCTGCCCAGCCCCTTGGGGCTGTGGGCCGCACGACGCTTTACCCAAGCCAGCGATGCCACCCGCGTCTACCCGGATTTCGCCCGCCTGTATGGCGCCCAGCTATTGGGTGTGGATAACTGGCTGAGCCAACTGGGAGTGCGTCAACGCCAGCGACGGGGGTTGGGCCTGGAGTTTCACCAGTTGCGCGAGTTCCGCGAGGGCGACAGCCTGCGGCAGATCGACTGGAAGGCCACCGCGCGCCAACGCACGCCGATTGCCCGGGAATACCAGGACGAGCGCGACCAGCAGATCGTGTTCATGCTCGATTGTGGCCGACGCATGCGCAGCCAGGATGCCGAACTGTCCCACTTCGATCACGCACTCAACGCCTGCCTGCTGCTCAGTTATGTCGCCTTGCGCCAGGGCGATGCGGTGGGCCTGTGTACCTTTGCCTGCGACCAGCCGCGCTACCTGGCCCCCGTCAAGGGCACCGGCCAGTTGAACCTGTTGCTCAACGCCGTATACGACCTGGACACCACCCGACGCACAGCCGATTACGAGGCCGCAGCCAGTCAGTTACTGGCGCGGCAAAAACGTCGGGCATTGGTCATTGTGGTGACCAACCTGCGGGATGAGGACGATGAGGCATTACTGACAGCGGTCAAGCGCATCGGCCGACAGCACCGGGTGATGGTCGCCAGCCTGCGCGAAGACGTACTCGACCAATTGCGCCAGTCGCCGGTGCAAACCTTGCCCGAAGCGCTGGCCTACAGCGGCACCGTCGACTACCTGAATAAAAGGGACGAACTGCACGAACGCTTGAGCGCCCACGGGTTGTCGGTACTGGATACACCACCCTCAGGGCTGGGGCCGGCCTTGGTGACACGTTACCTGGGCTGGAAAAAAGCCGGCGTCCTTTGAATGTCACACACCCCAACGTGGATAGCCCGACCTAAGCCGGGCGTGCAGCAAGTAGTGTCTAGGCAGAAGCCTGCAGGGGATCGAAGCTGAAGTAATGCAATAAGGCGTTGATCAGAAGACTGTACTCTGGCGACGCATCAACCACCCTGAACCCGGAATCATAGTGCTGCGGGTTGACGTCCTCATGGCTCCATAAACAGGCAGCTGTAAGGTCAACGGCCTGAAAATCGCCGTCGGCCGCAGGAATCTTCAAGCGCAGCTCGAACTCTACGTCGACCATCATCGGCAATTGGCTGATCAACATCAGCCCATCTTCGGACACGTTACCCAAGTAGCCAATGGGTTTGTCCGTCAGCCGGTTGAACACTTGCAGGAAACAAGACAACTGATGTCGCTCAATCCGTCGATCAGTAAACATGATGAAATCGCCATCCATTGGCCATGACTCTGGCCTTACCAGTGATTCGGAACGGCTAATGCAAGGCCGCTCTCCCTGGGAATCGGTGCGACAACAGCAAGCGCCTTGTCACTCTACGGCTGCCAATCCCAAGCATTCCATCCGTATGAGTACAAACTTGTACAAACGGACATTCAAAGAATAGCCCAAGACTGGCGACGGGCCAGCTATAGAATGACAAATATCATCACAACGAGGCCGGACGTGGCTGCGCAACGCTCGCGCCGGGGTAATGCCCGAGTTGCTGCAGGGTATCGAGCCGGGCACGGGCCCGATAAGCGTACTCACTGGACGGGTACTGATTAATGATGAACTGATAGGTCTGCACCGCATCGACAAACAGCTTCTGCCGCTCCAGGCATTGCCCGCGCAACATCGAGACCTCCGGTTGCACATAGCGGCGGGTACGGCTTTCACGGTCGACCTGGGACAATTCCAGGGTCACGCGTTCGCAGTCACCGACCCCGTACGCACGGTAGGCGTTGTTCAAATGGTGGTCCATCGACCAGCGGGTGCAGCCTGTAACGCTGACGGCCAGGGCAGCAATGAGCAAAATTCGCATGGGGGTTCTCCTGTCTTGTGCAGTGTATCGACCCCTGGTCGAAAATCTTCAAGGATGTTCATTTATTCAATCGAAGCGAAAACAAGCGAATGGCCGATAAGTAGTGCAAACGAACAATGACTACAACCAAAGAGCATAGTAGCCTTCCTCAGCGCTTGAACTCAGGAGTCTGTGCATGTCCGTCCGTCGTACCAAAATCGTCGCCACCCTTGGCCCGGCCAGCAACTCGCCGGAAGTCCTCGAACAGCTGATTCTGGCTGGTTTGGACGTTGCCCGTCTGAACTTCTCCCACGGCACTCCGGACGAGCACAAGGCTCGCGCCAAGCTGGTGCGAGACCTGGCCGCCAAGCATGGCCGCTTCGTCGCATTGCTGGGTGACCTGCAAGGCCCGAAAATTCGTATCGCCAAATTCGCCAACAAGCGGATCGAGCTGAAGATCGGTGACAAGTTCACCTTCTCCACCAGCCACCCGCTGACCGAAGGTACCCAGGAAGTCGTCGGTATCGACTACCCGGACCTGGTCAAGGACTGCGGCGTCGGCGACGAACTGCTGCTGGATGACGGCCGTGTGGTCATGCGCGTCGACACCGCTTCCGTCACCGAGCTGAACTGCACCGTGATCATCGGCGGCCCGCTGTCCGACCACAAGGGCATCAACCGTCGCGGCGGTGGCCTGACCGCCCCGGCCCTGACTGAAAAAGACAAGGCCGACATCAAGCTCGCCGCCGAAATGGAAGTGGATTACCTCGCCGTATCCTTCCCGCGCGACGCCGCCGACATGGAATACGCCCGTAAGCTGCGCGACGAAGCCGGCGGTACCGCCTGGCTGGTGGCGAAGATCGAACGCGCCGAAGCCGTGGCCGACGACGAAACCCTCGACGGCCTGATCAAGGCGTCGGACGCCGTAATGGTTGCCCGTGGCGACCTGGGCGTGGAAATCGGTGACGCCGAGCTGATCGGTATCCAGAAGAAGATCATCCTGCACGCACGCCGCCACAACAAAGCGGTGATCGTGGCGACCCAGATGATGGAGTCGATGATCCAGAACCCGATGCCGACCCGCGCCGAAGTGTCCGACGTAGCCAACGCCGTGCTCGACTACACCGACGCGGTGATGCTTTCTGCAGAAAGCGCCGCAGGCCCGTACCCGCTGGAAGCCGTCCAGGCCATGGCGCGTATCTGCGTCGGCGCTGAAAAGCACCCGACCAGCAAGACCTCCAGCCATCGCATCGGCAAGGTCTTCGAAAGCTGCGACCAGAGCATCGCCCTGGCGGCCATGTACACCGCCAACCACTTCCCAGGTGTTAAAGCGATCATCGCCCTGACCGAAAGTGGCTACACGCCGTTGATCATGTCGCGCATCCGTTCCTCGGTGCCGATCTACGCGTTCACCCCCCACCGTGAAGCCCAGGCTCGCACGGCGCTGTTTCGTGGCGTGTATACCATTCCGTTCGATCCGGCTTCGCTGGCACCCAACGAAGTCAGCCAAAAGGCCATCGACGAACTGGTCAAACGCGGCGTCGTAGAGAAAGGCGACTGGGTCATCCTGACCAAGGGCGACAGCTACCACACCACCGGTGGCACCAATGGCATGAAGATCCTGCACGTTGGCGACCCAATGGTCTGAGTGATCGGTTGAAAAACGAAAGCCCCGCCATGTGAATGGCGGGGCTTTTTTGTCAGTTAAAAAAACATTCACGGCCCATTGTCTACTGTCAGCTCTACCAGTAGACGCCACCCACGAACAGGCGCCCAATCGTGTGTGCGGTCAGACCTAAGGCATATACCGCACCTGCCGCTCTATTCAATTCATGCCGTGTGGAAAGAGCTGAAGTACCCAATAGCAGGCTGGTGGTGGCCGGCGTCTCGGGAGTTGCTGGCAATCGCGTTGCCAGCATGGTGAGAATTTTCGGCTACTGATGTTCTCGTTTTTCCAGAAAGGGCTCCTCCAGGCAGGCACGGCTGAGGTCGTGCCTGCTCTGCCTGATGAGCCTTACTTCCTTGAAATAACCTCCGACAAGGCTGCGATCGCTTCAGAGGATTTCAGGCGCTGGACAAACAACGCGCCCTCCTCCTCGATCACTCGCCGCAACTGCTCACGGTCCACACTTTTCATCAATTGCTTGGTGACTTGCACCGCACCCGACGCCAGGGTGTCAAAGCGTTCGGCGATTTCTCGCGCCTTGGCCAAGGCGGCTTCGCCACTGCCCAGCGCCTCGGTGGCAATGCCCCAAAGGGCCGCCTGTTCGCCTGTGAACTCCTCCCCCAGCAGCAACAATTCAGCCGCCTTCGCGTGCCCCAGCAAGCGCGGCAGGATCAGGCTTGACCCAAATTCGGGACACAGCCCCAGATTAACGAACGGCATGCGCAAACGAGCATCGCGACTGACGTACACCAGGTCGCAGTGCAGCAGCAGCGTCGTACCAATGCCCACCGCTGCGCCCGCCACCGCGGCGATCACTGGTTTGCGGCAATTGAGCAGGCTTTTCATAAAGTGGAACGGTGGGCTGTCGAGGTCGCTGGGCGGCTGTTCAAGAAAGTCGCCGATGTCGTTGCCGGCGGTAAAACACGCGTGGCTGCCCTGAATCAGCACGGCGCTGATGGCGGGGTCCGCGTCAGCCTGCTCCAGCGCTTCGGCCAGCTGCGTGTACATGGCGCGGGTCAGGGCGTTTTTCTTGTCGGGGCGGTTGAACTGCAGGGTCAGCAACCCACGTTCGCGCTGCTGCAGGATGGCGTCGGTCATGGTCAGTCTCGCGGCTGTAGAATTCAGCGCTCAACCACGGGGCAGGAACACATCGGCCAGCAGTTGATTGCGCGGCAATCCCGCCAGGAACAGGCGCTTGGAAAAGGCCTCGACGCTGGCGGGGTGCCCGCAGAGTAAGGCCAGAGTTTGCCGTGAAACAAGCCGCAGTTGCGCCAATGCCTGGGCTTGCTCCGCCGCGGTCCATAGCTCCACCGTCAGGTTCGCATGCTGCGCGGCCAGCGCGGCCAGGGGCTCGGCCAGGTAATGGCCACTGGCATCATGGGCGAGATGAATCACGCGGATAGCCCCCTGGTGATTCTGGCGCAACGCCTCGCGCAGCACGCCCCACAACGGGCCCATACCGGTACCGGATGCCAGCAGCCACAGCGGCTGGGTTTGCCAGGCGGGGTCGTATTGCAACGCGCCGCCGCGCAGTTCGCCCAGGCGCAGGCGGTCCCCGACACGCAGCTGCCGAGCGGCATCGCTGAACGCGCCAGGCTGGCGACACTCGAGATGAAACTCCAAGAACGGATCTTCCTGGGGCAGGCTGGCCAGGGAGTAGGGCCGCGCCACCTGCCCCGCCCACAACACCAGATGCTGCCCGGCCCGGTAGCGCAGGCCGCGCTCCGGTTGCAGGCGCAAGCGCAGTACAGTCGTGTTCAGCCAGTCAGCGCCTACCACTTCGGCCGACAGACCGTCGCGTGTCGGATCGTACGCTTCGACCCGCAAGTCCGCCGTCACCTGGCACTGACAGGCCAGGCGCCAGCCATCCTGGCGCTGTGCCGGGCTGAGGGCGTCGGGTTGCTTGTCCTCGACGTCGCCCTGGCATCGCACCAGGCATGAATGGCAACTGCCGGCGCGGCAACTGTAGGGCACGGCGACGCCGGCCTGGTTCAGGGCATCCAACAGGTTGCTGCCGGTGGAGACCGACCAGTGGCGTTCGCCGACGTGCAGTTCAGGCATACAAGGACTCAAACATTGCGAAGATTGCTAACGATAACGCGGGCAGCATGACGAAACGCATTTTTGTGGCAAGCGGGCTTGCCATAATGCCTGTCAGCCAAGGAGGAACACTGTAACTGTGGCGAGCGGGCTTGCCCCGCGTTGGGCTGCGAAGCAGCCCCAGAACCCGCCGCTGAGGAGTGCCTGATACTCCGTATTCCGATTGATTGGGGCTGCTGCGCAGCCCAACGCGGGGCAAGCCCGCTCGCCACAACAAGCCCGCTGCTGTTTGCTCGTTCTATCTCTTAACTGACAGGCATTCGGGCTTGCCACAGAGTTTGACCATCGTCGGGTGTATCGGCCACCACGCCGGGTTATACTGCCGCGCCTTTTTAGCGTCGCGCCAACAATACCTGCTCTTCTTGGCGACGCGCCTTGGAAAGGTGGTTTCAGCCGACCGATGCACTTCACTGAAGCCACCTTTATTGAATGTTCCCTTATAGAGGAGCGCGACTCATGACCGTGATCAAGCAAGACGACCTGATTCAGAGCGTTGCCGACGCCCTGCAATTCATTTCCTACTACCACCCCGTTGACTTCATCCAAGCGATGCACGAAGCCTATCTGCGCGAAGAATCGCCAGCGGCCCGCGACTCCATCGCGCAGATCCTGATCAACTCGCGCATGTGCGCCACCGGCCATCGCCCGATCTGCCAGGACACCGGTATTGTCACCGTGTTCGTGCGCGTGGGCATGGATGTACGTTGGGATGGCGCCACCATGGGCCTGGACGACATGATCAACGAAGGTGTGCGTCGCGCCTACAACCTGCCGGAAAACGTCCTGCGTGCATCGATCCTCGCCGACCCGGCAGGCGCGCGCAAGAACACCAAGGACAACACCCCCGCAGTCATCCACTACTCCATCGTCCCGGGTAACACCGTGGAAGTGGACGTGGCGGCCAAAGGCGGTGGTTCCGAGAACAAGTCGAAGATGGCCATGCTCAACCCGTCCGACTCGATCGTCGACTGGGTGCTCAAGACCGTTCCGACCATGGGCGCCGGCTGGTGCCCACCGGGCATGCTCGGCATCGGCATTGGCGGCACCGCCGAGAAAGCCGCGGTGATGGCCAAGGAAGTGTTGATGGAATCCATCGACATCCACGAGCTGAAAAAGCGCGGCCCGTCCAACCGTATCGAAGAGATGCGCCTGGAGCTGTTCGAGAAGGTCAACCAACTGGGCATCGGCGCCCAGGGCCTGGGCGGCCTGACCACCGTGCTCGACGTGAAGATCATGGACTACCCGACCCACGCCGCTTCGCTGCCGGTGTGCATGATCCCCAACTGCGCCGCCACCCGTCACGCGCACTTCGTGCTCGACGGTTCGGGCCCGGCATCGCTGGAGGCGCCACCGCTGGACGCCTACCCGGAAATCGTCTGGGAAGCCGGCCCTTCGGCCCGTCGCGTCAACCTCGACACCCTGACCCCGGAAGACGTGCAGAGCTGGAAGCCGGGCGAAACCGTGTTGCTCAACGGCAAGATGCTCACCGGTCGCGATGCCGCGCACAAGCGCATGGTCGAGATGCTGAACAAGGGCGAAGCCCTGCCGGTGGACCTCAAGGGTCGCTTCATCTATTACGTCGGCCCGGTTGATCCCGTGCGCGAAGAAGTGGTTGGCCCTGCCGGCCCGACCACCGCAACGCGGATGGACAAGTTCACCCGCCAGATCCTCGAGCAAACCGGCCTGCTGGGCATGATCGGCAAATCCGAACGCGGCCCGGCCGCCATCGAAGCGATCAAGGACCACAAGGCCGTGTACCTGATGGCCGTCGGCGGCGCTGCTTACCTGGTGGCGCAAGCCATCAAGAAGTCGCGTGTGGTGGCTTTCGCCGAACTGGGCATGGAAGCGATCTACGAGTTCGACGTGAAAGACATGCCGGTCACCGTGGCGGTGGACAGCAAGGGCGAATCCGTCCATATCACCGGTCCTGCCATCTGGCAGAAAAAGATCAGTGAAAGCCTGGCGGTGGAAGTGCAGTAAGCACTTTCCCCGCAAGGATAAAGGCGACTGCGGCGATAAGCCCGGTCGCCTTTTTTTCTGACTGCCGATTGCCCTTTGGCAATCGAGGCGGTCACGGGCGACCAGGCGTCCTGTGGCAAGCGGGCTTGCCATAATGCCGTTCAGTTAAGGCTTTTTTGTAGAAGCGAGCTTGCTCGCGAAGAACTCACAGGCGCCGCGTTCACTCAGGAAACACGCGTTATCGTTGACGTTTTTCGCGAGCAAGCTCGCTCCTACAGAAGGCGATGTACGCTTAACTGAACGGCATTAGGGCTTGCCACAACAAGCCCTCTAGCCACCGTAGCCTCTCCCACCACAAGATCCAGGCAGCTCATGCTATGGTGCTCCCCCTTACTGCGCCTGTTCATCATCGTATGATCGTGATCCCTCGCCCACTGCGCCTGACCTTCTATTCCCTGCTCATCATCGCCGGTGCACTGCTGGCCGCGGCCCTGGCCACGCGCCACGCCGAACGCGTGGCCCTGGTGGACGATGCCGCCCGCGCCAACCAGCAACTCGCGTTGTACGCCAACTCCCTGCACACCTTGATCGAACGCTACCGCGCCCTGCCCGCCGTACTGGCCTTGGACTCGGAAATGATCAGCGCCTTGAAAGGTCCGCTGGATGCCACCACCCAGGACATGCTCAACCGCAAACTGGAACGCATCAACGGTGCCGCCCAGTCTTCCACCCTGGAGTTGATGGACCGCACCGGCCTGGCCGTGGCCGCCAGTAACTGGAACCTGCCCAGCAGTTATGTCGGGCACAACTACGCGTTTCGACCTTACTTCAGCCAAACCCAGAGCCAGGGCGCCGGGCGCTTTTATGCGGTCGGGGTGACCACCGGGGTGCCGGGGTACTTCCTCTCCAGCGCGGTGCTCGATGAACATGAGCAGTTCCTCGGCGCCATGGTGGTCAAGCTGGAATTCCCCGAGCTTGAACGCGAGTGGGCCCAGGGCAATGACCTGCTGCTGGTCAGCGACGCGCGCGGTATCGTGTTTATCGCCAACCAGCCCGGCTGGCGTTATCGCAACCTGAGCCCGCTGTCGGCCAGCGACCTGGCCGAACTCAAGGCCACCCGCCAATACGACAAAAAACAATTGCAGCCCCTGGAAACCCAGGCGTTGCAACGCTTCGACGACAACAGTCACCTGATGCGCGTCAACGGACCTGACGGCAACGCCAACTACATCTGGGAATCCTTGCCGCTGAAGGCTGAGGGCTGGACCCTGCACCTGCTGCGCAAGCCCCAATTCGCCTTTGAAGACCAACGCAACGCCGGCCTGGCCGCCGCTGGCTCCTGGCTGGCGCTGGTGTTTCTGGTGCTGTTCCTGACCCAGCGCTGGCGCCTGGCCCGCTTGCGGCAGCGCAGCCGCGAAGAGCTCGAACAGCTTGTGGAGGAGCGTACCCAGGCGCTGCGCACCGCTCAGGACGGCCTGGTGCAATCGGCCAAATTGGCGGCGCTGGGGCAGATGTCTGCCGCCCTCGCCCATGAAATCAACCAACCGCTGACCGCCCAGCGCATGCAGTTGGCGACCCTGCGCCTGCTGCTTGACCACGGCCGTATAGACGATGCCTACAAGGCCCTGACCCCACTGGACGATATGCTCACACGCATGGCCGCGCTGACCGGCCACCTCAAGACCTTCGCGCGCAAGAGCCCCAGCGGCCTGCGCGAACGCCTGGACCTGGCCACCGTAGTCGATCAGTCTCTGCAGTTGCTCGACGCGCGCCTGCGCGATGAAGGCATCGGCACCCTGCTGGACCTGACCCGCCCCGCCTGGGTACGCGGCGATGCGATCCGCTTGGAACAGGTACTGATCAACCTGCTGCGCAATGCCCTGGATGCGATGGCGAACAAGCCGCGCAAACGCCTCGAAATCCACCTGCACGCTGATGAGCAGCTGTGGCGACTGACCGTCAGCGACAGCGGTGGCGGCATTGCCGAAGAACACCTGAACAGCGTGTTCGACCCCTTCTTCACCACCAAGCCGGTGGGAGACGGCCTCGGGTTGGGGTTGGCGGTTTCCTACGCTATCGTGCACGAACTGGGCGGGCGCCTGATCGCCGGCAACCGTGGCGACGGCGCCGTCTTCACCCTGACCCTGCCTATCGCACTGGAGACACCCGACCTATGTTGAATGCGGTGATTGTGGTCGATGACGAAACCAGCATTCGCACGGCCGTCGAGCAATGGTTGAGCCTGTCGGGATTTGAAGTGCAGCTTTTCAGCCGTGCCGAAACGTGCCTGGCGCAGTTGCCCAAGGATTTTCCCGGGGTGATTCTGAGCGACGTGCGCATGCCCGGGCTCAGCGGCCTGGAGCTGCTGGCCGAAGTGCAGCGCCGTGATGCCGACTTGCCGGTGATATTGCTCACTGGCCATGGCGACGTACCGATGGCCGTCGAAGCGATGCGCGACGGTGCCTACGATTTCCTGGAAAAACCCTTCAGCCCCGATGCGCTGCTCAACAGCCTGCGCCGCGCGCTGGACAAACGTGGGCTGATTCTCGAAAACCGTCGCCTGCATCAACAGGCCGACCACCGGGAGAAACTGGAGAACAGCCTGCTGGGGGTGTCCCGAAGTTTGCAAAACCTGCGACGCCAGGTGCTGGACCTGGCGACGTTGCCGGTCAATGTGCTGATCCGTGGCGAAACCGGTAGCGGCAAGGAAATGGTCGCCCGCTGCCTGCATGATTTTGGTCCTCGGGCGAAGAAGCCGTTTGTGGCGCTCAATTGCGCGGCGATCCCAGAGCAGCTGTTTGAAGCCGAGTTGTTCGGCCACGAAAGCGGTGCATTCACCGGCGCCCAGGGCAAGCGCATCGGCAAGCTGGAATACGCCCACGGCGGCACCCTGTTCCTGGATGAAATCGAAAGCATGCCCCTGGCCCAGCAAGTGAAATTGCTACGGGTGCTGCAGGAGCAAAAGCTGGAGCGGCTCGGCTCCAACCAAAGCATCCACGTCGATTTGCGCATCATCGCCGCCACCAAGCCGGACCTGCTGGAAGAGGCTCGCGCCGGGCGCTTTCGCGAAGACCTGGCCTACCGGTTGAACGTCGCACAACTGCGCCTGCCACCGCTGCGTGAGCGCCGCGAAGATATTCCCTTGCTGTACGAGCACTTTGCCCAGAGCGCCGCCGAACGCCTGGGCCGCAGTGCCGAGCCATTGAGCGGCCCGCAACTGGGACGCCTGCTCAGCCATGACTGGCCGGGCAATGTGCGCGAACTGGCCAACGTCGCCGAACGTCAGGTCCTGGGGCTGGGCGATCCGGAACCCGAGGGCATCGAGGTCGGGCAATCGCTGGCGGCGCAGCAGGAGGCGTTCGAGGCGCACTGCCTGAAAGCCGCGCTGGCGCGGCACAAGGGCGATATCAAGGCGGTGCTGGCCGAGTTGCAACTGCCGCGCCGTACCTTCAATGAAAAGATGCAGCGCCATGGGTTGGTGCGGGAGATGTTTCTCTAGGCGAATCCTTGTGTTGACTCGCAGGCCGCTATCGGGGGCAAGCCCCCTACCACATTTTGATCTGTGAACACGCTCAAGTGTGGGAGGGGGCTTGCCCCCGATGAGGCCTGCAGCGATAAGCGGATTTCCGCTCACCCCCCTTAAAACCATCAGCGACTTTCCGCTCAAAAAATCCGCCAAACCCCTCTAGACCGGGCGTTCATCCAGCTGGCACAGCTCCTGCTATAGCTCGAGCCAGGCTGCGTTCGCTTTGCTCACGCCGCTCCATAAAAACAACTAGATGAAGGATCCTTCAATGGATAACTCCAACGCCCTGCCTCTGGGGTCGGCGGCCGCGCCGACAAAAGAGCGCACCACTTCCAGCCGGATCAAGTCGATTTTCAGCGGCTCTGTCGGCAACATGGTCGAGTGGTACGACTGGTACGTCTACGCCGCTTTCTCGTTGTACTTCGCAAAAACCTTTTTCCCGAAAGGCGACACCACCGCCCAACTGCTCAATACCGCCGCGATCTTCGCCGTGGGCTTCCTGATGCGCCCGATCGGCGGCTGGCTGATGGGCCTGTACGCCGACAAAGTGGGGCGTAAAAAGGCCTTGATGGCCTCGGTGTACCTGATGTGTTTCGGCTCGCTGCTGATTGCCCTGAGCCCGAGTTATGAAGTCATCGGTATCGGCGCGCCGATCCTGCTGGTATTTGCCCGTTTGCTGCAGGGCCTGTCGGTCGGGGGCGAATACGGCACCTCCGCCACCTACCTCAGCGAGATGGCAACCAAGGAGCGTCGTGGTTTCTACTCCAGCTTCCAATACGTGACCCTGATCTCTGGCCAGCTCATCGCTCTGGCCGTACTGATCGTGCTGCAACAATTGCTGACCACCGAGCAGTTGTATGCCTGGGGCTGGCGCATCCCCTTCGCCATCGGCGCCCTGTGCGCGGTCGTGGCGCTGTACCTGCGTCGTGGCATGGAAGAAACCGAGTCGTTCACCAAGAAGGAAAAAGCCAAGGAAAGCGCAATGCGCACCTTGATGCGCCACCCCAAGGAACTGATGACCGTGGTCGGCCTGACCATGGGCGGTACCCTGGCCTTCTACACCTACACCACCTACATGCAGAAGTACCTGGTGAACACCGTCGGCATGAGCATCTCCGACTCCACCACCATCTCGGCGGCCACGCTGTTTCTGTTCATGTGCCTGCAACCCCTGGTCGGTGGGCTGTCGGACAAGATCGGCCGTCGGCCGATCCTGATCGCATTCGGTATCCTCGGCACCCTGTTCACCGTGCCGATCCTCACCACCCTGCACACCATCCAGACCTGGTGGGGCGCGTTCTTCCTGATCATGGCGGCGCTGATCATCGTCAGCGGCTACACCTCGATCAACGCGGTGGTGAAGGCCGAGCTGTTCCCGACTGAAATCCGCGCGCTGGGCGTGGGCCTGCCGTATGCACTGACCGTGTCGATCTTCGGCGGTACCGCTGAATACATCGCGCTGTGGTTCAAGAGCATTGGCATGGAAACCGGTTATTACTGGTACGTGACGGCCTGTATCGCGGTGTCTCTGGCGGTCTATGTGACCATGAAGGACACCCGCAAGCATTCGCGGATTACCACGGACTAACCGCTGGATGCAGTAGAAAATGTGGGAGGGGGCTTGCCCCCTCCCACATTTGGCATCAGGACAACTCTGCCACTTCGCGCCGCACATAGCGCCGCTGTGCGTACGACGCCCCGACAATCATCACCACCAGCACCGCCGCCAACACCGCCGACGAACCGATGGTGCCGAAGTCCAACCCGCCCTTTTCGTGGGGCTTGGTCAGGAAATCGCCCAGGGTCGCACCAAATGGCCGAGTCAGCACGAAGGCCACCCAGAACAACAACACCGACGAAATCCGCGTGAAGTACTTGAGCGCCACCACCGCTGCGATGGTGGAGCCAATCAACAACGCGCCACCGGCGAAGCCGAGCCCGGAATCATCCGCCAGGAAGTCGCCCAGCGCGGTCCCCAGGGTGTTGGAGAACAGGATCGCCATCCAGTAGAACAACTCTCCCCGGAAGGTCTGCACCTTGTTCACGTTCAGCGAGTCGCCACTGAGGTGCCACAACGCAAAGATGATCATCAAAATCACGATCAGGATCATCGACCCCGTGGCATAACCCAGGCCCAGGCTGCGGTCCATGAAGTCCGACATGGTGGTGCCGGCAGTGCTGGTGGACAGGATCACAATCCAGTACAGCACCGGGTTGTAGGCTTTCGACCAGAGTTGCGTCACCAGGGTAACCAGGAACACGCTGATCAGGATCATCGAGCTGATGGCGTAGCCAACGTTCAGGGTCATCGACAGCAAGTCCCCGGCGGTTTCGCCCAGGGTGGTTGCGCAGATTTTCATGACCCAGAACGCCAGGGTGATCTGAGGAAGTTTGTTCATTGGGGGGCAAGGCTCCGAAGCTTCAGTCTGTCAAATAGCCGACTTATAGGGGGTGTCGACGTTGCGCGCAGACTGAACGGGGCGCTGTGAAAAATAGGTGGGCGTTGAATGAAAATTCCATAGGGCCAATGGAAATTCACTGCCGTGGATTGCACTATGGCTACCTTCCCGAACCCCGCAGCAGGAACCCCGGCCATGCCTGACGATATCTATTTCTACGAACCCGCCAACGGCCACGGCCTGCCCCATGACCCGTTCAATGCCATCGTCGGTCCACGGCCGATTGGCTGGATCTCCTCACACGACAGCAACGGCCGCCTGAACCTGGCGCCCTACAGTTTCTTCAACGCGTTCAACTACATTCCGCCGATCATTGGTTTTTCCAGTGTCGGGCGCAAAGACAGCCTGAACAATATCGAACAGACCGGCGAGTTTGTCTGGAACCTGGCCACCCGCCCGTTGGCCGAGCAGATGAACCAGAGTTGCGCGGCGGTAGGACCAGAGGTGAACGAATTCGAGTTGTCCGGGCTGACACCGGTGGCTTCGAAGATCGTGAGCGTTCCGCGAGTGGGCGAGAGCCCGGTATCGTTCGAGTGCAAGGTCACGCAGATCATCCAGCTGCAACGTGCGGACAAGCAACCGGTGCCAAGCTGGCTGGTGCTGGGCGAGGTGGTCGCGGTGCACATTGCCAAGTGGCTGCTCAAGGACGGGATCTACGACACCGCCGCCGCCGAGCCGATCCTGCGGGGCGGCGGCCCGGCGGATTACTTCCAATTGGGCCCTGAGGCGCTGTTCAAGATGTATCGCCCAGGCGCCACCAAACCCTGACTGAAATACAGTCAAAAAAAGGGGGGGCTTGCCCCGATGGCAATGGCACATTCAACATCTTTGTTGACTGTCACACTGCTATCGGGGGCAAGCCCCCTCCCACATTAGATTGTCGGCGTTGTTCAGCTGGCGGCGCTCGCCCAGGTCAGTTGACCCTCTTCATCAACATCGATCAACCGCTCAAGCTGCACGGTGGCCGCATCATCGGCGTCGGAGGCCGTCTTGAACGTCTGCCCATCCAGGATCTTGTGAAATTTCGGGGCGCCCATGCCATCCAGTGCCTTGACGGCGACGGCAGCGCTGTAGGCCCCTTCACCCGGTACTACGGCGGAAACGGCTTCGTGGTGGGCAAATTGTTTACGTGCCATGTTGCAGGTCCTGGCCAATGGAAAAGTTGGCCATTCTAACCATTAACCGGCCAGTTGCAGGTACTCACCGTAGGCGTTGGCGGCGGATGCATCGGTGAAGGTCTGGAAGTCCATGCTGCGCACCACCATGTCGTTCAACAATTCGGTGAAGAGCATCAGGGCCGGCGAACTGAAGTAAGCGCTCATTGCCTGCTCGCTGCTCCAGAAGCCGGAGACCAACCAGACATCGGGGTCGACCTGGGAATGCTGCAACGAAAATTGCAAGCAACCCTGAGCCTGGCGGCCCGGTTCGATCAAACTGCTCAAGCGTGCACCGAGTTCGGTGCTGCACCCGCTGCGGGCGCGGATAAAGGCCATATGGCTCGCGGGAATGGGGGTGGACATATTCGACTCTCCCGTTGAGAAGTGATGCTCGGCAAGCACTGTGAGGGTGTGTTGCCACAGGATCAAAGATAGCGGCGCAATGGTGAGCGCGGTTAGTCGATTCCTGCCGGCTTATTGCACAATCCTGCGAAAAGCGTAGAGAAGGACGCTCGGCCCGCCGGTTTATTCCGTGGGCAAACGCCTTGTTTCAGGGAGATGACAGCCCCTACGCTTGCCTGATTCACGAAAGGTCGCAGGATCAGGCAAGGATTGTGCAGAATCGTCGTAACACTGTTTGAAAAGCGGCCGCTAAGCTGAGCCCATCAAAAAAGCATGCAGAGGACGCCTCATGTCGTCGCCCGAACATCAGTCCATGCCCCTCGATGCCGAGACGGAAAAACAGCGCGCCGAGCTGGCGAGTATCGTGCATCGTCATACCTGGGAAGACGGCTCCTATGGCACGGCGATTACGTCACTGTTCCTGAACCGCCACAACACGCCGCGTGACTTCATGCCGGTGCTGGTGGAACCGGCGTTGTGCATCCTCGCCAACGGCAGCAAGGAAGTGCGCCTGGCCGACGAAATCTTTGCCTACGACCCGCTCAACTACCTGGTGTTCTCGGTGGCGATGCCGGTGGCCGGGCGGATCATCGATGCCACGCCGGAAGATCCGAACCTGTCGGTGCGCATCAATATCGACCCGGCGCAGCTCACGGCCTTGATCGCCGAAGCCGGCCCCATGGGCGTGCCCACGCGTCCGACATCGCGCGGGATGTATGTGGACCGCATCGACCCCCAGTTGCTCGACGCCGTGCTGCGCCTGGCGCGCCTGCTGGATACCCCGAAAGACATCGCCATGCTCGCGCCGTTGATCAACCGTGAAATCCTCTACCGCTTGCTGCGTGGGCCGCAAGGTTATCGGTTGTATGAAATTGCCGTGGCCAACAGCCAAAGCCATCGGGTCAGCCAGGCGATCAAGTGGCTCAACGGCAATTACGAACAACCGCTGCGCATTGATGACTTGGCCAAGGAAGTGAACCTGAGCGTCTCGACCTTGCACCACCGCTTCAAGGCAATCACCGCCATGAGCCCGCTGCAATACCAGAAACAGTTGCGCTTGCAGGAGGCGCGGCGCCTGATGATCGCCGAAGGGCTGGAAGCGTCGGCGGCCGGGTATCGGGTGGGGTATGAAAGCCCGTCGCAGTTCAGCCGGGAGTACAGCCGGTTGTTTGGGGCGCCGCCGCTGAGGGATTTGGCAAGACTGCGCCAGAGCGTCTGAGCCAATGAAGATCAAAATGTGGGAGGGGCTTGCTCCCTCCCACATTTGATCGGCGCTGTTTGCTAATCCAGGGTTCGGGGGAGTTGTAACGTGACTCGCAAGCCGCCTTCGCGCAAGTTCTGCAAACTCACCTCGCCGCCATGGCTATGGGCGATATTGCGCGCAATGCCCAGGCCCAAGCCGTAGCCCTGCTGCTGGCCGGCAAGGCGGAAGTGCGGTTCGAAGACTTGCTCCAGACGCTGTTCCGGTACGCCGGGACCTTCGTCATCCACGTGCAGGATAAATTCCGCGCCATCGTCCTCGATGTGCAAATGCGCGTTCTGCCCATACTTCAAGGCATTGTCGATCAGGTTGCCGATGCAGCGCTTGAGCGCCAGCGGCTTACCCGGGTAAGGCGCCAAGGCATAGCCGTCCAACGTGACGCGGCCGTTGCCGTTGGGCGCCACATACGGCTCCACCAGGCATTCGAGCACATGATTGAGGTCCACCGGTTCGATGTTTTCGTGGATGTCGGTGTCTTTCACACATTGCAGCGCGCCTTTGACCAGCAACTCCAACTCATCCAGGTCGCGGCCGAACTTGGTTTGCAGGTTCTCATCTTCAAGCAATTCAACCCGCAGGCGCAGGCGGGTAATTGGCGTGCGCAGGTCGTGGGAAATGGCGCTGAACAACTGGCTGCGTTCGGTCAGGTAACGGCTGATGCGTTCGCGCATGGCTTTGAACGCACGGCCTACCTCCACCACTTCACTGCCGCCGCCTTCGGCCACCGGCTCCACGTCGGCGCCCAGGGACATATCCCGCGCCGCCCGTGCCAGGCGCTTGAGCGGCCGGCTCTGCCAGTGCACCAGCAGGCCGATGAACAGCAGTAAAAAGCCACTGGTCAGCACGATAAACCACACCTGCTGAGACGGCAGGCCCTGTTCTTCGAGACTGGTGTAGGGCTCGGGCAACAGCGACGCAATGTACAACCATTCGCCGGGGGCGAGTTGGATCTGGGTGACCAGTACCGGTGGATTCACCGGCTCCAGGGTCAGCGCGTAATGCGCCCAGGAGCGGGGCAGTTCATCGAGCTTCAAACCGGCGTTGAAGATGCGCAGGTCTTCGGCGCTGACGAACTCCACCGAGATATGCACGTCGGCGCCCAGGGTCTGGCGCAGCACTTCGTCGACCGCTTCCAGCACCGCTTGCTTGCGCGGGGTCTGCGGCAATATCGCCATGTCCAGCGGGCGATCGTTGAGGGTGACCACAAACCGGGTGCCGCCCATGCTGCGCAACTGGTCGAGCACCAAGGGGCGGTAAGCCACCGGCAGCGAACGGAAATAACTCACGCTCGCGGTCATCGAGTGCGCCAGGCTGCGGGCGCTGGTGACCAAGCCTTCGAGCTGGGTGGCGCGCAATTGCGAAACCCAGATCACGCTGGACAGCGCCTGGGCGAACAACACCGCGAGCAAAGTCAGCAGCAGCATGCGCCCCAGCAACGAACGCGGTACCGGGAAGCGCCGGCGACGCTCGGTCAGGTGTTCAGTGGGCATTGCCGGCAACCACGCTGGCTGCCAGTTGATAACCGCTGCCACGCACAGTGCGGATCAGCCTCGGGGGTTTTTCGGTATCGCGCAGGCGTTGGCGCAGGCGGCTGACGGCCATGTCGACGATGCGGTCCAGCGGCATCAGGTCACGGCCACGGGTGGCGTTGCCGATGGTGTCGCGGTCGAGGATCTGTTGCGGGTGATCGAGAAACAACTTGAGCAAGGCAAAGTCGGCACCGGAGAGAATCACCTCTTCACCGTCCACATGAAACAGGCGGTGGCTGATCATGTCCAGGCGCCATTCATCGAACACCAGCACGTCGCCATTGCCGCTGCGCTCCTGGCCAAACTGGCAGCGGCGCAACAGGGCCTTGATGCGCGCTTGCAACTCGCGGGGGCTGAAGGGTTTGCCGATGTAGTCATCGGCGCCCAGCTCCAGGCCGATCACGCGGTCGGCTTCGTCGGAACTGGCCGTGAGCATAATGATGGGCACCTGCGCCTGGCGCGGGTGCTGGCGAATCCAGCGGCAAAGGCTGAAACCGTCTTCGTCCGGCAGCATCACATCAAGGATAACCAGGTCGCACGGCGCTTCGTTCATCGCCTGGCGGAACCCCGCGCCATCCGGCACGCCACGCACCTGGAAGCCGGCACGACTGAGGTAGGTTTGCAGCAATTCGCGGATTTCCTGGTCGTCATCGACGAGGAGAATCGATTTACTGATTACGCTCACGGGGTCCTCCTTGTTGTTATGGGGGTGTTATTGATGGCCTCATCGGGGGCAAGTCGAATCGTCGCACCACCCCTCCTACATTGGAATACGTTCCAAATGTGGGAGGGGCTTGCCCCGATGAGGCCATCAGTCCCTATGCAAACGCCTGTTCCAGTGCGACGCCAGCCCCGGTCAACCCGGAATACGGCGCGGTCACCAACCACACCGGAATACCTTTGAAGTAGTCGCTCATGCAGCCTTTGTCGCTGAAGCTTTTGGCAAAACCGCTGTGGATAAAGAAGTCGGCAAACCTCGGTATCACACCGCCCACGATGTAGACGCCACCGCGACCACCCGTGGTCAGCACGTTGTTACCCGCGACCCTGCCCAGCCAGATGCTGAACTGATCCAAGACTTCCATCGCCACCGGGTCGCCGGCCAGGCCTGCCGCCGTCACGGCTTCAGGAGTTTCCAGCACCGGGGTGTGGCCGTCCACGGCACAGATCGCCCGGTACAGACGCGGCAAACCGGCGCCACTCAAGACGCTTTCGGCGCTGACATGGCCGATCTCATTGTAAATGTGCTGCCACAGCTGGGCTTCCCGCGGGCTGCTCAGGGGCAGGTCGACATGACCACCCTCCCCCGGCAACGCGGCCCAACGGCCGCCGCCCAAGTCCAGCAAGGTGCCGACACCCAGGCCGGTGCCCGGGCCGATCACCACCGCCGGGCGCAACGGCTCCGGCGTGCCTTCGCAGACCACGCGGAACTCGTCGGGCTTAAGGCGGGTCATGCCCAGGGCCATGGCCGAGAAATCATTCACCAGCAACAGCTCATCCACCTGCAAAGCCCGGCAAAACGCAGTCTTGCTCAAACGCCAGTGATTGTTGGTGAATTTAAATTCATCCCCGCTCACCGGACCGGCCACCGACAGGCACACCGCACCGATGTCGCCGATTTCCAGGCCTTCTTCCTGGAGATAGACCTTGATCGCGTCTTCAGGGCTCTTGTGATCCGCCGTGGCATGCACACGAATCGAATGCAGGGCCTGATCCCGCCACAACGCAAAACGGGCGTTGGTACCCCCGATATCACCGACCAGCGCAAGCTTCACTTAAGCGTCTCCAGGGCAGAGGTAAAGGCGCTGGCGCCCTGCTCTGCGGAGCTTGCGGCCAAGCGCATAAATGCAAACAGCTCGCGACCGGCCCCCACGTTATTGCCCAACAGGCCCGTGGCTGGCGCGCGCGCTGCAAATTCTTCGGCGTCCACCTTAAGCTCCAAGGTGCCTTTCACGCCATCCACACGAATGATATCGCCATCGCGCACCCGTGCCAGCGGCCCGCCGCTCTGGGCTTCGGGGTTGACATGAATCGCGGCGGGGATCTTACCCGACGCGCCCGACATACGCCCATCTGTCACCAACGCCACCTTGAAGCCACGGTCCTGCAATACGCCAAGGAACGGCGTCATCTTGTGCAGTTCCGGCATGCCGTTGGAGCGTGGCCCCTGGAAGCGCATCACCGCGACGAAGTCTTTTTCCAACTGGCCGGCCTTGAACGCATCGGCCAGGTCCTGCTGGTCCTGGAACACCACCGCCGGAGCTTCGACGATCTGGTGCTCCGGCGCCACGGCGGAGACTTTCATCACGCCACGGCCCAGGTTGCCTTCCATCACGCGCAAGCCGCCTTCCGGGGAGAACGCACGGGCCACCGGGCGCAGGATGGCTTCATCGAGGCTTTCGATCGGGCCATCGCGCCAGATCAGCTCGCCGTCGACCAGGAACGGTTCCTGGGTGTAGCGGCTCAGGCCCTTGCCGGCCACGGTATTGACGTCTTCGTGGAGCAGGCCGGCTTCCAGCAGTTCGCGGATCAGGAACGACATGCCGCCCGCCGCCTGGAAGTGGTTGATGTCGGCCTTGCCGTTTGGATACACGTGGGACAGGGTGGGCACCACCTCAGAGAGGTCGGCCATGTCTTGCCAGGTCAGGATGATCCCCGCCGACATGGCGATGGCCGGCATATGCAGGGTGTGGTTGGTGGAACCGCCCGTGGCGTTGAGGGCGACGATGGAGTTGACGATGGATTTCTCGTCGACGATCTCACCGATCGGCGTGAAGTTGCCGTTCGCCTTGGTCAAGCGCGTGACCTGATGGGCGGCTTCGCGGGTCAGCGCATCGCGCAGCGGCGTGTACGGGTTGACGAACGAGGCGCCGGGCAAGTGCAGGCCCATCACTTCCATCAACAGCTGGTTGGTGTTGGCAGTGCCGTAGAAGGTGCACGTGCCAGGGCTGTGGTAGGACTTCATCTCCGATTCCAGCAGCTCTTCGCGACTGGCCTTGCCTTCGGCGTAGCGCTGGCGCACATCGGCTTTCTGCTTGTTGGAGATGCCCGACGGCATGGGCCCGCCAGGAACGAAGATCATCGGCAGGTGGCCATAGCGCAGTGCGCCCATCATCAGGCCGGGCACGATCTTGTCGCAGATGCCCAGCATCAGCGCCGCGTCGAACATGTTGTGGGACAGCGCTACCGCCGTGGACATGGCGATCACTTCACGGCTGAGCAGGCTCAGTTCCATGCCGGGCTCGCCTTGGGTCACGCCGTCGCACATGGCCGGGGTGCCGCCGGCGAACTGGCCGACCGAGCCGACTTCGCGCAGGGCTTTCTTGATCTGTTCAGGGAAATGTTCATACGGCTGGTGCGCCGAGAGCATGTCGTTATATGACGAAACAATTGCCACGTTGGCGGCGTTCATCATGCGCAGGCTATTTTTATCTTCGGTGCCGCAACCGGCCACGCCATGGGCAAAGTTGGCGCATTGCAGCTTGCCGCGCATCGGGCCGTCGCTGGCTGCGCCGCGAATGAGCGCAAGGTATGCCTCACGGGTTGCACGACTGCGGGCGATAAGCCGTTCGGTGACCTCAAGAACGCGGGGATGCATGTGTAGAACTCCAGGCTAACGGATGTGGCGACCTGAGTGTCTATGCTGATCAAACGCCCGCAGCACATGGGATGGCAGGGAGTCGTTTAAATCATCGGACCAGTTGATTCAGGTCACTCGTTGTAGATTGAACAAAATATTGCCACTAAAAAGGCTTGTTTTCTATTTTTATGCGAATAATCTTGTAATTCTTACAACAAATCGACGACAGGCACTTTCCAATGACTCTTCGAATCGCAATCAATGGTTTTGGCCGTATCGGCCGCAATGTCCTGCGCGCACTGTATACCCAAGGCTACCGCCAGGATTTGCAGATCGTCGCCATCAATGATTTGGGCGACAGTTCGATCAATGCCCACCTGCTCAAATACGACACCGTACACGGTACTTTCGAGGCAGAGGTCGCCCACGATCAGGAAAGCCTGACCGTCAACGGTGACCGGATCGCCGTCAGTGCCATTCGCAACCCGGCCGACCTGCCATGGGCCGCGCACAAGATCGACGTGGTGTTCGAATGCACCGGCCTGTTCACCGACCGCGACAAGGCGGCCGCCCATATTACCGCTGGCGCGCGCAAGGTAATCATCTCGGCCCCGGCCAAGGGCGCGGACGCTACCGTGGTCTACGGCGTGAACCATGACATTCTGCGTCAATCCCACCAGATCATCTCCAACGCCTCCTGCACCACCAACTGCCTGGCGCCGGTGGCCCAAGTGCTGCATCGCGAGCTGGGCATCGAAAGCGGCTTGATGACCACGATTCACGCCTACACCAACGACCAGAACCTGACCGACGTCTACCATACCGACCCGTACCGGGCGCGTTCGGCCACCCAGAACATGATCCCGAGCAAGACCGGCGCCGCCGAAGCGGTTGGCCTGGTACTGCCGGAACTGGCGGGCAAACTGACCGGCATGGCCGTGCGGGTACCCGTGATCAACGTGTCGCTGGTGGACCTCACCGTACAACTGAAGAAAGAAGCTACCGCGGAAGAAGTCAACGCGCTGCTCAAGGAAGCCAGCCAGCACTCGAAAATCCTCGGCTACAACACCCTGCCGCTGGTATCCAGTGACTTCAACCATAACCCGTTGTCGTCGATCTTCGACGCCAATCACACCAAGGTCAGCGGCAAATTGCTGAAGGTGCTGGCCTGGTACGACAACGAATGGGGCTTCTCCAACCGCATGCTGGATAACTGCCTGGCGCTGTGCAACGCCGAATAACGCCTGTGTTCAGGCGGGGCTTGTTGTGGCAAGCGGGCTTACTGTGGCAAGCGGGCTTGTTGTGGCGAGCGGGCTTGCCCCGCGTTGGGCTGCGTAGCAGCCCCAAAAACTGCCGCCGCGTTTTGCCTGGAAAAACACGGTGTTCTTATTTAGGGCTGCTGCGCAGCCCAACGCGGGGCAAGCCCGCTCGCCACAAAAGCGCGCGTCTGCCGAGTTCACCGTGTTGCAGCAAAGTGCCACTTGCCATTTGCATTGATGATAAGCATTATCATTAACTGCCAATCGGTCAGGTATCACTGTGAGCCTATCTCGCTTCAACCATGTCTTTCTCAGCCAACGGCTGATTCTGCTACGCACCTTGCAGCGGATGGTGAATAACCCCAGCACCGCCGAAGACCTGGTGCAGGAAACCTACCTGCGCGTCACCCGGGCCCTGAGCGAGCGGCCGATCGACCACCTTGAACCCTTCGTCTACCAGACCGCCCGTAACCTGGCGCTGGATCACTTGCGCTCGCGCAGGGTCCAGGCCCGCACGCTGCAGGAAGATGTGCCACTGGACATCCTGCAAAGCGTCGCTGCCCCCATCAGCACCCCCGAAGACGCCACCCAGGCCGAACAATTGCTCGAACACTTGAGTGTCAGCCTTGGCCGGTTGAGCGCGCGCCAGCAGCAGATTTTCATCCTCAGCCGCCTGCACGGTTGCAGCTACCAGGAGATTGCCGATCAGTTGAACGTGTCCTTGAGCACCGTGCAAAAGGAACTGAAATTGATCATGGCCATCTGCGTAGGTGTGGCCGAACGGCTGGATCAGCCTTAAGCTTCATCCGACAGAAATGTCGACCAAGGCTGTAGAAAAGATAAATAAAACGTGGCGAAGACCCGAGGCACACCGTGATGGACCCGAATAACCTGCGCCCCCATGAGCTGGCGGATGAGGTGTTGCAAGACCCGGCTATGGACCAGGCACTGGACTGGCTGATCGCCTTGCAGTGCCCGCGGGCCGGGCAGCAGGCCGAGTTTGAAGCGTGGCTGGCCCGCGACCCGGCGCACGTCCACGCGTTCGGGAAGGCGCAGGCTGCCTGGGGTGGCGCTCCCGTACACAGTGCCGCGGTGGCCCTGGCGGCGCCACGCAAACCCAGCGCCTGGCGTCGCCTGCAGCCGCATTGGAAACCCTTGGCCACCGCTGCCGTGTTGCTGCTGGGGTTGTTCAGTTTCAGCAACCTGCCCGTGCGCCTGCAGGCGGACCATCTCACCGTGGTGGGTGAGCGCCAGCGCCTGCAATTGGACGATGGGTCGAAAGTACTGCTGAATACCAATTCGGCGTTTTCCAGCCGCATCGAGGACCATCAGCGCATCGCCCGCCTGTACCAGGGCGAGGCGTTTTTCGAAGTGGTACCCAGCCGCGGCCTGCCCCTGGAAATCGACGCAGGCCCCGTCCGCGCCAGCGTGCGCGACACGGCCTTCGCCGTGCGCTACCTCAATGGCGAAGCCCAGGTGCAAGTGCAGCGCGGCGATGTCGACCTGAGCACTACCTTCGACGACGCCCGTGTGCGCTTGAGCGCGGGCGAAAGCATCCGTATCGGCCCCAAGGGCTTTGGGCCGCCCGCCAAACTCGATGCCAACAAAGACCTGGCCTGGGTCCAGGGCCGGCTGATTTTCGAAAACTGCCCGATGAGCGAAGTGCTTGCCGAATTGCGCCGCTATTACCCGGGCTGGATCGTCAACACCAACGACAAGCTCGCCAGCATCGCCGTCACCGGCAATTACCGCCTCGACCAACCGCTGGACGTGGTGCGTTCCCTGGCGCACATCACCTCGGCCAAGCTGTCGGAATATCCGGCGCTGGTGATCTTGAACTAAATGAGAATTATTTTTACTCGATAGCCTGCGGCAGTACGTCT
Source organism: Pseudomonas sp. MPR-R2A5 (assembly GCF_058793055.1). Lineage (NCBI taxonomy): Bacteria > Pseudomonadati > Pseudomonadota > Gammaproteobacteria > Pseudomonadales > Pseudomonadaceae > Pseudomonas > Pseudomonas sp. MPR-R2A5. Next base: position 111,780 of record NZ_JBXAFK010000019.1, read on the forward strand.
CGTCTTAGCCAATGCAACTGATTCCTATTTGGAACGGTTCGCAACTATAAGACTCGTACCTCCGGAGCGCTCTCGATGTCCTCTCGTTTCAACCGCCGGTCTTCTTCGCCCGTGCTGTCCTTGCTGACCGTCGCCATCCTGCTGGCCGGTGCGCCCGTGATGGCCGCCACGACCACCGAGCCCGTTGCCCGCAGCCACGGCAACTACCGTTTCAGCATTGAGCAGCAGCCGCTGGTCTCGGCCCTGAATGCCTTCACCAGCGTGACCGGCTGGCAAATCGGCCTGCCGGCGGAGCTGGGCCAGGGTGTATCGTCCCCTGGCGTACACGGTGCGCTGTCACCGGAAAAAGCCCTGGAGCGCTTGTTGGTGGGGACCAACCTGAGCTACCGCAAATTGGGCAATAACAACATCGTGCTGGAAAAGCGCGTGGCGGGCAGCACGTTGAATCTGCAACAGGTGACCATCAGCGCCACCCGTAATGAGCAGGATATCAACAGCGTACCGAGCACCGTCAGCGTGCATGGCCGCGAAGAGCTGGACCGCCAGAACGTCAACACCATTCGCGAACTGGCGCGCTACGAGCCCGGCGTCTCGGTGGGCGGCGCAGGCACCCGTTCCGGCAACGCGGGCTACAACATCCGTGGCATCGACGGCGACCGCATCCTCACCCAGGTGGATGGTGTCGAAGTGCCGGACAACTTCTTCAACGGCCCCTACGCCAAGACCCGTCGCAACTACGTCGACCCGGAAATCGTCAAGCGCGTGGAGATCCTGCGCGGACCGGCCTCGGCCCTGTACGGCAGCAGTGCCATCGGCGGCGCGGTGAGTTACTTCACCCTTGACCCGGATGACATCATCAAGCCCGGCCAAGACGTCGGCGCCCGTCTGAAAACCGGCTACAGCTCCGCCGACGAAAGCTGGCTGACCTCCGCCACGGTCGCCGGCCGTTTGCAGGACTTCGACGGCCTGTTGCACCTGAGCCAGCGCAATGGCCATGAAACCGAATCCTACGACGGCAACAACGCTACCGGCCTGGCCCGCACGGGCGCCAACCCGGAGGACGCGCGCACCACCAACGTGCTGGCCAAGTTGGGCTGGAATTATGGCGATGACAACCGCCTGGGCGTGACGTATGAGAAGTACAAGGATGATCGCGACGTCAACCTGAAGAACGCGGTGGGCGGCCCGTTCATCGGCGGCCGAGGCTTCAACCTCTACCGTGATCGTCGCGGTAACGACACCATTACCCGTGAACGTTTCGGCCTGGAAAACAGCGTTGCCCTTGAGTCGCCGATTGCCGACCGCATCAAGACCAGCCTCAACTACCAGATCGCCAAGACCGACCAGACCACCGCCGAAATCTATCAATCGGGCCGTCGCGTCTTGCGCACCCGCGACACGCTTTACGAAGAAAAACAGTGGGTTTTCGACGCGCAGTTGGACAAAGCGTTCAGCCTCGGTGAGACCGATCACCAAGTGACCTATGGCACCACCCTCAAGCAGCAAAAAGTCACCGGCTCGCGCGAAGGCAGCGCCACCTGCCTGGTCGTCGGCAGTGGCTGCACGGCCGTGGGCGCGCCCAGCCCAATGGCCAGTGACAGCGTGAATAAATCCAGCGACTTCCCGGACCCGACCATCAACACCTATTCGCTGTTTGCACAAGACCAGGTCACCTGGGGCAAGTGGACCTTCCTGCCCGCCGTGCGCTACGACTACACCCAGCTCAAGCCCAAGCTGACCCAGGCGTTCCTCAATACCGTAAACCCCACGGGGGCCGACCCCGTGAGCGACCAGGAAAAGACCTGGCACCGCGTGACGCCCAAGTTTGGCCTGACCTACGCCCTGACCGATCAATACACCTGGTTCGGCCAATATGCCGAAGGTTTCCGTACACCCTCCGCCAAGGCGCTGTACGGCCGCTTTGAAAACCTGAACCTGGGCTACACCGTCGAGCCGAACCCGGACCTCAAGCCGGAAACCAGCAAGGGTCTCGAAACCGGGATTCGCGGCAAGTTCGACGCGGGCTCCTTCGAGATCACCGCGTTCTATAACAAGTACCGCGACTTCATCGACGAAGACAACGCCGTTGTCGGCGGCACCCTCGAACAGTTCCAGGCCATCAATATCAAGCGCGCCACCATCAAGGGCGCGGAAGCCAAAGGCCGCCTGAACCTGGATGCGTTCGGTGCACCTCAGGGCCTGTACACCCAAGGTTCGGTGTCCTATGCCTACGGTCGCAACGACGATAACGGCGAACCGCTGAACAGCGTCAACCCGCTCAAAGGCGTATTCGGCCTGGGCTACGAGCAGGACAACTACGGTGGCCTGCTGAGCTGGACCCTGGTGAAAAAGCAGGATCGCGTCGACAGCAGTACCTTCCACGCACCGGACGGCGACACCAGCGGCCCCTTCAAGACCCCTGGTTTCGGTGTCGTCGACCTGACCGCCTTCTACAAAGTCACCAACGACGTGACCATCAACGGCGGCCTCTACAACCTCACCGACAAGAAGTACTGGAACTGGGATGATGTGCGCAGCTACGACAGCGTGGGTGAAGCCGCGGTGACCGGCCCTGCCAACCTCGACCGTCTGACCCAGCCCGGTCGCAACTTTGCGATCAACGTGATCTGGGATATCTGACAACACCCGACTCACCTCGTCGAAATGTCAGCGGCGAGGTGAGGATTTTTTACTGTGCCGCGTCTTCTTGTTCGTCTAGTTGATAACAGCTCTCTTCAGGGCAACAGGCGCTCCCCTTCTCAAGGACTTTTTCATGACCGCTTCTCCTACCGCAGAACGCCCAAGCCTGCGCTCCCAACGCCTGAACCAGATCACCCACGCGCCACATACCCGGCTCGACGCGCTGGTGAAGGCACATGCACCGTTTGAATCCCAGGCCAACTTCGCGCGTTTCGTGGTCGCGCAGTACCTGTTCCAGTCGGAACTGGTGGCGCTGTACAACGATGCCGAGCTGATCAAGATCATCCCCGACCTGGCCGAACGCTGCCGCGCCGAAGCGGCCAAGCTGGACCTGGCCGACCTGGACACGCAAGTGCCTGCACCGGTTGCCGGCGCGGTGAACAACCCGAGCAAGGCCGAAGCCCTGGGCTGGCTGTTCGTGTCTGAAGGCTCCAAGCTGGGCGCGGCGTTCCTGATCAAGCGTGCCGTGGGCTTGGGCCTGAGCGAAACCTTCGGGGCTCGCCACCTCGGTGAGCCGGCCGGCGGTCGTGCCGAAGGCTGGAAGCGCTTCACCCGTACCCTCGACGCGCTCGAATTGAGCGCCGAAGAAGACGCCGCAGCGGAAAAAGGCGCGGTGGATGCGTTTGTGCGCTTCACCGTGCTGCTGGAACAGGCGTACGCTAGCGCCCCTGAACTGGCCTGATCCCCAGATTGAAATGCGGTCGACATGTGGGAGGGGGCTTGCCCCCGATAGCAGTGCATCAGCCAACAAATAGGTAACTGACCCACCGCCATCGGGGGCAAGCCCCCTCCCACATGTTGATCGCATTTCAGTGAAGTGCGCCCCAAAAGCTGGACAGCTGTTGGTTAGGCTACAGCGGACCGGGTCCTGTACGCTACAGGGCTCAGTC
>NZ_JBXAFK010000020.1:0-115274 GCF_058793055.1 Pseudomonas sp. MPR-R2A5
CGTGAATGGTCGTCCAGTAAAGTCAGGGGATGGCATCTGCCTTCTTGCGTCGGGAAATGCCCTTTGAAATCCATCTGCCAAAGATTGTTGGGCGCCTCGTGTTCAAACCTCAGCTTTGCCTCTTGCTCCTTCGTAGTCGGCTGAATCAGCCCGTGCCGGTGCAGGACATTGGTAACGGTGCTGGGAGCAATCTGCTTTTTCAAGAGGCTGCTGATCGTGCGCCCACCCCATGCTGGATGGTCTTGTCTGAGCGCTATGACCTGCGCTTCCAGGGCCGGCGTGGTCAGCTTGGGGCTGGTAGCCGGTTTTCGGGATTTATCTTGCAGCCCTGAATGGCCGAGCGTCGCGTAGCGGTTAAGCCACTTGTAAGCCGTCTGCGGACTGATACCGAACCGTCGGCATAGTTCTCGTTTGTTGCTGCCGGGTTGCCCTGCTAAGGCAACAAACTCTTCTTTCAGGCTCATGGTATCTCTCGTGTCCCAGGGCATGATGGCTTTCCGGCGAAATTGGCTCGCCGAAAAGTGTCCACCATGTCCCCGCACACCCGTCAACCATGTGTCCGGTCCATACAGAAGAGCGCCAAAAGTAACCAAAAACGCTTTGCCCCACCACTCGGCACCTCGCTCAGGCTCGGTGTGCCCGCAATCCGACATTGATTTGGGGGGCCGCCGCCACGCGCCATCCATGGCGCAGGGCGGCTAAACCGGCATCCCTGCCGGTTTACCCCCCAAATCAATATCGGATTGCGGCCAGCGTGGTTTAACGGGGCGCTTGAGATCAAGATCAAGATCAAGATCAAGAGCGAGAGCGAGAGCGAGAGCGAGAGCGGCTCGCTTCGCATCGTGAATACGTTTGCGCGACTTGGACAGGGGGGGCAATCAGTCAGCGATCGACAATCGATTGCTGTGTGCAGCTTTACTGCCAGGCCGGATTCATGGTTGATGGTGGCAGCCACGGTCAAGACTGGCGGCACACAGCGTCAAGACATCTGCCGCTCGGAAGGGACTTAATAGCACCTGAGCGGAACAGAGCCTCCCGTCGGCTCTGCAGCGAGTTTTCTTTCACTTTTCCAGGCTGCGCCATGATCAATATTGAAACGCCTACCTATTATTCGGCGACCAAGAAATACAACCTCAGCTTCCCCACACTCGAGCAGGACGTGGAAGCGGATGTCGTGGTGATTGGCGGTGGTTTTTCGGGGATCAATACCGCACTCGAACTCGCCGAAAAAGGCATCACCAATATCGTGGTGCTGGAAGCCCGCTACCTGGGCTTCGGCGGCACGGGCCGCAACGGTGGCCAGATCATGGCGGGGATCGGCCACGACCTGGAGAAAATCAAGCAGCAGGTGGGCGAGCAAGGGCTGCGCGAGATCTTTGAAATCAGCGAGCTAGGTGCTGGCATCATCAAGGATCGCATCGCCAAGTACTCGATCGACGCAGACTTCTGCCACGGCTATGGCTATATGGGCTTCAACGCCCGCCAGGAAAAAACCCTGCGCGCCTGGGAGAAGGACTTCAAGTCGATCAATACCCAGGACGAAATCCGCTTTATGGCGGGGTCCGAGGTCAAGCAGATCATCGGTTCCGACGCTTACAGCAGCGCGCTGTTGCACATGGGCGGCGGGCATGTTCACTCACTGAATCTGTTGCTGGGCGAAGCCAAGGCGCTGGTCGGACACGGCGTGCGTATCTATGAACACAGCCCGGCCCTGGAAGTCAGCTATGGCGAGCGCATCACCGTGCGCACAGGCCGGGGCTCGGTGAAAGCCTCCAAATTGTTGTGGGCCTGCGACAGCTTCCTCAACAAACTGGAACCCGAGCTGCACAAGACCACCCTAAACACCTACGCCTTCCAGTTGATGACCGAACCGCTGTCGGACGAGATGATCCGCCGAATCAGCCCGATACGCGGCGCCTACAGCGACATTCGACCGGTGATCGACTACTACCGGGTCACCAACGAAAACCGCCTGCTGTTTGGTGCCGCCACGCCTTTTGTCGAGCACATTCCGCTGGACCTCAAAGCCTGGAACCGCAACCTGATGCTGAAGATTTTCCCGTACCTCAAGGACGTGAAAATCGACCTGGCGTGGGGCGGGCCGATGGCGACCGGGGCCAACTTGTTCCCGCAGATCGGCACGCTCAGCGGGCGCCCCAATGCCTTTTATGTGCAGGGCTACGCGGGCTTCGGGGTCACCCCGAGCCACATCATCTGCAAGGTATTGGCCGAAGGCATGAGCGAAGGCTCTTCGCGCTACGACCTGATCAGCTCGGTCAAGCATGCGCAGATTCTGGGCAAGGACCACATACGCCCGTTGCTGCTGACAGCCGGCAAAAGCCTTCATCAACTATCAGGCTATTTCAACGGTCGCCGTTGAGCCTGATGCCCGTCAGTCAAGGAGGAACACTGTAACTGTGGCAAGCGGACTTACTGTGGCGAACGGGCTTGTTGTGGCGAGCGGGCTTGCCCCGCGTTGGGGCGCGTAGCGGCCCTAAAACCAGTCTCCCGGTTCCACCAGGAGAAATGCGGCGGCCTTATTGGGGCTGCTTCGCAGCCCAACGCGGGGCAAGCCCGCTCGCCACAACAAGCTCGCTCGCCACAGGTGACTGTTTGCCCGTTCTATCTCTTGACTGGCATTAGCCGTTAAGCCCCCTTTTTCATTCACAGGAGAACCGCCATGCCCGTTACCACCCTCAAGAAAGATGTCCAACTGTCGGACCTGGATGCCTGGGGCACGGTTGCCGACCTGGGCTCCGAGATCCTCGAAGGTGAGGTCAAGGCCTTTGGCAAAATGACCTTCGGTGCCCCCACCGACCCCGTCAGCAGCGCCTATTTCGGCACCACCCAAGGCAAGTTCCGGATGACCTACCCGTTCGCCGAGCAAGCCACGGTGGTCACCGGCGAAGTGGTCTTGACCGACGAAAGCACCGGCCAGAGCACCCGCTACAAGGCCGGCGACAGCTGGTTCGTGACCAAGGGCACGCCGGTGCTGTGGGAGGTGGTGAGCGAGAGTTTTGTGAAGCACTATTTCGCGGTAGCCTGATCGCCCCCCTCTGCCGGCTTCGGCCGGCAGCGTTTCTTCCAACCAGGTGACCGACCATGCACGCCATCCCCGCTCAGGAAGTCGCCGGCCATTGCCTGAAGGCGTTCACTCAACTGGTGCCCGCCAGCCAGGCAGCGTTCTATTGCGTCGACCGCCAGTTGCAAGCGCATGATTTCAGGCTGCAAGGCATGAGCGGTGAGATGCATCGCGACTACCTCGACAACTACCGCCAATTCGACCCGTTGCAACCGCGCAATTGCCTGTCCAGCGGGCTGGCGGTGGTACCGCTGGTTTTCGCCATGGCCCGCCAGCCGCTACGTGACAGCCGCCGCTATCAAGACTTCCTGCAACGCTACGGCGTGGTCGATGTGGTGGAGATCGTCGCCCATCGCGCCGACCAGCCTCAGGCGGCTATCTCCTTGCTGCGCACGGCGGAGCAAGGGGTGTTCACCACCGACCAACTGACTCAGCTCAACGCCTTGCAGGCCTTGTTGCAAATGGCGGTGGCCAATATGCAACCCTGCGACGATGCACTGGCCGGGCTCACGCCCAAGGAGCGCCAGATTGCCTGGTTGTTGCGTCAGGGCGCGAGCAACAAGCAACTGGCCCTGGAGCTGGATGTCGGCCTGCCCACCATCAAGACCCACCTGATCCACCTGTTCCGCAAGACGGGCGTCAGCAGCCGTACCGAACTGGTCGCCGCGCTGTTTCTCTAAAACAGCCTCAACCCTTCGGTTGATAGGCGAGCCTCGCGCGCCACCCCATGATCCGGGTTGTTTATTCCATCAACCGGAGTCATGCAATGGCCACACTATCCAACTGGATCACCGTAGGCGCCCTCGCCGACGGTTTTGCCCCCGACGCATTTATCCTGCCCAACCTTGCCGACCTCAGCGGCAGGACCTTCACGCTGAACTTCGCCAACGGCTGGCAGATCGAACATCGTTTTGACACCGAGGCCCTGCACTGGAACGCCGCCGACGGTCATTCCAGCGGCTCGGCCGTGTACCGCGCCACGTCCGTGCGCCCCGGCCTGTATCTGGTCGATTTCATCAAGCACGAAGCCGCTCAGGCCTGGTCGATCAGCCTGGTGCTGGATACCACCACGTCGTCGTTCACCGCCGTGATCGGCCGCCTGCCGGACCGCGCGCAAACCGAAGAAGGTTTGTACAGTCGCGCCCTGGCCGGCAAGGCCCTGACCTCGGTTGAAGTGGAGTTCCTGCACGGCAGCCTGGATCAGCCCTGGCAGGCAGGCCTGTGCCCCCACGGGCCCACCCAGGAACTGACGGGCTTGCGCAACCTGTATCGCTATAGCCCCAGCGAAGTGTACGAACACGTCTATCTGAACGATCAGTTCTATGCCTGGCAGTGCCTCAAGGGCGTCGAGCAAGGCCTGTGCGATACCGACCGCTGCCACGCCTACAAGATTGCCGATCAACTGTACCTGTTCGTCTGGCGCGAAAAGATCATTCCGACCCTCGGCCTGGTGTTGATCGACCTGCAACAGCACCGCAGCGACGGCAAGATCTTCGGGTATGCCGGTGCGTCCTTCGACGCCCTGTCCAATTTCCCGGTCAGTTCCTACTGCCAGGTCCTGAACCGCACGGAGTATCCCGATGCCTGATCCACGTACCGTCGTCATCACCGGTGCCGGCACGGGCATCGGTGCCGCCTGCGCCCGCCTGTACGCCGCCGAAGGTGCCAACCTGGTGTTGATCGGCCGTCGGCGCGCGCTCCTGGAGCAGGTTGCGCAGACAACCGGAGGCCTGATCCTGGTGGGCGATGCCGCCTGCCCAGACACCTGGGAGGGGTTTATCGCGCAGATTCAAGCCCACTACGGTCGCCTCGATGTGCTGCTGGCCTGCGCCGGCGGGCATGGCCTGGGCAGCGCCACCGAGACCCGCCCGTCGAGTTGGGAAGCCGCGTTGCGCAGCAACCTGGACAGCGCGTTCTACAGCGCCCGGGCCTGCCTGCCGCTGCTGATCGCCAGTGCCGGCAACATCGTTCTCCTCGGCTCCCTCGCCTCGTTGGCCGCCGGCCCCGACGTGTGCGGCTACACCACCGCCAAGCACGCACTGCTCGGGCTCAATCGCTCCCTGGCCCGCGACTACGGGCCACGTGGGGTGCGCGTCAACGCGGTGTGCCCAGGCTGGGTCACCACACCGATGGCTGACGAAGAAATGCAGCCATTGATGAATTTCCATGGCGAAACACTGCAACAAGCCTACGCACGCGTATGTGCCGATGTGCCGTTGCGGCGCCCGGCCAGCGCAGAAGAAATCGCCAGGGTATGCCGCTTCCTGGCCGGCCCCGACGCCTCGATCATCACCGGTGCGAGCGTCGTCGCCGATGGCGGTTCGAGCATTGTCGATGTACCGACGCTGGCCTATGCCCGCCTGGAGCACACACATGCATGAAGCATTGGATTTCAGCGCAAAGACGGTACTGGTGACCGGTGGGGCGCAGGGTATCGGCCGCGCCATCGTCGAAGCGTTCGCCTGGCGTGGCGCGCGGGTGATGATCGCCGACCTGCGCGTCACGCAAGCCCAGGCGCTGGCCGCAGAGCTGACGGCACACGCGTGCCGAGTCGAGGCCACAGGCGTTGATATGGCCGATGCGGCAGCGGTGTTCGAGTTGGTTGGGGAGATAGAACGACGCTGGGGACGCCTGGATATCCTGGTGCACAACGCCGGCTACTTTCCGTTGACAGCGTTCGCGCAGATCACCCCGTCCATGCTGGAACGCACACTGGCAGTCAATCTTTCGGCGCTGTTCTGGTTGACTCAGGCAGCCCTGCCCATGTTTCAGCGCCAAGGGGGTGGCTGCGTGCTGGTCACTTCATCGGTCACCGGGCCAAGGGTCGCCTACCCAGGGCTCAGCCATTACGCAGCCTCAAAGGCCGGGGTGAATGGTTTCATTCGCAACGCCGCACTGGAACTGGCCACCTACCAGGTGCGCGTCAACGGTGTCGAGCCGGGGATGATCGCCACGCCGGCCATGGACAACCTTGGCGACGCGCAGGTCAACGCCGACATCACCGGCCGAGTCCCACTGGGACGGCTCGGCGCCCCTCAGGATATTGCCGGGGCCATGCTGTTCCTGGCGTCTGACCTGGCGGCTTACATCACCGGGCAAACCCTGGTGGTGGATGGGGGCTCTACGTTGCCTGAAGTGAAATGAAACAGCGTTTGCCGAACAACTCAAGGCAGTGATGAACGCCGACCAGTGGATCCAATAGCTTAAAAAATGATCGATAATCGCCCGATAAAAAGCGATTCAAGATTGACTCTCCATTCGAGCACTCATTTAATGGATCCATTAAATAAGAATAATCACTCGCCTGGAGAGTCGCCATGTACCCCAAGAACACTTGGTATGTTGCCTGCACCCCCGATGAAATCGCGCAAAAGCCGTTGGGTCGACAGATCTGCGGTGAAAAAATGGTGTTTTATCGTGGGCTGGAAGGCGCCGTCGTGGCGGTCGAGGACTTCTGCCCCCATCGCGGTGCGCCGCTCTCGCTGGGCTATGTGGAAAACGGCAATCTGGTCTGCGGCTACCACGGCCTGGTCATGGGCGGCGATGGCAAGACCGTGGAAATGCCCGGCCAGCGGGTGCGCGGCTTTCCCTGCAACAAGACGTTCGCCGCCGTCGAACGCTACGGCTTCATCTGGGTGTGGCCCGGCGATCAGGCCCAGGCCGATCCGGCACTGATCCATCATCTGGAATGGGCGGTGAGTGATGAATGGGCCTATGGCGGCGGGCTGTTCGATATCCAGTGCGACTACCGCCTGATGATCGACAACCTGATGGACCTGACCCACGAAACCTACGTCCACGCCTCCAGCATCGGCCAGAAGGAAATCGACGAAGCGCCACCTGTCACCACGGTCGAAGGCGACGAAGTGGTCACCGCGCGGCATATGGAAAACATCATGGCCCCGCCGTTCTGGCGCATGGCCCTGCGCGGCAATAACCTGGCCGATGACGTGCCGGTGGACCGCTGGCAGATCTGCCGCTTCACCCCACCCAGCCATGTGCTCATCGAAGTCGGCGTGGCCCACGCCGGCAAGGGCGGCTACCACGCCGCGCCCGAGCACAAGGCGGCAAGCATCGTGGTCGACTTCATCACCCCGCAAACCGAGACCTCCATCTGGTATTTCTGGGGCATGGCGCGCAACTTCAACCCCCACGATGAAGCACTGACCGCCAGTATTCGCGAAGGCCAGGGCAAGATTTTCAGCGAAGACCTGGAGATGCTTGAACGCCAGCAACAGAACCTGCTGGCCCACCCGACGCGCAACCTGCTCAAACTGAATATCGATGCCGGCGGCGTGCAGTCACGCAAGATCCTGGAGCGACTGATCGCCAGGGAACGCGCCCTCGAACCGCAACTGATCGCCACGACCACCGCCTGAACGGCACAACCCCTTGCGAGGACTGAAGATGATCGATGTGGTGGTGGTATCGCGCAACAACGAAGCCCAGGATATTTGCAGCTACGAACTGGCCAGCGTCGACGGCAAACCGCTGCCGGCCTTCAGTGCCGGCGCGCATATCGACGTGCACCTGCCGGATGGACAGGTGCGCCAGTATTCGCTGTGCAATCACCCTGAAGAACGCCATCGCTACCTGATCGGTGTGCTCAAGGACCCGGCTTCCCGGGGCGGCTCGCGCAGCCTGCACGAACAGGTGCACGAGGGCACACACCTGACCATCAGCGAACCACGCAACCTGTTTCCCCTGGCCCACGACGCGCGGCGCAGCCTGCTGTTTGCCGGTGGCATCGGCATCACCCCGATCCTGTGCATGGCCGAGCGCCTGGCTCACGCGGGTGCCGACTTCGAATTGCATTATTGTGCCCGCGCCGAAGACCGCGCGGCGTTTGTGCAGCGTCTGAAAACATCGCCATTTGCCGAGCGGGTGTTCCTGCATTTCGATGAGCAGCCCCACACGGCCTTGAATGCCGCCCAGGTACTGGCAGCGCCCGAAGCCAACGTCCACCTGTATGTGTGCGGCCCCGGCGGTTTTATGCAGCATGTGCTCGACAGCGCTCGGGCCCAGGGCTGGCAGGAGGCATGCCTGCACCGCGAATACTTCACCGCGGCGCCGGTGGACAGCAGCCTCGACGGGGGCTTTTCGGTGAAAGTCGCCAGCAGCGGCCAGGTCTTCGAAATCCCGGCCGACAAGACGGTGGTCCAGGTCCTGGAAAGCCACGGTATCGAGATTGCCGTGTCGTGCGAACAAGGCATTTGCGGCACCTGCCTGACCCGCGTGCTGGAAGGCATACCGGAACACCGCGACCTGTTCCTCACCGAGCAGGAACAGGCGTTGAATGATCAGTTCACGCCCTGCTGCTCACGCGCGAAGACCGCGCTGCTGGTGCTCGATATCTGACAGGTGTCACGACGCGGGCAAAATCACCTTCATGCGCGCGTCGGCGGTGGCCGAGCTGAAGATCTCGGCATAGCGCAAGGTCGCATTGGCGTGCTCGCGCATGATGGCTTCGGCCCGCGCGCCCTGGCGATTGACCAGGGCATCAAAGACCGAGTGGTGTTGCATGTGGGCATAGTTGAAGCGCCGGTATTCGCGGGCCATGTCCTCGCGATCCACCGCCAGCGCGGTCACCGACGCGAAAGGCAGGTGATCGTTGCGTGCCAGGGCGTCGGCGATCGCCGGGTTATGGCTGCCTTCGACGATGACGTGGTGAAAGCGCATGTTCAGGTCGTGATAGACCTCCAGGTCGTCTTCAGTCACGTAGCCCTTGTCGAACAGTTGGTCGCCTTCCACCAGGCAGCGCTCCAGTGTCGCGCGCGCCGCAGCAGATAAACCGCGCTCGGCGGTTTGACGCGCCGCCAGGCCCTCAAGCACGCCACGCACTTCGACGGCGCCGGCAATGTCGTCCGGGCTGACCGAACGGACCTGATACCCACGCCCGCCGAACGGCACCAGCAACCCTTCCTGTTCGAGGGTACGAAACGCCATGCGCACGGGCATGCGCGACACACCGAACCGCTGCGCCGTGGGAATCTCCATCAGGCGCTCCCCCGCCGCCAACTCCCCGCTGGCGATCATCTTGCGCAGTGCAACCAGCACCAATTGACCGGGTTTACTCATCCAGGCAACTTCCAGAAAACGTGAGTCGCCATAGTACCGCAAGCGCCCGGCGCCGTCAGACGAACGCCAGCGCTGCGCGCGCGCCGTCGATTGCCCCGAGGTGCTGCGCCAAACGCGACGGCAGGTAATCGAAAAAGAACCCGGCGCTTTGCAGCTTGGCGGCTCGCAATGGATCGTCTTCGGGCAGTGCCCTGGAGACCCGTGCGGCCCGCGCCCAGGCAAAGGCCAGCAGCGCCACGCCACATAACTGGAGAAAGTCCGGCGCGGCCCGATAGGGGTACTCGCTGTCATCCAGCGCTCGTTCACCGATGGCCTCGACCACACTCGCCAACGCGTCACACAGGCTGCCCAGTGCCTGGGCAAAACCGGCACACTCGCCGCACTCCCCGCCCTGCGCGGCTTCCGTGCGCAACTCGGCCAGCAGCAGGCCGAAGGCGCGGCCCTCATCCGCCAGCACCTTGCGCAGCAGCAGGTCATTGGCCTGGATCTCGTTGCTGCCCTCATAGATCATCGCGATGCGGCTGTCGCGCAGGGTTTGCTCGATGGCGAACTCGGTGACGTAGCCGTAACCGCCGAACACCTGCAGCGCATGGCTGGCCTGGCGAAAGCCCTGTTCGGTGAAAAACGCCTTGATGATCGGCGTCAGCAACGGCGCCAACTGGGCGGCCGACGAGTGCGGGTCATGCTCGGCCTGATCAAGCAGGTGCGCGGCCCAATAGCCAATCGCGCGCATCCCCTCGCTGGTGGCGCGCAACTCCAGCAACACGCGGCGCATGGCCGGGTGATAACGGATCGGATCAGCCGCCTGGGCCGCCACTTCTTCCGGCCTTGACGGCGCGCGCATCTGCACGCGTTCGGCGGCGTATTGCCGGGCGTTCTGCCAAGCGGCCTCGACATGCCCCAGGCCTTGCAGGCCCACATGCAGGCGCGCCGAGTTCATCATCACGAACATCGCCGCCAGGCCGCGATTGACGTCGCCGATCAGCCAGCCTTGGGCGGCGTCGAACACCAGGGAGCAGGTGGCACTGCCCTTGATGCCCATCTTGTGTTCGATGCCATCGCAGTGCACGCCATTGGCCTGGCCATCGTCCAGTTGCTTGGGCACCAGGAACAGCGAAATCCCTCGACTGCCCGGCGGCGCATCGGGCAGGCGCGCCAGCACCAGGTGCAGGATATTGGCCGTGAGGTCGTGCTCGCCGCCGGAGATAAACAGCTTGCTGCCGCTGAGGCGATAACTGCCATCTGCCTGGGGTTCAGCACGACAGCGCAGCAAGCCGACATCGCTGCCGGCCTGGGGCTCGGTCAGGCACATGGTGGGCAAGGCCTGGCCACTGACAATGTCGGGCAGGTAGCGCGCCTGCAACCACGGAGCAGCGTGGGCCTTGAGGCACAGGTAGGCGCCATGGGCGATCCCGGTGTACATGGCCCAGGCATGGTTGCTGGCGTAGAGCATCTCTTGCAGCGCCGCGTCGAGCAATTGCGGCAAGCCCTGCCCGCCCTGCTCCTCGGCACACGCCAGCGCCGGCCATCCGCCCTCGACATAGGCGCGATAGGCCGCGACGAAGCCGTCCGGGGTGCTGACCTGGCCCGCCTGCCAGCGGCAGCCCTGGCGATCACCGTGGCCGTTCAACGGCGCCAGCACGCCCTGGCTGAAGCGTGCCGCCTCCTCCAGCACTTGTACCGCCAGCGGCAGATCCAGGGCCGCGAACGCCGGGTTGCGCTGCCAGGTATCGGGCGCCTGCAACCAGTGTTCAAGGACAAATTGCATATCGCGCAGGGGCGCCTCATAGCTCCACATCGGGACACCTCATCGACAAAAAAAGAATCGCGCACTCAAGCGCGATAGGTAGGGTTCTCGATCAGCAACGCCATGCCCTGCCCGCCGCCCACACACGCCGAGGCAATCCCGTAGCGCAGGTTGTGCTGGCGCAGTTGCCGGGCCAGGGTCATCACCAGGCGCAGGCCGGTGGCGGCCAGTGGATGCCCCAGCGCAAGCGAGCCGCCCTGGACGTTGAGGCGGGTGCTGTCCAGCTCCAGTTCATGGGCCACCGCCAGTACTTGGGCGGCCTGGGCTTCGTTGATCTCGAAGCGGTCGATGTCGCCCAGGTTCAACCCGCTGCGTTGCAGCAACAGGCGGATCGCCGGTGCCGGGCCGATGCCCATGAACTCGGGGGCCACACCGACCACCGCGCTGGCCAGCAGCCGGGCCAGGGGCGGATGCGTACAGGCCGAGGCGCGCCCCACCAGCGCCGCCGCCGCGCCATCGACCACCGCGCAACTGTTGCCGGCGGTTTGCACGCCGTCTGGATGCACGGTGCGCAAGCGCGCCAGGGCCGCAAGGTCGGTGGGTCGTGGGTGGCTGTCGACGCTGACGGCACCGGCCCAGCGCGCGAGGCTGATGCCCCTGGGCTGGTACCCCTCAAGCTCGAACACCTGGTTGTCGACCGTGACGATTTCTTCCGCCCAGGCGCCGTCACGTTGCGCCTGCAAGGCACGCTGATGGCTGTCGCAGGCGTGACGGTCCACGGCCTCGCGGCTCAGGCCATAACGGCGCGCCAGGTTGTCGGCGGTGGCGATCATGTCCAGGCCCGGGGCCGGGTCGTACAGGGCCTCCCAGAGGAAATCCTTGAATTGCACCTCGCCACCGAGACGAAACCCATCCCGGTGGGTGTAGGCCGCAATCGGGTTGCGCGACATGGACTCACTGGCCACGCACAACGCCAGTTGCACCTCGTCGCGCAGTTGTTCAGCGGCCTGGCGCAACAGCTCGAAACCGGTGGCGCAGATGCGCTGCACCCCCAGTGCCGGGACCGCTTGCGCCACACCGCTGTACAAGCCGATATGCCGTGGCAGCAAGTAGGCATCGAAGCTGGCCTGGGCCATGGAGCCGGCCAGTACGCTGTCCACTGCCAAGGGGTCGATGCCGGCGCGGGCCAGCACTTCACGGCCGACCTTGATCCCAAGGTCGATGGGCGACACCTGGGACAGTGCTCCGCCCAGGTCCACCCATGGCGTGCGCACTGCCTCGAAAATCGCCACGTCGGCAAACGCCGAGTACTGCCCGACGCGGTTCAAGGCTGGCGCTCGGCGCGCAGGATCGACGCGTCTTCACCGCGATACAACGCCTCGACCTTGGCCGCGCGCCATTGCAGTACCGCACGCTGGTTGATCGAGCCTTTGTCGGTGATTTCCCCACGGTCGATGGACGCGGGCTCGTCGAGCAGGGCAATCCATTCCAGGCGACTGGCATTGCCGGTGGCCTCGCGGTTGAGGCGCTGCAGCCACTCGCCGAACCACTGGCGCACCGGCGCGCTGGCGAGCACTTCGGCGTCGCTGGCGGCCGCGTCCAGCCCCGCCAGCCGACGGCACTCGTAGAGCCGGGGGAATACCAGGGCGCCCAGGCATTCGCGGTCCGGCGCCGCAACCACCAGGTCCTGCACCAAGGGCGAGCCTTCGAGTACCGCGCGATTGCGCAACGGACCGACGCTGACAAACACCCCGGAGGACAGCTTGAAATCCTCGGCAATTCGCCCGTCGAACATCAGCCCCAGTTGCGGCTGATTCGGGTCGGCCAGCTTGATTGCATCCCCCGAGCAATAAAAACCCTGCTGGTCGAAGACCTCGGCGGTTTGCTGGGGGGCGCGCCAGTACCCCGGCATGATGTGCGGCCCGCGAAAGCGCCCTTCGAACTTGCCGTCCACCGGCACCAGGCGTACCTCGCAGCCCGGCGCGGGCAAACCGATATAACCGGCCATGGACAGTGGCCCGGTGGTGAAGGTGCAGGATGGTGCGGCTTCGGTCATGCCCAGCCCGGCCATCATGCGGATGCGTTCACCACAGTGCAGCTCGGCCACGCGGTCAAGGCGGTCCCAGACACTTTGCGAAAGGCCGGCGGCAGCGAAGAAAAACAGTTTCATGCGCGCAAAAAAACGCTCGCGCAACTCGGCGTCCTGTTCCAGGGCGTTGACCAGTTCTTCCCAACCCTTGGGCACCGTCAAATAGGCCGTGGGCGAAACCTCCTTGAGGTTGCGCAGGGTCTCAGCAAAGCCCTGGGCCGTGGGCTTGCCATCATCGAGGTAAAAGGTGCCGCCGTTGTAGAGCACAATGCCGACGTTGTGGCTGCCGCCGAACGTGTGGTTCCACGGCAGCCAGTCCACCAGCACTGGCGGTTCTTCGCCGAACACTGGAAAGGTCTGCAACAGCATTTGCTGGTTGGCACAGAGCATGCGCTGGGTGGTAATCACCGCCTTGGGCAATTTGGTCGAGCCCGAGGTGAACAGGAACTTGGCGATGCTGTCGGGGCCGGTGGCCTGGAACGCCGCGTCGGCTTCGGCGCCGCCCGGCGTTTGCAGCAGGCTGGCGAAGCTGACCTGAGTGCGTCCAGGCACATGGCCGCGCACGCTGATCAGCGGGGTCTCGGCCGGCAAGACGGCGTCGATGGCGCGCTGGTAAGCCGCCGCGTCGCTGACGAACACCAGCCCTGGCTGCAGCAAGCCACAGACATGGCGCAGCTTGGCGAAATCCTGGGACAGCAACGAATAGGCCGGCGATACCGGGCAGTAGGGAATACCGGCGTACATCGCGCCGAGCGCCACCTGCAAATGCTCGATGTCGTTGCCCGACAACAGTGCCAACGGTTTATCCGCCGAGAGCCCATAGTTCAACAGGCCCTGGGCAATCGCGCGCACGCTGTCGAGCATTTCCCGGTAGCTGACCCGGCGCCAATCAGCGCCGGCCTGGCGCGCCGCGATAAATGTCTGCTCGGGGCGCACTTGGGCCCAATGCACCAGGCGATCGAGCAGGCGCGCTGGCAACTCGGCCAGGGGCTCCAGGGAGCGCATATGCAGCACGCCGTGTTCTTCAGTGACCGCCACCGGTGCGTGGCCGATGGAGACCTCGCGGTAGCGCGGTGCGGGCTGGGGTTGCGGTCTGAATTCGGAACTCACAAGGGTGTCCTCCAGCAAGGCGGATCAAAGCCGCCTCGTTATTGTTATGTCGCGACGCCTGCTCAGATCGGGTAATGCCGCGGCCCGTTCTGCAAGGTCACCCAGCGCAATTGCGTGAAGTGCTCGATCGAGGCCTTGCCGCCAAAGCTGCCGTAGCCGCTGGATTTGACGCCACCGAACGGCATCTGCGCCTCGTCATGCACGGTCGGGCCGTTGATATGGCAAATGCCCGACTCGACCCGTTGCGCCAGGGCTAGTGCACGCCCGGTGTCACGGCTGAAGATCGCCGCCGAAAGGCCGAACTCGGAATCGTTGGCCAGGCGCAGCAAGGCTTCATCACCGTCACCGCGCAGCAGCACCGCCACCGGGCCGAAGGATTCTTCGCGGTACAAGCGCATGTGTTCGGTAACGCCATCGATCAGGGTCGGCTGCAGGATGCTGCCCTCCAGCTGACCGCCCGTCACCAGGCGTGCGCCCTTGGCCAGGGCATCGTCGATCAGCGCCTTGATGCGTGTGCCGGCGCTGGCGTCCACCAGCGAACCCAGTACCGAATCCGGCGCAGCGGGGTCACCTGCGCGCAGGGTCGCGACCTTGGCCGCCAGCTTGGCGGTGAACGCATCGGCGACCTTGGCATCGACAATCAGGCGTTCGGTGGACATGCAAATCTGGCCCTGGTTGAAATAAGCCCCAAAGGCCGCCGCCGCGACCGCAGCGTCGAGGTCGGCGTCGTCGAGCACCAGCAACGGCGCCTTGCCACCCAACTCCAGCAAGGCCGGCTTGAGGTGACGCGCCGAGAGCTCGCCGACAATCCGCCCCACATGGGTCGAGCCGGTAAAGTTGACCCGGCGCACGGCCGGGTTGGCGATCAGCCGCGCGACAATCGCCGCGGCATCCGCCGGGGCATTGCTGATGACGTTGACCACGCCGTCACCCAGGCCGGCATCCTGCAACACCTGGCCGATCAGGCGGTGCACCGCCGGGCTCAGCTCCGAGGCCTTGAGCACCACGGTATTGCCGCAGGCCAGCGGCATGGCGATGGCACGGGTGGCGAGGATCACCGGGGCATTCCACGGCGCAATGCCCAGCACCACGCCGCACGGCTGACGCAAGGCCATGGCGAAGCTGCCGGGCACATCGGAAGGGATCACCTCACCGGTGATCTGGGTGGTCATCGACGCGGCTTCGCGCAGCATGTTGGCCGCCAGGCGCACGTTGAAGCCATACCAGTTGGCCATGGCGCCGGTCTCGCCGGCGGCGGCAATGAATTCGGCGCTGCGCGCCTGCAATTGCTCGGCAGCCTTGAGCAAGCGTGTGCGGCGTTCGTTGGGCGCCAGCGCCGCCCACGCGGGGAACGCGGCGTGAGCGGCCGCTACGGCGGCATCGGCATCTTCCAGGGTCGCGGCGGCAACCCGCGAGACCACTTCACCGGTCACCGGGTTGCGGCGTTCGAAGGTTCGACCGTCACGGGCGGGGCACGCCTGGCCGCCGATCAACAGGGGCACGTCCAGCATGGTGATTCCTCTTTATTGTCTTTATCGGGAATACGTTCAAGCAGGGTACAACGGCGCGGCCAGGTGGCCGCGCCCTTCAGCGTTTATACGCCTGCAGGCCAGGCTTGATGCTCTTGTCGTCAAGGAACTGCTTCATGCCCTGCTCGCGGCCACCTTCGGTGTCGAGCAGGCGCGACTGATCGAGCTTGGCGTAGAGGTAATCCTCGTTCTGCTCCCAGGTCAGTTCGCGGCAGCGCTTGAAGCCATGCTTGGCGGCACGCAGCACCACCGGGTTTTTCTCCAGCAGGTTGCGCGCCAGCTCAATGGTCACTTCGCGCAGTTGGGCCAGGGGCACGCTTTCGTTGACCAGGCCCATTTCGGCGGCTTTCTGCCCGCCAAACGTCTTGCCGGTCATGATGTAGTACAGCGATTGGCGATGGCCCACGGTGTCGGCCATGGCTTTGCTCACCAGGTTGCCCGGCGGGATACCCCAGTTGATTTCCGAGAGGCCGAAAGTGGCTTCGTCGGCGCAGATCGCCAGGTCGCAGGCCACCAGTGGGCTGAAGCCGCCACCGAAGCACCAGCCATTGACCATGGCGATGGTGGGCTTGGCGTACATGCGCAGCAATTTCCATTGCCATTGCGAGGCTTCGCGGCGGATTTTCTCCTGGAGGATTTCCGGGCCGGCGTCCACCTCGCGAAAGTACTCCTTGAGGTCCATGCCAGCGGTCCAGGCTTCGCCGGCACCGGTCAACACCAGCACGCCGGCGGCAGGGTCCTGCTCGAGGGTTTCCAGCACGTCGATCATTTCCCGGTTCAGGGTCGGGCTCATGGCGTTGCGCTTTTCCGGACGATTGAGAATGACCCAGGCAATGCCTTCTTCGATCTCAACCTTGACGGTGGTCCAACGGCCTTCGTAATTGCTCATGGCGGTACGCTCTTGTTCTGGGTTTGAAGATGATTCGAAATTAAACCGCAAATATAGTTATGTCAATTAACTATTAATCCGCATAACCAATATTTTTCCGCTGTAAAACCTACGCTGTGCGGGCGTTATGAAAAGCCGGCATAGCCATGGCGCTCCAACCTCGGCAAACTAGATAGCCTTCTTAACCTCCACCTTCTGAGGATTGCACTGTTAATGGCCAAGCCTTCCAACCTCGCCGACGCCAGCCAGGCCCTGCCTGATCCCAACGAGGCACGCGTGCCAATGGATTCGGCCCTGGACGACCTGATCGGTTACGCCATGCGTCGCGCCCAGCTCAAGTTGTTCCAGAACCTGATTGGCCGTCTTTCCGACCACGACCTGCGCCCCGCCCAGTTCTCGGCCCTGGCGATCATCGAGCAGAACCCTGGCCTGATGCAGGCCGACCTGGCTCGCGCCCTGGCCATCGAGCCGCCCCAGGTGGTGCCGTTGCTGAACAAGCTGGAAAGCCGTGCGCTCGCGGTGCGAGTGCGTTGCAAGCCGGACAAGCGTTCCTACGGGATCTTCCTCAGCAAGACCGGCGAAACCCTGCTCAAGGAGCTCAAGGACATTGCCGCCCAGAGCGACCTCGACGCCACGGCCGCCCTCGACGGCCAGGAACGTGAAGAGCTGCTGCGCTTGCTGAAGAAGGTCTATCAGGACTGACCGGCTTACCAGAGCGCCACGGTGTAGAGCACCAGGAACCGGGTCTGGTTTTCATCGCGAAAGGCCGCGCCGCCTGGGAAGTCATTGCGGTAGATCGACTTGCGCGCCATCAACCCGACGTTCTTCAGCGGGCCGCTCTGGATCACGTAGCCCAGCTCCATCTGGAACTCGCGCTCCTTGCGATCCTCGGCGTTGAACGCTGCCAGTTCGATGTTGTCGCCACGCACATACCGCAGCCGGCTCTTCAGCCCAGGCAGGCCGGATGCCGCGAAGTCATAGTCGTAGATCGCTTGCCACGTGCGCTCCTTGGCATTGAGAAAGTCCGAACTCATGGTCAGCTCACTCATGCCCATCAGCTCGGTGCCGGAGATATAGGGCGTGGCCGTCTGCCCACTGGAATGCATGTAGCCCAGGCTGAATCGGTGACCGCCCAGGCGGTAGCCGAATAACGCCGAGAGGTTGCGGTTATCCACGTTGCCCGCCTTGGCGCTGCCGTCCTCGCGACTGAAGAAACTACGCAGGTCGCTGGTGAGCACGCCATCGCCCACGGGCAGATTGTGCAGCAGCGCCAGGGTGTCCTGCTGGTAGAGGTCCGCGATTTGCGAGTGATAGACGCGCAGGCTGAGGTCTTTGTTGACCTGGTAATCACCGCCCACGTACGCCAGGTGCGAGGTGGTGGCGGTGGGGTTGAAACGCCGGTTGGGCGAGGCGATGGTCATGGCCTGGTAGTCGGTGGAATCGCGCTTGTTGATGCGGTCGATGTAGCCGGTATTGAGGGTCAGGCCATCGATGTCCTTGGAGCTCAAGGTGGTGCCGCGAAAGGTTTGCGGCAACAGGCGCGAGGGGCTGGCAAAGGCGAACGGCAGGAAGATCGATACGTCGCCGGTCTTTACGGTGGTTTGTGCAAACCGCAACTTGGCGGTCGGTGCCAGGCGCGAGTATTCATCGGCGGC
This sequence comes from Pseudomonas sp. MPR-R2A5, assembly GCF_058793055.1. Classification (NCBI taxonomy): domain Bacteria; kingdom Pseudomonadati; phylum Pseudomonadota; class Gammaproteobacteria; order Pseudomonadales; family Pseudomonadaceae; genus Pseudomonas; species Pseudomonas sp. MPR-R2A5. Next base: position 18,180 of record NZ_JBXAFK010000020.1, read on the forward strand.
ACGCTTGTCACTGGCCGACACCGGCAACAACTCGGTGCCGCTGCGGTCCGGCGACGAGTCGAGCTTGACCCCCATCAGACCGCGGACATCCAGGCCAAAACCCAGCGGGCCTGGGGTATATCCCGACTCCAGGTTGACGATAAATGCCTGGGCCCATTCCCGCGCGGCGGTCTTCGCACCGTCGTCCTTGTAGTCGCGGTCCAGGTAGTAATTGCGCAGGGTCAACGTGCCGTGGCTGTCGTCGACAAAGCCTGCCGCCCAAAGCGGGGTGGGCAGCACGCTCAAGGCCAGCAACGCCATGAGCAGGCACGCAGGGTTGTTCGGCACACGGGCGACGGCTACAGCGTCTTCCATAGGGAGTTCTGGCATGTTCGTTGTCCATTTTTTGTTGTTGTTTTTGGGGTGGCACAGGCTCGGCCCACTGGGCTTGGCGAACAAAGAATGGAAACAGCCGACGCTGCTCGTCAACTGCGAATGACCGATAATCGAACATTAATAAAGATATCTATTTTTAAGTCGAGCACAGATACGAACCACAACTACCTGTATTTAAAGTACTTATTTATTTATTTTGGCAATTTTCATCCGCCATTCATTTTTTAGTTATCTTTGTTATCTTAATCACCAGCAGCCATTCGTGCTTGCCACCACAACAAAAACAATGAGGTTTGCCCATGGACAGTCCATCGCGTCGTTCGACGCTGACTATCGCGTTGTGCTTTATCGTTGCGCTGATCGAGGGGTTCGATCTGCAGGCCGCCGGAACCGCTGCCGCAGGATTGCGCCAGAGTTTTGCCCTGGACCCGAAGATGCTCGGCTGGGTATTCAGCATCGGGATCATTGGCCTGCTGCCGGGGGCGTTCTTCGGTGGTTGGGTCGCTGACCGCATCGGGCGCAAGAAAATCCTGGTGATCGCCGTGCTGCTGTTCGGCCTGTTCTCCCTGAGCACTGCGTTTGTGGAAAGCTACCCGAACCTGCTGTTGGTGCGTTTTCTCACCGGCCTGGGGCTGGGCGCCGCGCTGCCCAACCTGATCGCGCTGTGCGCCGAAGCGGTCAGCGAACGCAACCGTGGTACCGCCATCAGCGTCATGTACTGCGGCGTACCGTTGGGGGGCGCATTGGCGGCCGTGGTGGCGATGTTTTCCAGTGAACACTGGCAGACCACCTTCATCATCGGCGGCCTGGCCCCCTTGCTCGCCGTGCCGTTGATGATCCTGTTGCTGCCTGAATCCACCGCCTTTCGCCAACAGCGCGACAACACCCCCGGCGCCCGCCCCTCCACCGGCCAGGCGCTGTTCGGCGAAGGTCGCGCCCGCACCACACTGGCCTTGTGGCTCAGCTACTTCTTCACCCTGACCGTGATGTACATGCTGCTGAACTGGCTGCCGTCGCTGTTGCTGGAGCAAGGTTTCAGCAAACCCCAGGCGGGCATTGTGCAGATGCTCTTCAATATCGGCGGCGCCCTGGGTTCGCTGCTCGGTGGCGTGCTGCTGGACCGGTGCAACGCCGTCAAAGTGGTGCTGTCCGTGTATGCCGGGTTGCTGGCGGCGTTGGCAGGGGTCGGGTTGTCGGTGGGCATCGTGCCCATGGCCATTGCCGGGTTTGCCGCCGGCCTGTTCGTCATGGCCGCGCAGTTGGTGCTGTACGCGTCGGCACCGCCCTCCTACCCCACCTCGGTGCGTGCCACCGGTGTCGGTGCAGCGGTGGCCGTCGGCCGCCTGGGTTCGGTAGCCGGGCCGCTGGCGGCCGGGCAACTGCTCGCCGCTGGCGCCGGCACCGCCGGGGTACTGCTGGCGACCTCCCCCGGCGTAGTGATCGCCGCACTGACCATCATCAGTGTGATGGTGCGTACGGCGCCACTGAACCTGCCCACCCCGGCAGCGGCCGGGCACACCAAGGCCTAGAACTTGTGCAGCCAGTTGAGCACCAGCTTGTTGCCCTGCGTACGGTTCTCAGCCTGCTGCTCGAAGTAAGCGTTCACCGATAGCACGTTCTCCTTGTTGAAGGCATAGACCAGGCCTGGGCCCACGGCCCAGACCTTCTCCCGACGCCCGCTCACGGCGTGCCCATCGACCTTGGTGTCGGTGATCTGCTTCAACCAGTAGCCGTTCACCCCCACGCTCAGTTGCTGGCTCAAGGCATATTGCAGCGTCAGGTTGGCATGCAACGCCTGGCCGGCCTGGGTATCGGAAACATCCCCAAAGCCGGCCTGCGGGTCATCATTCTTGCCATTCCACAGGTACATGAAACGCCCGCTCGCCGACCACTGCGGGTTGAACCAGTACGTCGCCGCGTAATACGGGTTGAATGACCAGAAATTGCTGCCGGGGTTGATCGAGCGCTTGCGGTCATAGGCCCCCACCGGCACCGAGATATCGGCTTCGACACGTTGGGTCAGCAGTGGGCTGCCATCGGCGCGGCTCAGGGTCGGCAGTTGCAGGAAGGGCCCCACAATCACATCACCAAAGCCAGCCCGCGAACTCAGCGCCGCATTGTTCAACCCATCGTCGACATCCACGTGGGCCAGGGAGGTGTTGATCAGGGTGAACCCCGGCATCGCACCATTGGCCAGGGGTTGGCCGAGGTAGATGATCTGGGTGGTAGGCGCCACCACCTCCAGGTCCTGCTTGGGCAATGCCAGCTTGTGGCCGTTGGCATCATTGAAGCGGCTGGCCCGGGAGTACGTCAGGTATTCCTCCAGGTACCAGCCCGGGCCGGCCGGCGCAGGTGAGCCGTCGTAGAAACTGGTGCTGCCCAGGTTGAGTCCGGGCAAATCGTAAGCGTGTGCAGTCGATGTCAGTGCGACAAAAGTCATGGCCGCAACCGCCCGCAAGATAGGCTTGAGCATCTTGTATGTCCTGTATTTTTGTTGTTGTTCAAGACCCCCGGCACGGTGGATCCGCACCGGGGTTTACCGCCGTTGCAACCTTTACACGTAGGTCGCCGCCAACCCACCATCCACCGGCAGGTTGACCCCGTTGACCCAGCGCGCAGCGTCCGAGCAGAGGAAGGCGATCACCGCGGCCACCTCATCGGCCAGGGCCGGGCGGGTCATGCGCTGGTTGTCCGCGGCCACCCGCTCCGGCCCGAGCATGCTGACGAAATCGCCGAGAATCGGGGTGAACACCGGCCCCGGCGCGACGCAGTTGATACGTACCGAGTGATCGCGAAACCAGCCTTGGGATTGCTGGAAGCTCCACACGATCAGCGCTTCCTTGAAGTACTGGTAACAGCTGGCCTGCTCCACCGGATTGGCCGCCAGCCACTGCTGCCCGGCCTCGAAGCTGTGCGTCGCGGCCAGGGCCTTGTGCAGTTCCAGGCGTTGCGGCCATTGCGCACCGAGGACCGAGGCGACATTGACGATGCTGCCGCCCGCCGGCATGCGTGGCAGCAGCGTTTGGGTGAGATGCCGCAACCCCAGGTAATTGACCTCGGCCACCGTTTGCACCGGCGCCGTACCGGGCACGCCGGCGATGTTGCACAGCCCATCGACGCGCGCCGGCAGGCGCGCCACCAGCGCATCGATGCTGGCCGGATCGCCCAGGTCGGCCTGGAAGAAGCCATCCAGGGTCAGTTGCGGTGCATGGCGATCGACACCGATCACCGTCGCCCCCTGGAAACGCGCGAGCCGTGCCAGCTCGGCGCCAATGCCGGAAGCGACACCGGTGACGATCAAGGTTTTGTTGTGCAGGTTCATGTTCAAGCCCTCTTGTTTTTGTATAGGCATGCGTGTTTCAACCCCATGGGCCGGGGCTCAGAAGGGATAGGTCGGCGGCGTATTTTTCACCGTGACCCATTGCCACTGGCTGTACTCGTCCCAGTCGGCCGGCCCGCCCACGCTGCCGCCATTGCCGGAGGCACCGCGCCCACCGAAAGGGTTGATGCATTCGTCGGCCACGGTCTGGTCGTTGATGTGCAGCAGGCCGCAGTCGAGCCGCTCGCCGATGGCCATGGCGCGCCCGACCGACGGCGAGATGATGGCCGCCGAGAGGCCGTACTCGGTGCGGTTGGCCAGTTCGATGGCCTCCTCGTCGGTGGTAAAACTGACGACCGTCGCCACCGGGCCGAAAATTTCATCCTCGAAGGCGCGCATGCCTGGACGCACACCACTGAGTACGGTGGGCTGGTAGAACAACCGGTCGTATTCGCCGCCCGCCTCCAACCGCGCGCCGGCCTGCAGGCTGTCGCTGACAATCTCGTGTACGCGCTGCAATTGCCGTTGGTTGATCAACGGACCAAGTGCGGCTTCACCTCGCGCGGCATTGCCCACGGTCAGCGCCCGGGCCTTGTCCACCAACTTGCGCGTGAGGCGTTCGGCGATGGATTCATGGGCGAGAATCAAGCCGGTCGCCATGCAGATCTGCCCCTGGTGCAGCCAGGCGCCCCAGGCTGCGTTGCTCGCGGCCAGGTCCAGATCAGCGTCTTCAAGAACGATCAGGGGGTTTTTGCCGCCCAGTTCCAGCGCGACCTTTTTCAGGTGCCGCCCGGCCACCTCGGCGACTTTGCGCCCGGCCGCCGTGGAACCGGTGAACGCGATCATCCGCACATTCGGGTCGCGACACAGCGCTTCACCCGCCGGCGCGGCACCGGGCAATACGTGCAACAGCCCCTTGGGCAAACCCGCCTCTTCAAACAGCCGGGCGATGATAAAACCACCGCTGACCGGCGTCTGTGGATCCGGCTTGAGCACCACCGCATTCCCCGCAGCCAGGGCCGGCGCCACCGAGCGCAGCGACAGCACCAGGGGGAAATTGAACGGTGAAATCACCCCGACCACGCCATGGGGCTGACGCCGGGCGTACGACAGGCGACCGGCCGCACTGGGCAGCACCAGCCCATGGGGTTGGGACAATAGCCCCGCCGCCTGATGCAGCAGCACAATGGCCTCGCGCACCTCGTGTTCGCCCTTGAACAGCGCGCCGCCGGTTTCCCGCGCGACGTACAGCGCCAGTTCGGCAAAGGCCTGCTGAGCCAGGTCCGCCGCCTTGCGAAACACCTCGGCGCGTTCCCGTGGGCCGAGGGCGGCCCAGGCCGGCTGCGCCAGGGCCGCACTCCGGCAAGCGATGGCGATATCGGCTGGGTTGGCCATGGCGCACTGCATCAACGGCTCGCCGGTGGCCGGTTCGATCACCGCGCTCACGGCTCCCGAAGCGGGTCTCCAATCGCCGTTGAACAGGCATTCGGACTCAAGGGCCCGCTGTAGAAAATGGGTGGTTTCAGACACTGACATGGCAACTCCCGGTTCTTGTAATTGTCATCGCCTGCACACGGTGCAAACGCCGCATCAAGCCTTGAGCAAAGGCTGTGCCGCTTGCACACCGCGGCGCTGACATAACGCGCCGAAGGCTCTGGACCAAGGGTTGCCACGCACGGCCCATGGACACCCCGCAGCGCGGCGGTAAAAACCAGGCCGCTGGCACTTGTTCAATTGATAAGGTTATGTTTAATAACTATCTTCGCAGTTGCTCATATCGTTCACTCGCTTTGCAGGGGCATAACAATGACTAATCCCCACAGCGCGCTGCCCGACGACCGGGTGGCCACCGCGTCTTACCATCCGAGGGGCGATAGCCGCCAACTCAGCGACAGCAGTTCACCGACGCCGGCGGAACTGACCGACTGCCTGTTCTTTTCTCCCGAAGACGGGCGGATCTGGCTCAACGATCAACGTATGTTGTTGCTGCACAGCTCGTCGTTTGGTGCCCTGCGCAGGGAGGTCATCGAGCGCCTGGGGCTGGAACAGGCGCGCGGCCTGTTCACCCGTGCCGGCTACGCGTCCGGTGCGCGGGATGCCCGGCTGATCCGCGAACGCTGGCCACAGGCGGATGCCGCTGCCGTGTTTCGCGCCGGCACACATCTGCACACCCTGGAAGGCATGACCAAGGTCGAGCCCCTGCACTTCAAGTTCGACGCCGACTCAGGCTTCTACGAAGGCGAATTTCTCTGGCACCACTCGTGCGAAGCCGACGAACATGTAGGTGCCTATGGCATCGGTCAGGATCCGGTGTGCTGGACAGAAACGGGCTATGCCATCGGTTTCGTCAGTGGCCTTTTTGGGCAAATGGTGATTTTCCGCGAAGTGGAGTGCCGCGGCATGGGCCACCGAAGTTGCCGGGTGATCGGCAAGACGGCCGAGCAATGGGGCGACGTCGAGCAGGACCTGCGCTACCTGAATGTGTCCCAGACCGTCAGCCGCCCCGCCGCCGCCCCTACGCTCGATAGCGCAATGGGCAACCGTGCCAGCGGCAGCCAGCCACCGCCGTTGGTGGGCGCCAGTGCCGCGTTCAATGCCGCGATGCAGGCCCTGCAGCGCGTCGCGCTGACGCCCGCCACCGTGCTGATCAGCGGTGAGTCAGGGGTGGGTAAGGAGATGTTCGCACGCCAGTTGCACCAGCTCAGCTGTCGCCGTGACAGCCCGTTCGTGGCGCTCAATTGCGCGGCCATCCCGGATAACCTGATCGAAGCCGAACTCTTCGGTGTCGAACGTGGGGCGTATACCGGCGCGACACACTCACGTCCCGGACGTTTCGAGCGAGCCCAGGGCGGGACACTGTTTCTGGATGAAATCACCAGCCTCAGCCTGACCGGGCAAAGCAAACTGCTGCGGGCCTTGCAGGAGCGCGAGATCGAACGGGTCGGCGGCGTGCGCGGCATCAAGGTGGATGTGCGGGTGGTCGCCGCTACCAACCTGGACCTGCGCAAAGCCGTCGCTGACGGCACGTTTCGCGAAGACCTGTTCTACCGGCTGAATGTCTACCCCATCGCCCTGCAGCCCCTGCGGGAACGCCGCGACGACATCCCGCTGTTGATCAACGCGTTCCTGACGCGCTTCTGCCAGGAATATGCGCGCACCCCCGTGGGCCTGACCATGCGCGCCCTGAAGGTGTTGCTGCGCTACGACTTCGCGGGCAATGTGCGCGAGCTGCAAAACCTGATCGAGCGCGGCCTGATCGCCAGTAACGAAGGCCAGGCCATCGACCTGGTGCACCTGTTTCGCAACGAACCAATGCCGGCCGATCCCTACGGCCTGGACGATCACGGCAGCCTGTCAAACACCGGGCAAGTGCCCCGCCCTGCACTGTTGGATACGCTTGGCCAACTGGAACAGGGGTTTTCCATCGAGGGCCTGGAATCGCGCCTGATCAATGAGGCGCTGCAACAGAACTCAGGCAACCTGGCCGCTGCGGCCAGGCTCGTGGGACTGAGCCGGGCGCAATTTGCCTACCGCCTGAAGAAACATCGGCGGCAGGCGCCTTGAATGGCAATTAGAGCTTTAAAAGCTTTACCCAATTAAGTATTTTGCAGGGATACCGGGCCGACAAGCGCCTGGTGCCCCTCTTTTTACTCGTGACAAGGACCTCCCGTGAGCGGACTGCGTGAACGTCAGAAAGCCGAACGCCGGCAAGCCATTAGCAAGGCGGCGATCGAACTGTTCGAGCGCCAGGGTTTCCAGAACACCACCATCGAACAGATCGCCAGCCAGGCCGGGGTGTCGCCGCCCACGGTGTTCAAGTACTTCGGCAACAAGCAGGAAATCATCCTGGAAATCCTGCACCACGCCGATCAACGCGCCATCACTGACACGCGCAGCCTGATCCGGGAAATAGAGGATCCGGTCGAGGCGCTGTGCTACCTGGAACGGCTGCTGACGGGTTATGCCTTGGAAGTCATGCACCCCAGCCTGTGGCGCGAACTGCTGCCATTGATCCTGTTCGGTGGCAGCAATGAACTGCCCGAAGGTTATCGGGCCATGAACGATGCGCTCAGGGCCGAAATCAGCGAGCTGCTGCGCGAACTGCAACGGGCCGGCAAGCTGCGCCCGCAACTCGATGTGGAGTTGGCCGCGTTCCTGCTGAACGACTATTCGCACCTGCAACTGTTCCGGCTGGTGAACCAGGAACACCCGGATATCGACGCGCACTCTACCCAGGTCCGGCGTATCACCGAGTTGCTGTTCTACGGAATGCAGGCCTGAAAGCTTTCAGGGTCGGGGCTCAGTAAAAGCGATAGCAACGAATCACCACCTGGTCGGCGCCCGGGTAATGCACCAGGCCGATAAAACTTGAACGGGTAAGCCAGTCCAGCCGCCCCTTGGGCACCTGGAACACCGGCGTGCAGGTGCAGCGGTACTCCGTCTCAGGAATCGGCCATTGGCCGTCGCGCTCCAACTGGCGCCCATACTCGGTCATGCTCAGCACCCCCAGGTTACGGATGTTGATCACCTCACCTTCGTCGGTCCTCAAGCTATAGCGGGCATCCAGTTGACCGACGCCATCCGGGCGCAAAAGAAAGCAATCTTCTCCGCCCACCAGGACCTGGCCGCTGATGCCGACCCCGTCGAAATCCCCGCCCACAATCGGGTAATTGCAGCGCAGGCCTTCAATGCTGTCGCCCAGCATCACACCCGGCCCTATCGCGACGCGAAGGGTCAGCACCCGCTGCAAGTTGGGGGCAATGTCCATCCGTTCAGTCATGGCAAGCTCCAAGCCCGGCGCGCACGCACCGGGCCACACTGATCAGCGGTTGCTCTTGATGGCGGTCCAGGTGCGGGTACGGATGCGTTCCACCGCAGCCGGGATCGGCTCCAGGGCGAACAGGGTCTTGCGCGCGGGCTCCGGCACATACATGTTGGGGTTGTTACGGATGCTGGCGTCCACCAGCGCGGTGGCGTCCTTGTTCGGGTTGGGATAGCCGATTTTGTTGCTGATGCGCGCAATCACGTCCGGGCGCAGGATGTAATTGATGAACACATGAGCCTCTGCAAGGTCGGGCGCGTTGGCCGGGATCATCATCACATCCGACCACATCGGCGCGCCTTCCCTCGGCAATGCCATTTCGACCTTGACGCCCTTGCCAGCGGCATCCGCCAATTGCTTGGCCAGCGCGACACCGCCGGACCAGCCCACGCCCACACAGATATCACCGTTGGCCAGGTCCATGCCGTAGCGCGACGAGTTGAAGTAGGTGATGTAAGGGCGAATCTTCATCATTGCGGCCTGAGCCTGCACATAGTCCTCGCGCTTCTGGCTATTGGGGTCGAGGCCCTTGTAGTGCAAGGCAATCGGCAGGATCTCGTTGCCGGCGTCGAGGAAGCCGACCCCGCAGCTGGCGAGCTTGGCGAGGTTTTCTTCGTTGAAGATGATGTCCCAACTGTTCATCTGCACGTCGGGGCCCAGGGCTTTGCGCACCTTGTCGACGTTGTAGCCGATCAATGTGGTGCCCCACAGGTAAGGCGCGGCGTAGCGGTTGCCGTTGTCACCCACCGCTTCCAGGGATTGCATGAACTGCGGGTCCAGGTGCTGCCAGTTCGGCAACTGCTTGCGGTCCAGTGGCTGCACCGCTCCGGCGGTGATCAAGTGCCCCAGGTTGGCGGTGCCGGGGAACACCACGTCATACCCGGAGTTGCCCGTCAGCAGCTTGGACTCCATGGTTTCGGAACTGTCGAACACATCGTAAATCGGACGAATGCCGGTTTCGTCCTGGAAGCTCTTGAGCACTTCGGGCGGCAGGTATTCGATCCAATTGTAGATCCGTACCGTCCGCTCTTCAGCCAGGCAAAAACCACTGATCAGCAACGAAGTGACAGTGCCCAGCAAGGTATTACGCAAAAACCTGTTCATGATCCAAACACTCCAGCGCGGCCACGATGGCTCGCGGCACTTAATAGCGATAGGTGAAATACAGTTCCAGCGCACTGAACGTCTGGTCATCGCCGAATACCTGTTTGGCGGCGGCCAGTGGCTTGACCCAGTTGTAGGACAGCGACGTATAGAACGACGGCGTGGGCGTCCAGTCGAGGAAAACCACACTTTCGTCAGCAAAGCGCCGATCGCTGACCGGTGCGCCCATGTAGTTTTTCTCGTCCAGCCAGAACTGGTAGTGAATCGCGCCGAGGGTCAGGGTTTCGTTGAGGTGGGTCTTGAGGGAGAACTGCTGGACGTTTTCGTTGCTGTTGAACAGCAGGTAGTTGCCGACCACGTCCCCGACCAGCCAGGTGCTCCAGTCGACGAAGCCTTTACTCAGCGAATCCCAGGCTTTCTGCCGGTTGTCGGTGAGGTTGTCGTCGCCGGAAAAGCTCGCGTAACGGTAGCCGAGGATCGGCGTCAGCGGCACGGTGCTGAAGGCGTAGTCGGCCTGGGCGTACCAGGCGTTGGCATCGTAGTCGACCCCCTCGCCGCTGCCGCGCTCCAGCGCGTACTCGGCATTCAGCGTCAGCGCCTGTACGCCGGGCACCTTGGCGTTGAGCGCCCGCAGGTTGTACACCTGCATGCCGTCCCGACGGCGCGGGAGCGTGCTGCCCCTGGGGCCAAGGGCATTGACCTTCATGGCCATGGCGCCGAGCGTCACCTGGTCATCGAGGTTGTAATCGAGGTTGACGCCGGTCATGCGGAAATCGCCCAAGTCATCATCGGTGCGCAAGGTGAAGGCCTGGGACTTCAGCGCGCCATGATCCCAGGCGAGGATCGCCGAATCCTTGAACGCGGTTCGCGGGCCGAGCCAGTAGGCGCCATCCTTGTATTGGTCGAGGTTACCGTCCATGACGATGAACCCGGTACCGATCATGTAGTTCTGGCGGCCGGCGGTGAACTTCCATTCGCCGGCGCGAAAACCGCCGTAGAGTTCTTCGGCAGCGACCTTGCCGTCGGAGCTGCGGCTGAAGCCCCCCGCATCGCCATCGCCAAACGTGCTCGCGCCCACCAGGGAACCGCCCGCCAGCAGGCTGAAATCCGGTTGCAGCGCATACTCGAGTTTGACCCCGGGTTTTACGTAGACCTCTTGCCAGTTGATCCTGGCGCCGCCGTTTTTGCCGTTGCGCGCATCGACCTGGCCGCTGCCGAAGTTGACGCCACGGGTAAACAGCGTCGCCCCGCCCACCGTGAGATTGACTTCACCCTTGAGATCGCCGTCCTCAAAGGTGTAGCCCGCCAACGCGACATGACTGGTCAGGGGTAAGCCGAGCGCTAACAGCGCTCGGGAAAAACGCTTGGTGAAAACCATAAGAAGCTCCTGTGGAATTATTGTTGTTACAGGGCAGTCAATGGCGACGCAGAGCGCCGCCAACACCTGGGCAAGCCAGGTGAATAGAACGCAAAACTCTTATTTTTTAGGCGTGGGTCAGTGACTCAGTTGCGCGGCGATCGCGCGCAGCATGCGCACGCTGTCGTTATCGAACGGGCTGACCGCATCGGTGAGCGACGATTGCTTGACGATCACCACGCCGGACGGCTTGTCGATAAACAGGTATTGGCCGTGGATGCCCCCAGCCATCAGGGCTTGGCTGTGGTCGTTGAACACGTACCACTGGCTGCGATAGGACGCACCCGGCGTCCAGCTCGAGAACTCGGCATTTTGCGCGTAGACCGCAGGATCAGCGCCGGCGGCGATACGGGCCACGGTCTCGGGCGACAGCAGCTCAACGCCGTCCTGGCGACCGTCGTTGGCCAGCAGGCGGCCGAAACGTGCCATGTCTCTCAAGGTTGCACTGAAGCCCGCCCCGGCAACGTTACGGCCCCAGGGATCGGCCATGAAATAACCGTCGCGGTCGCATCCCAGGCGAGCCCAGATCTCTTCCAGCATCTGACTGCAGGCCTTGCCCGAGGCACGTTCCATGACCCATGCCAAGGCTTCGGTGGTTGCGGTCACGTAATGGAAAAAACCACCGTGGCTGCCGCGCTTCTTGAGAGACGGCAAGTACTGGTACAACGAGTCGAACTGGGCGTACTGCGCCGGTGCCGGTTGAAAGCCGCAGGCATAACCATACTGCGAGCTCTCAGAGCTGGGGTCGTCATACACCTCGCTGTAGTCGATGCCCACCGCCATATCGAACAACTGACGCACCGTGGCATCGCCAAACGCACTGCCCACCAGCTCAGGCACGTAGTACGCGACGGACAGCTCGGGCTTGAGCGTGCCGTTGGAAACCAGCTGTTCACCAAGGGTGCCGATCAGCGACTTGGTCACCGAGAACATGATGTGCCGGTCATCCGCACGCTGGCCGTTGAAGTAGCGCTCGAACAACACCGTGTCGCCCTGCAGCACCAGAAAGGCGTCGGTCTGGCTGGCGACAAGGTGTTCGATAACACTGATGCTCAACCCGCATTCGCTGTCGAAACACAGCTGATCCAGCGCGTTGGGCGCTTCCTTGAGCTGACCGGCAGGCCCTGGACCCGCCGCCACATCGATGGTGGGACGCAGCCGCGCCAGATGACGGAAGCCCCACTGGCTGAAGGGTGCGCGCATCCAGTTGTGCCACGTGACTCGGTGTTTGGGTTCGGCGGGGAAGCCCTGCATCAGCTGGGGGGTGATGCGATTGGCCGAGGGCGACTCAGTGGCCTCGATGTAAAGAGTCGCAAGAAAAGACGGGGGTGTATGACTCATCGGGATAACCCTGAAGATGACTCTGCATGAAAGCAGATGCAGGGAAATAATTACCCGATATTTTATTTTAGTCAATAAAACTTTTTATCAAGAAACGCTAATTCCACCGCCTTTGAATCCCAGCGGATTGCCGGCTGCGGAGGATGCCGCTGCCGGGCAATCTGGGCCGAAAGCCCGTGCCATAGGAAAGCCTCGACGACCCGCTACGAGTCGCCGTGACATGCTCAGACGAGGGCTGCGCCAGGCGGTTACCACACGGCAATATGGGAGTCCGCCCGCGGTTCAGTGCCTGCGCAGAGCACCCCGCTGACCGGGTCGCGCAGGATGATTTGCCCACGCCCGTAGTCGGTCAGGTCGCTGGCGATCTGCACGTCATGCCCACGCCGGGCCAGGGCATTGGCCAGGTCACGGGAGGCGCCCTGCTCGATGCCGACCTTCATGTCGCCCAGCCATTGCCAGCGTGGCGCATCCAGCGCGGCCTGGGGGTTGAGGCCGAAGTCCACCAGGTTCATCACCATCTGCACGTGGCCCTGGGGCTGCATATAGCCGCCCATCACGCCGAACGGGCCAAGGGCTTGGCCATCCTTGGTGAGGAAGCCGGGGATGATGGTGTGGAAGGTTTTCTTGCCCGCGGCCAGGCAGTTGGCGTGGGTCGGGTCGAGGCTGAATTCCTGCCCACGGTTCTGCAGCGCAATGCCACTGTCGGGCAGCACCACGCCGGAGCCGAAGCCGTGGTAGTTGCTCTGGATGAACGAGACCATATTGCCTTCAGCGTCCGCCGTGGCCAGGTACACCGTGCCGCTGGCGTGCGGGTCACCGGGTTTGGGCGGCTGTGCCTGTTCGCCGATCTGCGCGCGGCGGCGCGTGCTGTAGTCGTCGCTGAGCAGGTCGGCGACTGCCACGCGCATATGCAGAGGGTCGGTGATGTAGTGCAGGCCGTCGCTGTAGGCGAGCTTCATCGCCTCGAGCTGGCGGTGCCAGGTCTGTTGGCTGTCGCGGTGATCAAAGGTGAAGCCTTCGAGGATTTTCAGCGCCATCAGCGCCACCATGCCCTGGCCGCTCGGTGGGATTTCCCACACGTCCACGCCACGGTAGTTGATGTGGATCGGGTCCACCCACTGCGCGCGGTAATCCTTGAGATCACTGGCGCGCAAGTAGCCACCGCTGGCCCGCGAATGGGCATCCAGGCGTGCGGCCAGGGCGCCGCGATACAGGCTTTCGCAACGGCTGGTGGCGAGTTCTTCCAGGGTGCGCGCCTGGGCCGGGTTGCGGAAGATCTCCCCTGCCCGAGGCGCGCGGCCGTCGATCAGGAAGGTATCGAACCAGGCGTCCAGCACCGGGTCGCGATGGGGGGTGAATTCATCCAGCGCGATCTGCCATTGATGGGCAACCACCGGCGACAGCGGGAAACCATCACGCGCCAGGCTGATGGCCGGTTGCAGCAGCTCGGCAAACGGCAGCTTGCCGAAGCGTTGCGACAGCTCCGCCCAGGCCGACGGGCAGCCGGGCACGGTGACCGGGGTCCAGCCGTACAGCGGCATCCGATCGTGCCCCGCGGCCTTGACCGCGTCGATACTCAAGGCGGCCGGCGCGTGGCCGTTGCCGTTCAGGCCGTGCAACTGGCCCTTGCACCACACCAAGGCAAAGGCATCGCCGCCCAGGCCGCAGCCGGTGGGCTCCACCACCGTGAGCGCCGCCGCCGTGGCAATCGCCGCGTCGATGGCATTGCCGCCCTTTTGCATGATCTCGATACCCGCCTGGGCGGCCAGGGGCTGGGATGCGGCGACCATGCCGCGACGCGCGAACACGCACTGGCGTTGCGATGGATAGGGGTACTCGTGAGCAGAAAATTTCAACATGGCAAAGGCTCTTCGATTTATTGGCCGGATTTGATCCGGTTCCATTCCCGGGTCATCAGGCGCTGGATGTTTTCCGGCAGGTCGGCGGAGACAAAGGTGTGGCTGATGACGTCATCGCCGGGGTAGATCCCCGGGTTACCGCTGACCTTGGAGTCCATCAGCGGCGTGGCGTCCTTGTTCGGGTTGGCGTAGCCGACGTAGTCGCTGATCGGCGCGATCACGTCGGGACGCAGCAGGTAGTTGATCAGGGCGTGGGCATTGGCTGTGTTACCGGCGTCCTTGGGAATCGCCAGCATGTCGAACCACAGGTTCACGCCTTCCTTGGGCATCAGGTAGCGGATGTCGATGTTTTTACCGGCGTCCTTGGCCCGGCTCTGAGCCTGCATCACGTCGCCGGAATAACCGACGGCCACGCAGATATCGCCGTTGGCCAGGTCAGCGGTGTATTTCGACGAGTTGAAGTAGGTCACCGACGGCCGCAGCGCCATCAGGCGTTTGGAGGCTTGCTTGTAGTCGTCGGGCTTGACGCTGTTGGGGTCCAGGCCCAGGTAGAGCATGACCTGGGGAATGATCTTCACCGGCGCATCGAGGAAGGCCACGCCGCAACTTTTCAGCTTGGCCAGGTTGCCAGGCTCGAAGACCATCGACCACGAGTCCAGCACCACGTCCTTGCCCAGCACGGCGCGCACTTTTTCTGCGTTGTAGCCGATGCCCACGGTGCCCCACATATACGGCACGGCGTAGCGGTTGCCGGGGTCGGCGGCTTCCAGGCGTTGCATCAGGCGCGGGTCGAGGTGCTTCCAGTTATCCAGCAGCGCGCGTTGCAGCGGCTGGTAGGCGCCGGCGCGAATCTGCTTGGACAGGAACTGGCTGGACGGCACGACCACGTCATACCCCGAGTGCCCGGAAAGCAACTTGGCTTCGAGCATTTCGTTGGTGTCGAAAATGTCGTACTGCACCTTGATGCCGCTGTCTTTCTCGAAGTTCTTCACGGTGTCGGGGCCGATGTAATCGGACCAGTTATAGACCTTCACCACCGACTCGGCGGCCTGGGTCACGGGGACAAGGGCGGCACAGCACAGAGCCGCAAACAAACGTGATAAACGCATGGTGATTTTCCTTGCAAGGGTCATAACACGCGGCTGAGAAAGGCCCGGGTACGCGGGTGGCTGGGGTGGCTGAAAATCTGCTCCGGCGGGCCTTGTTCGATGAGTTCTCCCTGATCGAGCACCACCACACGGTCGGCCACTTCACGGGCAAAGCCCATTTCATGGGTGACCACCACCATGGTCATGCCCTCTTCGGCCAGCGTCTTCATGACCTGCAGGACTTCGCCGACGGTTTCCGGGTCGAGGGCGCTGGTGGGTTCGTCGAACAGCATGGCCTGGGGTTTCATTGCCAGGGCACGGGCAATCGCGACCCGTTGCTGCTGGCCACCGGAAAGCATCGATGGGTAATGGCTGGCCTTGTCCGCCAGCCCGACCCGTGCCAGCAAGCCATGGGCCTGTTCCAGCGCCTCGGCACGCGGTACGCCGAGCACCTGGATCGGGGCTTCGATGATGTTTTCCAGGGCAGTCATATGGGGGAACAGGTTGAAGCGCTGGAACACCATGCCGATGTCGCGACGTTGCCGGGCGATGTTGCGCTCCGAATCGCGCACCAGGCTGCCGTCGCTGCACTCGCGATAACCCATGGCGCGGCCGTTGACGCGGATGCGTCCAGCCTGGATGTCTTCCAGCAGGTTGATGCAGCGGATAAAAGTGGTCTTGCCGGAACCGGAGGCGCCAATCAGCACCACCACCTCGCCGCGTCGCACCTGCAGCGAAATCCCCTTGAGAATCTGCAGCGTGCCAAACGATTTGTGGATATCCAGGGCTTCGATGATCAGTTCTTCACTTTGGTGCGCCATGGTTAACGTCCCCTCAGCAATTTCAGGGTGCTGCGGCCGAACATGCGGCTGGATGCCGGCGGCGGTGCGGCAGGCCGATCGGACTGGCTGAAACGCGTCTCCAGCCAGCGCTGGAAAAAGCCCCACAGGGTCGTCAGCGTCAAGAAGTAGAGCGCGACCACCAGGTACAGCTCGAATACACGAAAGGTCGCCGAGGTGATCATCTGGGTACTGAGCAGCAACTCTTGCACGCCAATCACACTGACCAGGGTGGTGTTCTTGAGCATCACATTGAACTCGTTGCCCAGCGGCGGCACGATCACCCGGAACGCCTGAGGCAACACGATGCGGCGCATCAGCTTGGCGAACGGCATGCCCAGGGAGCGCCCGGCTTCATACTGGCCCTTGTCCACCGCACCGATGCCGGCGCGGATGATCTCGGCCATGTACGCTCCTTCATTGAGACCCAGGGCAATGATCGCCGCCTGGATATTGCCGGGCACGACCAGGCCGAACAGCGCAATGTCCTCAAAGCGGAAGATGCCGCCCGCCGCCAAGGCCGTGTAGAGAAAGACGATCTGCACCAGCAACGGCGTACCGCGCATCAACCACACATAAAAACGCACCGGCAGGTGCAACAGCGGGTTTTTCGACAAGCGCAGCAGCGCGGCCGCCAGCCCCAGGACACAACCGAGCGCCATCGCCAGCACGCTGATCAGGCAGGTCAGCCAGAGCCCGGTGAGGTACACCCCGCTCGGCTGCAACAGGTACTGCCAGAACACATCCCAATTGAAATTCATCGCTGGCAAACCTCAGTCGAGTGTGTCGCTGCTGACATGCCATTTGTTCAGCAATTGCCCATAGCTGCCGTCACTGCGCATATCACTGATCACCTGCTGCACGGCGGCGGTCAGTTGCGGGTCATCCTTGCGAATCCCCAGGCCGGTGAGGATGCGACTGAAGGCCGGTACGCCTTCCTGGAACAGCTCCGGCGCCATCGCCGCGTAGTAACCGGCGGTCTCCACGGTGGTGCCGTAGGCGTCGACCTGGTTGATGCGCAGCGCCTGGAATGCATCGGTGTCGGTGTTGTAGACCACCAGCTTCATCGGTGGCTTGCCGGCCTTGGCCAGGCTTTCATTCTGGGTATCGAGCAGGGTCTTGATGGTGGAGCCGTTGAGCACGGCCACTTTGTGCCCGGACAAGTCATCCAGCGCCTTGATGCCCTTGGGGTTGCCCTTGGGGACCACCACCGACTGGCTGGAATACATGTAGTTGACGATGTCGATGACCTGCCGCCGCTCAGGCTTGTCGAACAGCTGGTCGACGATCATGTCGCACTGCTGGGCGAGCAGCGCCGGGACCAGCCCGGAGAACGGAATCACCCGCCACTGCACCGGCTTGTCACCCAGGCGCTTGGCAATTTCCAGGCCCAGGTCGACGGTGAGCCCGCGCGGTTTCTGGTTTTCGTCGAAGGACACCAGGGGCGGTGAATCCATCCCCGAGCAATACGTGAGCTTATCGACTTTCTGCAGGCGCTCCGGCACCTGGGGCGCGGCAAACGCCCCTTGCGTGCAGAGACCCAGGGTTACAGCCACCAGCAAGGCGCGGCGTTTATGCATGACCAGACACTCCAGTTCGTTGAACAACGGGGGCAGGACTCAATGTCAAAACACAGTCGGGCTTGGGCCCGCTTCTATTTTTCCGATTGCAGGAATTGAATCAGCGCCGGCACGGTGCCTTCGATGTGTTCGCGCACCACCGCTTCGGCACGGGCGGCATCCCCGGCACGAATGGCATCGAGGATCACCGCGTGCTCCTGGCGTGCGCTGAGCGGTTTGTCACCGTGCTGCAACCACAACCGCATGGGCGCCTCGACCAGCGAGTACAGCGCCGAGATCTGCTTCATCAAGCGCGGACGCCCGCTGAGGCTGCAGAGCAATTCATGGAAGGCACGGTGGCGGCTGACCCACTCGGCGCTGTCGTCGCGGTAATCGTCCATCTCGTCCAGCAGGCGCTCCAGCGCCGCCAGTTGGCGTTCGCCGATACGGCTGGTGGCAACGCGCACCGCCAGGCCTTCGAGGGCGCTGCGCATTTCAAACACTTCGTGCAATTCATCGATATCCACGCCGCTGACGACCGCGCCACGGTTGGGCCGCAGGGTCACCAGGCCCTGCGCGTCCAGGCGGCGAAAAGCCTCGCGTACCGGCATGCGGCTCATCCCGAGCTCGGTGGCAATGTCCTCTGCAATCAGGCGATCACCCTTGCGATAACGGCCGTTGCAAATGGCATTGAGCAGAAAACTGTAGGCCTCCTCCTCGGCGGTGAGGGGCTGGCGGTCAACGTAGGCGGGGGCAAATTGCATCGGGCAGCACCTTTTGAATTTTTGTATCCAATTATCCACGAATACAAAAAAGCAGGATGCGTGCCAATTCTCAGGTTACGCGTCAAGTGATTGATTCGGCAGCAATCGCCAGAATGCCCGCGTCAGGCGGGCATATGAGGTCAAGGCACAGTGCTACCAAATAGCTCAAGGGGTGCGCCGTTAATGGGCACAACTGCAAGCGCAGTAACACTCGAGTCGCAGCAGCGGCGCCGTTGCTGCGCGTCGTGAGTCCGGGTGGTGTCGGGACCGCGGCCAACTCGCCCCGCGCGTCCCGCGTACCGGCCCCCGTCAAAAATCGACGGTAGCCGAGAGTTGCAAAGTGCGCGGATACCCTGGCGAAAATGCACCATAGGAGGCCACGCCAGACCAATACTCACGGTCGAATACGTTCTGTACCGTGGCGCGGAAAGTCGTCGGCCGCCCTTCGATTTTGGTGGCATAGCGCGCGCCTGCATCAATACGGGTCCAGGCATCCAGCGTTTGGGTGTTGGCCTGGTTGACGTACTGGCTGTCGGTATAGATCGCACCGCCGGTGAGGGTAAAACCTTCCAGCCACGGGGTGTCATATTCTGCCCATAGGTTGGCCTGGATATCCGGCACTCCCACCGGTTTATTGCCGCGGTTGGCGGCAGTGGCCGAATCCGTCAACTCACCCTCCAGGAAGGTCACACCGCCCATCAAGCGCGTGCCCGGCGCCACCTCACCGAACACGCTCAGCTCGACGCCACGGTTACGCTGTTCTGCCTGTACCGAGAACAGATTGTTAGCGCCTACCTCTCCGCTGGGCTTTTCTATCTGGAACAGTGCCAGGGTGGTCATGAAGGTAGCGTGCTCGTACTTCACGCCAATCTCGTGCTGCTTGGACTTATAGGGTGCGAAGGTTTCCCCGGAGTTGTCCGCCGTGCCTGGGGCAATGTCGCCTTTGCTCAAGCCTTCCACGTAGTTGTAGTAGAAAGACACATCGTCCCACGGTTTGACCACCACGCCGACCAAAGGCGTAGTGGCATTGTCTTTATAGCGGGAGCTGACGGCGCCGGCAGCATTGTAGTTGCGCGACTCGATGTATTGTCGGCGCACGCCCAAGGTCAGTTGGAAGCGATCATCCAGAAAGCCCAGGGTGTCGGTCAGCGCCACGCCGGACAACTCCGACTCGGAGATGCGCAGCACCTTCGGGGTGCTGATGTACTGCTTGGGTGTGTCCACCGGATGGTAAATATTCGAGCGAATGTCCGTGCCGTTAGTGATGCCCCGCGAGAGTTCATCCTGGTAACGGGTGGCCATCAACGTGGTGATATGGGTCACCGGGCCCGTGGCAAACAGCCCGCGGATCCCCATATCCGCGGTGGAACGATCAACATTGAATTTGTAGTAGCCAGGTATATTACTGGTGTCGCCGGCATCATTGAGGATACGTGGCACCTGGTCGGACATGCGTTTCACATCCGAGCGCCCCCCACCCGCATGGGCGAACACCGTGAGTGAATCGCTCAAGTCATATTCACCGCCCAGCAAAGCCGACTGCTCCTTGGTGTCTGACCAACCCCACTTTTGCGGCAGGCTTGTACGGCCGTCTGGGGCCGAAGGCACCTGCACACCGGGTGCGACGGTGAAGGGGCGCGAGGCGCCTTCAAAGCCCTCTTTCTGGCTGATGTAGTCGAGATTCAGGCGCAACCGCTCACCGCGGTAATCCAGGGCAATCGCACCGATCCCTACGTCGCGACTCTGGTTGTCAACGGCCGTATCCCCGCCTTGAAGGCTGCCGTTGAAACGTACGCCAAACTGGTTTTCTTCACCAAACCGGCGACTGATATCCAAGTGCCCGCCCACTTGGGAGTCCGAGGCGTAACTGCCGGTAAAACGAGTCAGGTCCTCCTCCAGCGGCCGCTTAGGCACGATATTGATGACACCACCAACCCCACTGTTGGGGGAGATGCCATACATCAAGGCGCCCGGCCCCTTGAGCACTTCGATGCGCTCGGCGTATTCGGTAAACGCCCGATAGTTAGGCGCTACGCCATAAACGCCGTCGTAGGCCAGTTCACCCAAGTTGCCTTCGCCGATGGCAAAGCCGCGAATGAAGAACGAGTCGACGATCCCGCCCGTCTGCCCCGTCGAGCGCACCGAGGGGTCGCGCTCCAGGGCATCGGCAGCGGTCACGGTTTGCAGGTCAGCGAGGGTTTTGGCGGTGTAGCTGGTGACGTTGAAAGGCGTGTCCATCACGTCTTTGTTACCCATCATGCCCAGGCGTGCACCACGCGCCACCTGCCCGCCGGCGAGCACCTCGGGCAACGCTGTCGGGCCGTTGTAGCGGCCGTCGATCGTGGTGGTGTCGAGGGTCAGGGGGGGCGTATCGGCCTCCGTGGCGACAGGCGCTTGCGTCTCAGCCCAGGCATTGGCGCCCGCGGCGACCATGACGAAATTCAACAGGGCGGTCCGAATGGCAAGGGTTAACACGCGTTCACCGCTGGGTCGACTGACAACAGGCATGACAAGAGGATCCTTTCAACGAGGGAAATAGGAATTACTCTTAATGCCAGTCGACATGGGAAAAAGTATCATCCCCGCCTGTTTTTTTTGAAAACCCAGCGAACGCAGCCTGCTGATCCGCAATGTTGGCGATAGCCGAACATGCGCTCCGCTACTGCAAGAGCGCGGTTACACCTGACAACCGCCTGTGCGGCCTGGCATCCTCCTCGCGGTACATGTCGACGCTATCGCGCCGCTGCACATGCATTGGATGCAGGACGCCAACTACCGTAGACAACACCCCCTGACTAACCCGTTCGCAGCTGTTCAACCACCGAGGCCGTCTCATGTCCCAAACCGGTGTTATCCAGGGTTCGAGTGTGAGAATCCTCATTTATCTTCTGTTCGCGATCCAACTGGTCTCCATGGGCGCGATGGAAATGAGCGGGCCGTTCTGGCCCGTGCACCTGCGTGGGCTGGCCTCTTCGGAGTCGGTGTTCAGCTTCGCCAGCATCGCCGTGTACGTCGGGCCGATGCTGGGCATCATGGTGACCAGTGCGTTCTGGGGGCGTGTCGGTGATCGACACGGGCATAAATTGATGATGATCCGCGCACTCGCAGGGTTGTCCTTGACCCAGCTCGGGTTGGCGTTTTCCACTGATATCTGGGTCATCCTGGTCCTGCGTTTCCTGCAAGGTGCGTTTGCCGGCTATATCGCCCCTGCGCAAGCGTATGGGGTCAGTATCGAAGCGCCGTCACGGCGGGCCCGGCTGTTTGCGATTTTGCAGATATCGACGAATGTCGGCTCATTGCTGGGCGCGGTCGTTGGCGGCTTGATCCTCGATTACGCGACGTTCTTCTGGATCAATATCGTCGCCTCTGCACTCTGTGCCGTGTGTACCCTGATAGCCGCCGTGACCTTGCCGAACGTTCCCCCAGTGCCCAAAAAACCGGCGGCGACTTCCGCCCCGCCTGCCTCGGGCACCAGCAGGGTATGGCGCGACTTTCCGCAGTTGTCTCTGCTGTGCGTCATGGGGATTCTGCTGCTGGCGCGCATGCTGCCCCAGACCTCGTTCTCGCTGTATGTCAGCGCGACATTCGAGGTCAGTCACTCAGTGGTTGGCCTGTGCTATGGCCTGCTGGCACTGGGCTTCATCCTCTCGGCGAGCGCCTGGTCGCGCTACTTTGAGCACCGGTCTCAAGCACAAACGCTACAGCGCATCACCTACATCGTCGTCGGTTGTATCGGGTTAACCGCCGTGGCGGGATTTACGCGCAATCCCGGCATATTTGTCGTCGCCTACTTTGTTTGGGGGGTACTGCTGGGCGCGACCACCCCCGTGCTGATGGCGTTGATCTCGAAAACCGCCGACAACTCGCGCCAAGGCTACGTATTGGGTATCGCCCAAAGTACCGCGCAATTCGCTTCGATTGCCGGCATCTCCATCGGTGGCTTGCTCAACCAGGTCTACGGCCTGCAATACACCTATCTTTTCGTGTGCCTGGCCTATGCGGTAGCGCTGATGCCGATGCTGGCGTTGCGGTACAGATCGGCGGCCACGCGCTCCAGCCGTGTTGCAGACAGCAACTGAACAAGGAACTGCATGCGTGCCGACACACCCGCTGTCGAACACCTGATCCATTTCAACAACACCGGCGCGGCGCTGATGCGTGACGCTTCACGCTACAGCACCGAAGCTGAAATCGATGGGTTGATTGACGCCTTGACGCGCCTGCCATGCGCCGGATTGACCGAAGATGATCGCGCTTGCGTTCCAGTCGCTTAGTCAACTAGCATTGGGAATACTTCTCAATAACATAAAACCTGCCGCCATGAGCGAAACCCTCTCCGCGAACCACCCCAACCGTCTGCGCGCAATCGAGGCCCTGTACAGCGGGCACCACGGCTGGCTGTATGCCACGCTGAAGAGAAAGCTGGGTAACGCCATGGATGCGGCGGATTTGGCGCAGGACACCTTCACCCGGATCCTGGCATCACAGGTCACGGTGATTGACCAGCCACGGGCGTACTTGAGCTGCGTGGCCAAGGGTATCCTGATCAACTGGTACCAGCGCAAGGCACTGGAACGCGCCTACCTGGAAGCACTGGCGAACGTGCCCGCCCACGAAGCGCCGTCGCCCGAGACGCACTTTCTGGTGCTGGAAACCCTGCACGAAATCGACGCCATGCTCGATACCCTGGCGCCGCAGGTCAAACGCGCATTCCTGCTGTCGCAGATCAACGGCCTCAAGTACGACGACATCGCCGAGCAACTGGGTGTATCGCTGATCACCGTCAAGCGCTACATGAAACAGGCTTTCGTACAATGCCTGATGCTGGTGGAGTGAATGCTCGGTCTGCGCAAGGAGCCGCCGCTGGACCCGCAGGTACTCGAAGAAGCCGCCGAGTGGCTGATGCGCTTGAGCGAGCGCGAACTGACGGACCACGAACGCGCCGAATGGGAACGCTGGAAGATCAGCACCCCCGAGCGTAACCGCGCGTGGTCACGGGCAACATTGCTGCAGAGCAAGTTCGGCGGTTTACCACCCTCCCTGGCGATGTCGGCCCTCGATCGACCGAACAGCCCGGAACGCCGCGCCCTGCTGGGCAAACTGGCGCTCCTGTTGGCGGCGGTGCCGGTGAGTTGGGGCGGTTGGAAGCTGGCACAATCGCAGCAATGGTCAGCGGGCTACCGCACCGATGTTGGCCAGCGTCGCGAACTTACCCTGGCCGATGGTTCGCACCTCACCCTGAACACCGATACCGCCATCGACGTCGTGTTCGACGACCGCCAACGGCTTATTCACTTGCGCGAAGGCGAAATCCTGGTGCAAACCGCGGTCGACACGACCCCCCTGCCCCGGCCGTTCCTGATCAGCACCCGCCAAGGCCGCATGCAAGCCCTGGGCACGCGTTTTACTGTACGTGAGTCAAGCCCGCGCACTCACCTGGCGGTACTCGATGGCGCGGTAAAAGTGACGCTGGCCGATAACAGCCAGGCGGCCCCGCTGATCGTCAATGCCGGGCAGCGTATCGACTTTTCCGCGCAGACGTTTGGTTCGCTGACGCAGGCTGACCGCTACGCCGGTTCATGGGCCCAAGGCATGTTGATGGCCGACAGGATGCGCCTGGCCGACTTCGTCGCTGAACTGGCGCGCTACCGCCGAGGCTTCATACGCTGCGATCCGGCCATTGCCGACCTGCGCGTTTCCGGCGCTTTCCCGATCAGCGATACCGATCGCACCTTGAATATGCTGGTGCAGACTTACCCCGTGCTGGTGACCGGGCATTTGCGCGGTTATTGGGTGACCTTGTCTCCCGCCTGACCGTGCGCAAAATAAACGGTGGCCGGGTGATACTTTTTCCACTCTCGGCTGGCAAAGGTAGGAACAGCCTTTTTCTCTTGTCCTTTGGGTCATCCTTTCATGCTCCTAGCACGGCCCCTGCGTCCGGCCCGTCCGTTCAAACCCATGGTCCACGGCGCAGTACTCAGCGTGCTGCTGGCCTGGTCCGTGTGCGCGCTGGCTTCAGCGGCGGTGCCGGTGCAATTGGATTCGGTCGCGGTGCGTGCTTACCACATTGCCCCAGGCCCGCTCGGTGCAACGCTCTCGAACTTTGCCGTGGACGCCGGCATTGCCCTGTCATTCGAACCGTCGATCACGCGAGGCCTGACCAGCCCTGAGCTGAGCGGCACCTATTCGACACAGGCAGCCGTCACCCGCCTGCTGGACGGCAGTGGCCTGGCGATGGTGTTGCGCAGCGACGGCAGCTACACCCTGGTCCAACGCACGGTCACGTTGTCGGCCACCACCGTGACGGCCCCGGAAAAACCCGGCAGCAGCAGCCTGCCACCCGTGTACTCGGGTGGCCAGGTGGCCACCGGCGGGCGCCTCGGCTTACTCGGCAATACGGACGTGATGGACGCCCCCTTCAGCGTCAGCACCTATACCGCAGCCCTGATAAAGGACCAGCAAGCAACAACCGTGGGTGATGTGCTCGAACGCGACTCCTCGGTTCGCGCTACCGGCCAGGCAGGCGGGATTGTCGACTCCTTCTTCATCCGTGGTTTTCCAGTGGGCGAAGGCAACCTCGGCGAACTCGCGTTCGATGGGGTGTACGGCGTGGCCTCCAATTACCGCGTATTTACCGACTACGCCGAGCGCATCGAGGTGGTCAAGGGCCCCGGCGCCCTGCTCTACGGCATGTCGCCCAACAGCGCTGTCGGCGGCGTCATCAACGTAGTGCCCAAGCGTTCCCTGGACGAGGACCTGACGCGAGTGACCGCCAGTTACGCCCAGGACTTTCAACTCGGCACTCACCTCGACGTGAGCCGGCGGTTTGGCGAAGATCGGCGATTCGGGGTGCGCGTCAATGGGCGTCTACAAGCAGGTGATACCGCGATCGATGAGCAATCGCGGGATGTCGGGGTCGGTGCCATCGCCTTGGATTACCAGGGTGATCGCCTGCGTACCACCTTGGACCTGATCACCCAAAAGGAACAATTCGACGCGGCCTCACGCCCGTTCCTGATTGCAGACGGTGTGCCGATTCCCCCTGCCGCCAACGGGCGTACCAACGTGAGCCAGGCGTGGGGCTGGTCGAAAACCCTGGATGAATCGGCACTGCTGGGCGGCGAATATGACCTCAGCGACGCACTGACCCTGTTCGGCCATGCCGGCGGTGGGAAGTCTGATGTGGCACGCCTGTCCGACCAGACCCCGACCATCATCAACAGCGCCGGCGACACCTCGTCGACGCCCGGCTACTACAAGTTCAAGGTACGACGCTACACGGTCGACGTCGGTGCCCGACTGCGTTTCGACACTGGGCCGATCAGCCACAGCAGCACGCTGCAAGTCACCCGCTACCGCGATGAATTGTCGCGCGGCATCATTTCCAGCACGCCCATCCTGTCGAACATTTACCAGCCGATCGAGCGCCCCAAGGTTGACATCGCAACGCCAGCGACGCCGAAAGTCTCGGCAACCGAATTGTCCGGGGTGGCTGTTGCCGACACCTTGTCGATACTCGACCAACGCGTCCAAGTCACTGCGGGCCTGCGCAAGCAGAGCATTCGCTCCAACAACTACAACACCGCCGGCGCCGTAACCACCGCTTACGACGACGGCAAGACTACGCCGCTGTTCGGGCTGGTTGTACGGCCCTGGGAGCGGGTGTCGTTCTATTACAACTACCTCGAAGGCTTGAGCAAGGGCGATATCGCCCCGGCCACGGCCTCGAACGCAGGCCAGGTCTTTGCCCCCTACGTCTCACGCCAGCATGAAGTCGGGGTCAAACTCGACTACGGCACGGTCATGTCCACCCTTGCGTTGTTCCAGATTACGAAACCTAGCGGCGAGCTGTCAGGCGGTGCCTTTTCGGTCCAAGGCGAACAGCGCAATCGTGGACTGGAACTGAATGTCTCCGGCGAGGCCGGCCCAGGTACGCGCCTGCTCGGCGGCGTGACCCTGCTGGACGCACAACTGACCGAAACAGGCGTGGCGGCCAACAGAGGCAACAAGCCGATTGGCGTGCCCAATGTCCAGGCCAACCTCTGGGCCGAATGGGATGTGCCGCGGGTCGAGGGGCTGACGCTGACCAGCGGAGCCTTGTACACCGCCAGCCAATACGTGAACCAGGCCAACACGCAGGCGCTGGATCCGTGGACACGCTTCGACGTCGGTGCGCGCTACAGCACCCGCATCGCCCAGCGCCCGACGATATTGCGCGTCACCGTCCAGAACGTGTTCGACCGCGAGTATTGGTCGGGCGTGGCCTCCTATGGCGCGTTCTCTCAAGGTTCACCACGTACCGTTCTACTGTCGACCTCGGTCGATTTCTGAAACCTTCGGTGCCGTTCGGCAAGTTGAATCGCCCCCCGGCCCGGCCACAGCAAAGGCTCTAACCATGGGTACCATTGTTCGACGCAGCTACGCCATTGCCGCGCTGCTATTCGCTGGATTGGCAGGCTGGTCACTGGCTTCAACAGCGGCCGAGCCGGATACAGCGCGCAGCACCGTCACCGATTTGCTCGGGCGCGAGGTCAAGGTGCACCTGCCGGTCAGGCGAGTCATTCTCGGTGAGGGCCGCCAGTTGTACCTGGTCGCCGCGTTGGATACGCAAAACCCCATTGAACGCATCGTCGGCTGGCGCAAGGATTTGATCCAGTCCGACCCTGACACCTATGGCGCTTATCTGCGTAAGTTTCCCGCCATCGCCAAAATCCCCACGTTTGGCGGTTTCGAAGAGGGTACCTTCGACATCGAGCAGGCCATCTCCCTGCATCCCGATGTGATCATCCTCAACATCGAGGCACAGCACGCCACCGAGGATGCCCGCTACATCGAGAAACTCGACGCCTTGGGGATTCCCGTGGTGTACGTCGACTTTCGCAACCACCCCATGCAGAACACCGAGCCCACCATGCGCCTGTTCGGCCAGCTGTTTGGCAAAGAAGCGCGCGCCGAAGCGTTCATCGATTTTCGCAACCAGCAGATCCGCCGCGTCACCGACGTCATCAAAGCGCAGCACCCTTCGCGCCCGCGCGTGTTCATCGAGCGCATAGGCGGCTACACCGAAGATTGTTGCCTGAGTTTCGGCAATGAAAACTTTGGTCTTTTCGTCGACATGGCCGGCGGTGACAACATTGCCAGGAACATCATCCCCAGCACCTTCGGCCAGTTGAACCCCGAGCAGGTGATCGTCGCCAACCCGCAACACGTGGTGGTCACCAGCGCGAATTGGGAGGCCTTTGCTCCCGGTGGCCGTTGGGTCGGTGTCGGCCCCGGTGCCGACATGGCACAGGCCCGGCGCAAGCTGGCGTGGTATACCCAGCGTCCGGCCTATGCCGGGATCAAGGCGCAGGATGACCAGGTATTCCACGCCATCTGGCATCAGTTCTACAACAGCCCTTATCAATTTGTGGCCATCCAGCAATTGGCCAAATGGTTTCATCCGACACTGTTTACCGACCTGGACCCTGACGCTTCATTTCGCGAGTTGCACGAGCGATTCCTGCCAGTGCCCTATGAGCCGGGTTACTTCGTGAGCCTCAAGCCATGACGGCGGTGATCCAGCGCGACACCTACAGGCGCCTGGTCCTGCGCAAACGCCTGATCCTCGGCGCCCTGGCCCTGCTGTTGATGGGCAGCGTGCTACTCGACCTGGCCCTGGGCCCGGCGAGCTACAGCTTCAGCGACGTCCTGGGCGCGCTGATCGCGCCGGACAGTGCCCCCGCGCAGATTCGCGTAGTGATGTGGGATATCCGCCTGCCGATCGCCCTGATGGCGGTGGCGGTGGGCGCGGCGTTGTCATTGGCCGGGGCCCAGATGCAGACCATCCTCAACAACCCGCTGGCCAGCCCCTTCACCCTGGGCATTTCTGCCGCCGCCAGTTTTGGCGCGGCCATGGGGCTGGCGTTTGGTGTGGCACTGTTTCCATTGGCCGCGCAGTACATGGTGCCGCTGAACGCGTTCATCATGGCCATGCTCTCGGCGTTGCTGATTCACTTCCTGAGCATGCGTCGCGGGGTCACCGCGGAAACCATCGTGCTGCTGGGTATCGCCCTGGTGTTCACGTTTAACGCGTTATTGGCCCTGGTGCAGTTTTTCGCCACCGAACAAGCCGTGGCAGCCGTGGTGTTCTGGACCATGGGCAGCTTGACCAAAGCCACCTGGCCGAAACTTGGGGTGATCTGCCTGGTGATCGTGATCACCCTGCCGATCTTTGCCAAACGCGCCTGGGCCCTGACCGCGCTGCGACTGGGCGACGATAAGGCCGCCAGTTTCGGGATCAATGTACGCAGCCTGCGCTTTCAAACGTTGATCATGGTCAGCCTGCTCGCCTCGTTCCCAGTGGCCTTTGTTGGCACCATCGGCTTTATCGGGCTGGTCGGCCCGCATATTGCGCGGATGTTGATCGGCGAGGATCAGCGCTTCTTCCTGCCGGCCTCACTGCTGACCGGCGCACTGATTCTGTCCGCCAGTTCGGTGGTGAGCAAAACCCTGATCCCGGGCGCGATCTTCCCGATCGGGGTCGTCACGTCATTGATCGGCGTGCCGTTCTTCATATCTCTGATCCTCAGCGGGAAGAAAAACGCATGGTGAAGATTCAGTTGCAAGACCTGGGTGCCCGCTATGGCCAGCGCACGATTATCCGTGGCGTTACCACTGCCGCGTTCACCGGCGGCCAGGTAGTGGCGGTGGTGGGGCCCAATGCGGCGGGCAAGTCCACCCTGTTCAAACGCATGGCCGGGCTGATCGACGGGCCTGGCCAGGTGATCCTGCAGGACTCGAAAAAGGGCCAGCAAGGCATCTGCTACATGCCCCAGGGCTTGAATGCCAGTGCGCGGTTGACGGTCTACGAATCGGTGCTCCTGGCCCGCAAGCAACTGTCGCCGCAATGGACCGTCCACGATGACGAGCTGAAGCGGGTGGACGAGATGCTCGACGCCCTTGGCATCAGCGACTTGTCCTTTCAAAACCTGGGCGAACTCAGTGGGGGCCAACAGCAACTGGTGTCCATCGCCCAGACATTGGTGCGCGAACCGGAAATCCTGTTGATGGACGAACCCACCAGCGCCCTCGATATGCATCGCCAGGTGCAAGTGCTGAAATTCATGGGCGCCTTGACCCGTAAACAGCAGGTCATTGTGTTTATCGCCCTGCATGACCTGAACCAGGCTTTGCACTTTGCCGATCAGGTATTGGTGATTGCCGACGGCACCGCCCAGGGCAGCGGCGCGAGTCATGAGGTGATCACCGAACGCATGCTGCGCGAGGTGTACCAGGTTGAAGCGCGGATCGAGCAGTGCAGTCGGGGACAACGACATATTTTGATCGACGGTATTACGTGAAGGCGTACCCAACGCAAGCCACGGGTTCAGCCACGCACCTATCATCGACCAGCCAGATGCGCCGATTCAGTGTTCATCCCTTATTCTGCTGGGCATCAAGGGGGACATCGAGGATGAAGGTTGCGCCTTGTCCAGCCCCGTCGCTGCGCACGGTCAAGCTGCCACCCATTTCCTGCGCAGCGAGCGCGCAGCTGTGCAGGCCGAAACCGTGACCGTCCTGGCGCGTCGTGAAGCCATGGGAAAAGATGCGCACCAGATGCTCTGGCGTAATCCCGTTGCCGTTATCGGCCACCGTGATACGCAATACTGGCCCGTGCGCAACAGAGGCGTTGAACGTGATGGCCGGGCTGCGATCGATCACGCCGTCCAACGCCTGCTTGGCATTCCTGATCAGGTTCATCAGGATCAGCAGCACCCGGTGCCGGTCCAGCGACAGCAGGGGCAAGTCGGCAATCTCCTTGACCACCGTCACCTCCTGACGCCCCCGTGGTCCGGCACTCATGCGCAAGGCGTCATCGATTAATTCCGAGATCGCTATTGTCTCGACGACACTGACGGCAACGGCATAGGACTGCTGGGCTGCGACAATGGTTTTGATGTGGTCAATGCCCTTGGTGAGTTGCCCGAGTTCTTCGATGATGCCCTGTTGCTCTGCCGTCACCACTGTCGCCAGCTTGAGCAGGTAGTCGGGCAGCATCTTCCCTTTGTTGTCTCGGGTGAGGAAATCGCTCAGGTCATGGACGTGTTCGTTCATCAGCTGAGCCACCTTGCCCAGGCCCTGGGCTTTGGAGTTGCGCATCTGGCCGCTGACCAGCTCTGCCGATACGTTCACGCTGTTGAGGACATTGCCGACGTTGTGCAGCACCGTAGTGGCAATTTCGGCCATGCCCGCCTGACGGGATTTTGCGTTCAGTTCGGCTTGCACCTGGCTCATGCGCAGGGCCGCGCGTACGCGAGCCTTGAGCTCCAGCGGCGAGAAGGGTTTGGCGATATAGTCATCGGCGCCACTCTCCAGCCCGGAGACGCAGGCCTCGCTGCCGCCGCGGGCGGTCAACAGGATCACGGGCAGATGAGCGAAGCCGGCGCTGGCTTTGATTCTGGCGGTCAGGCCAAAGCCGTCGAGCTTGGGCATCATCACGTCCGAGAGAACGACATCGATGGGTCGACGCTGCAGTATTGCCCAGGCCTGTTCTCCATCGGCTGCGGTGGCGACAATGTAGTCGTCGCGCAAAAGTTCGTTGAGGTAGCTGAGCATTTCCGGGTTGTCGTCGACCACCAGTACTTTGGATCGCAAGGCGTGTTCCGGGTGGGGCTCGTCGTCTGCGACTTGCGTCGACGCCGGGTCGCCGCGACTGCCTTGGCGGCCGTCGTCGAAACGCAGGTAGCGCTGCTCGGTGGTGCTCGGTGCTGACCGCTCGTGCATCCTATTGCTGGCGTCGATCGGCACGATGCTTTGCTCGGCCCCCAGCGGAAGTCGCACAAAGAAGCATGAGCCGCGTCCAGGCTCGCTGTTGACGCCAACTTCGCCCCCCATCCGTTCGGCCAGATACTTGACCAGGGCCAGACCAATGCCTGTGCCGCTGTAATGGCGCGTGGCGGAATTGTCGATCTGGGAAAAACGCTGGAACAACAACGGCAGTTTGTCAGGCGCAATGCCAATCCCCGAGTCTTGCACCGCGAGTTCAAATCGCTCGCCATCAATCGGCGTCACGGCCACGTGCACGGTGCCGCCAGCGGACGTGAACTTGATAGCATTGCTCACCAGGTTAAGCACGATCTTCTCGAAGTGTCGGGGGTCCAGGAACACCGTGCCGAGCGCGGCGTCGATGCTGCAGGTCAAGGTGCAGCCTTTGCCCTGCGCCACCAGCGCGGCATCCTCGGCCAGCACACCCACCGCCTTGTTCAAGTCAACGGACGTTGGAAACAACTCCACCTTGCCGGCTTCGGCCTTGGAAAAGTCGAGGATCTCATTCACCCGGCTCATCAAGCGCAGCGCATTGCGTTGGGCGCGCTCGACTTGCACACGCCAGTCCGCGGGCGGGGTGGTCACCGCCGAGAGCTGCTCCAGGGGGGCGAGAATCAGGGTCAGGGGGGTGCGCAGTTCGTGACTGACCGTGGCAACGAAATCGCTCTTGGCCCGGTTAGCCGTCTCGGCCTGGTTGCGCGCCTGAATGAGTTCGACGGCCTGCGCCTCCAACACCTCGGTCTGCCGGTGCAGCGTGTCGGTCCGTTCATCGACCATTCTCTCCAAAGAGGCCTGGACCTGCTGTCGTTCGGCTTCGGCCTCGGCCTCCAGCACCCGGATGCGCAAAGCATTCTCCTGGAACACCCGCACCGCACGGGTCATGATCCCAATCTCATCGCCGCGCCCGGCGCTGGCGATCTCGGCGCTCAGGTCACCGGCAGCGAGCCGGCGCATGACCGAGGCCAGGGCAACGATGGGCTGCGCAACAAACCGCGAGGTGCTCCAGGCGATGGCACCGGCCAGCAGAATGGCGACGGCGCCCGCGATGATCGTCGCGAGCATGCCGCGATCCTTGTGGACCAAGGCGTCTGAACGCGCTTGGCCAGCGAAGCGCGCAACCAACAGGCCTGCGCTGCGGGCCTCGTTGCGAACTTGGTCGCGCGCGTCACTCAAGGCATTGCTCGCCTGATGGAACCTGGCGAATGCGGCCCGGTAGCCGGCGATCTGATCGCTGACCGTCTGGGGCGTAGCGTCGGTCTGCGGCCCTACCGATGAAGGGAGAACGCGCGCGAGACGGGAGAGTTCATCGAGGATGGCATCGACAGCGCTGGCGACCTCGGCCGAGGGTGCGAGGCGAAACGACAACGTCTGCGCCTCCAGGGTGGCCACACGCTCGGCGAAACGCTTGGACAATGCGGCCGCATTTTGCAGCAAACCGGTGGCGGCCTGAATGTCGCTGGCTTCGTGGGCAACGTGCTCCTCCACTTCACCCAGCATGACTTCGAGGCGTTCGGCCACATCCCCAACGGTGCCGAGATGCCGCAAAGCCTCGCCACCGCGAAGCTTGGGCGCCGCGCCAAGCTGCTCGACCGCCAGGCAGGCGGCAGCGACCGCCGTCGCCAACTGCCCCAGGGTCTCCACCTCCTGCGGCGCTCCCATCAACTCGCGCAATTGCTCGACCACGGGCGGCAATGCCGCGCAGGCACTGCTCGCCGCAGTGGCGGCCGCCCCATCACCGGTCACCAGCACCTTGGCCACATTGGCGGTGATGATCCGTTCGCCGTTGCGCAGGATATCCAGGATACGGTGGGCACTCTCAATATTGCTCACCCGCGCCTGGTGGTCAGTGGCGCGGGCACCAAGCGTCTTCAGCCCATCGGCGATGCCCTGTTCGACGACGATCGTCGCCTCTCGCATTCGCTCGTAGTGGGCGGTCATGTTCTCCGTTTCGCCATCCATGGTCAGGGTCGCCGCCCGCAAGGCGGCGATCGCCCCGGCGAGCCGTTCCAGGCTGCCCTTGAGCGATTGCGCTTCTGCCACCGGAATGGCGGCAAGGCCGGTGATAGCCGTCGCCACCATGCCTTCGGCCTGGGACAAGCTTTCCTGATCGCGGGTGGCAATGAAGTTTTCCACCCGCCCGGTGGCGCCGTTGACCGAGGCCAGAATTTCTGCGGAATGGCTGGCGGAATCCACCGCACGCACCATGCCTCGCAGGCCGTAGAGGTTCACCAGCGATACCGCCAGCATCAAGAACACCAGTGCGGCAACTGCCAGGCCAATCCTGACGGCAATGGGCCTGGCCGTGGCCGATTTGAATGTCAACATCGGGGCTTCGCCTCCTCGCCCGCCGCTACTGTTTCGTCACCTCCGGCAGCGGCGCTGGCGACACCGTGTTGTTGATGGCAGCGTCGATCATCGCCGCAACGGAAGCCTGGCTGTAGAAAGGATTGGCGGCGCCGCCCACCGGCATAGTGGCGAGCCAGGCGTCCAAGTCTTTTGCATCGATACGCACCAGCGGCACCTCGACGAACTTCGGCACCTGCTTGCCCGCCAGGATCTGCTGGGCTACCCAGAAACCCACCTGAGAGACGCTCGGGGAGGCAGAGACAGAGAC
The DNA here is from genome assembly GCF_058793055.1 of Pseudomonas sp. MPR-R2A5. Classification (NCBI taxonomy): domain Bacteria; kingdom Pseudomonadati; phylum Pseudomonadota; class Gammaproteobacteria; order Pseudomonadales; family Pseudomonadaceae; genus Pseudomonas; species Pseudomonas sp. MPR-R2A5. Next base: position 52,088 of record NZ_JBXAFK010000020.1, read on the forward strand.
GGTCTCGTAGCCATTGGCATCGCGCTCCTGTTTCCACAGGGCGAGCTCGTCCTGACGGTTGCCCATCACGATGATCGGCAACGGACGGCCCGCCGCCTTGAACGCCATGGCCGCCCCATAACCGTCGCCCCCCTGAGTCGCCACGGCATCAATGTTGGGTAGCGATAGCAGCGCCAGCGCCACCTCCTTGCGGGCCACGGAAGCCGTCCAGTTCCCGTACACGGTCTTGGCGAATCTCAGGCCCGGATAGTCGCTGGCGGCCTTGCGAATGCCGTCGCTGATGTTTTTATCGGTGGCATCGCCGGCAATGCCACGGATCTCCAGCAACGTTCCGTTGCCCTTCAGGTGCTCGGCGATGTAATCCATTTCCACACGGCCCATGGCAGACCAGTTGTAATCCACGGTATACACGCATTGCTCGGTGACCAGGCTGGCCATGACCACCACCACGATGCCGGCGTTGCAGGCATCGCGGATCACCCCATTGAGGGCCGTGTCAGACGCGGCCAGGATGACGATGGCATTGACGCCCTTGACGATCATGTCCTGGATATGGGCCGCCTGTTCCGACGCCGAGTTATTGGCGCTGACCACCGGAGCCTCCCGGATCAAGCCATCCTTCTGCGCCTGGACCGCCATCGCCTGCCAATTGCTCACCATCACCTTGCGGAAATCGCTGCCCGCGTAGGAGTTGCTGAAGGCAATGCTATAGCTTGCGGTAGGGCCACCGGCGATGCCGCCGTCGGCAGCCTGGGCTGGATTGGCGGCAACCATTGCCAGCCCGGTCACGCAGCCGGCGAGGTGCCATAAGATTTTGTGGATGGGTTGAGTGTTCATACTGCTCTCCATCTTCTTAGGATTTACCCACAGCAATCCACCTGCACTTGCCGACAGCCTGGATCGACTGATTGATTTGGTTGATCTGGTTGGAGAAGCCACCCGGCGGAATGGAGATTGACAGTCATCATAGTATCAAAGTGCCCGCTTCGCCCGCGGCCATAGAGAATTTCAACCAATGCTTGCATGAGCCCGCGCCCCACCAACTAGACCGACGCCACGCCAAACACCGCATCGGATAGATCCCCCAGCGAAACGGCTACGGACGAGACGCTCTCGACGCCCTCCCCTGCAGTCGACGCACGAAATACCGTGACCGTTGCGAATTTCGCAATAAACAGCTTTTTATCCGCACATTCATAGCCGCTTCACTCGTGGGCAAGCCAGTACATTAGACCTCCATGGTCCCGCAGAGCGACCGACAACAAAAACGACAGCTCGCCCAAGAAATCTGCCAACCATTCGGAGTCTTTCCATGAGCACATTGCGCACTACAGCTTTCAAACTCGCGAGCCTGGCCCTGTTCATCGGTGGCGCTACCCAGGCCATGGCCGAGGACATCACATTCGTTTCCCAGGGCGGTGCCTACCAGGACGCCCAGAGCAAGGCGATTCTCGAGCCGGCCGCGAAAAAACTCGGCTTGACGCTCAAGCAGGACAGTTCACCGAAGGCTTATCCGATCATCAAGACCCAGGTCGAGAGCGGCAAAGTCACCTGGGATGTGGTCGACCTGCCCACCGGTGATTGCATCCGAGGCGAGGCCGAAGGCCTGTTCGAGAAGCTCGACCTGTCGCTGGTTCCCAACGCCGCGCAGATACCCGACAGCCTCAAGGACGACTACAGCGTCGGCTACATCAGTTACTCCACGGTGCTGGCGTATCGCACGGACGCCTTCAAGGGCGACAACGTACCCAAGACCTGGGCCGATTTTTGGAACACCAAGAAGTTTCCAGGCCAACGTTCCCTGCGCAACTTGCCGCGCCCGACCCTGGAAATCGCGTTGTTGGCAGACGGCGTGCCGGTGGACAAGCTCTACCCACTGGACGTTGATCGCGCCTTCAAGAAGCTCGAACAGATCAAGCCCGACATTGCCACCTGGTGGACATCCGGCGGGCAGTCGGCGCAGCTGATCAGCGACGGTGAAGTGGACATGATCCAGGCCTGGAATGGCCGCATCACCGCCGTGCAGGCCGCCGGGGCGCCGGTGGCCTTCGATTACAACCAGGGCGTGCTGGAAACCAACTCACTGTGCGTACTCAAGGGTTCCCCGCACAAGGTGGCGGCGATGAAGTTCGTCAACGAAGCCATCGATGCGCAGCTCCAGGCGGCACTGCCGATGATCATCGACTACGGCCCGTTGAATCCCGAGGCATTCAAGACCGGCGTGATCCCGGCCGAGCGTGAAGCCAAGCTGCCGTCCGCCCCCGAGAACATCTCCCGCCAGGCCCTGCTCTCGGCGCAATGGTGGGCCTCGCAGGACGGGGTCAAGGCTGAAGAGCGCTGGCTGGCCTTCGTCCAGAAAAAATAACCGCCGATTGATGCTGCGCCGCGGGCCAGACGCCTCGGCGCAGGACATGCCGTCTGCCTCCCCGATTTCGACATAAAGCACTTCGGCACCGGCCAATTCCACCCGCTTCGTTCGTTGGCATCCCGGTACATTAGACCTGAGGGTCCCGCAGAGTGAGCTATGCAGACAACTCGCGCTCGCCCTACGTACCTGCCCACCATTGGGAGTTCCCTACATGACACTATCCGAGCACCGCACCTTGCAGTCCGTGAGGACGATTGCCGCCAGCACTGTCCGCCAGCGCTGGATTCCCTCCAGCCCCCTGCAGTGACGAGAGGTCTTTATGTCAAACGCCTATCTCGCCAAATCCATGCCCGACTCCAGCGACCAGCCCCAACCGCCGTTGAGCAGCGAACAGGCCCTGGCCCGCGAAGAGCGCAAGGAACACACCTCGATGCTGTTGCTACTCACCCCCGCGCTGGTGATAGTGGTGGTGCTGCTGATCATGCCCCTGTGCTGGCTGGCCTTGCAGTCGGTCCAGACCGAGGAAGGGTTTTCCCTGGCCAACTACGTCCGGATTTTCCAGGAAACCATCTACTGGGACACCTTCGCCCTGACCTTCAAGATCAGCTTCATGGTGACCATCCTGTCGGTCGTGATGGGTTTCCCCATCGCCTACGCCGCCTCGCGCCTGCAGGGTCTCTGGGCCAACCTCATCCTGATCTGCGTGATCCTGCCGTTCTGGACCAGCGTATTGGTGCGTGCCTATGCCTGGCTGGTGCTGCTGCAACGCCGCGGGCTGGTCAACCAGACGCTGATGGACCTGGGGATCATCGACCAGCCCCTGACACTGATGCACAACACCACCGGCACGGTGATCGGCACCCTGCACGTGATGTTGCCCTTCATGGTCCTGCCGCTGTATTCGGTGATGAAGAAGATTCCCCAGGACCTCATGCAAGCGTCGGAAAGCCTGGGCGCAAAACCCTTCTACACCTTCCGCCGCGTGTTCCTGCCAATGGCGGCGCCCGGGATCATGGCCGGTTCGATCCTGGTCTTCGTCATTTGCCTGGGCTTCTTCATCACCCCTGAATTGCTCGGTGGCGGTCGCACGATCCTGGTGTCGATGCTGGTGCAACGCAACGTCGAGCTGTACCACGCCTGGGGCGCCGCCAGTGCGGTCGGCCTGGTGCTGCTGTTCGTGGTGTTCCTGATTTTCTGGGGCATCAATCGCTTCATTCCCATCGAACGCATTCTGGGAGCTCGCTAAATGAACCTGCTTGCCAACCTGCGTCACCTGCGCCTGTCCCACGTGCTGTTCACCGTGGTGGTCGCGGCGATCCTGCTGTACCTGATCATCCCGGTGTTGATCGTGGTGCCCATGTCGTTCTCCGAAGCACGCTTCCTGCAGTTCCCGCCCAAACAATGGTCTTTCCATTGGTACGAGGCGTTCTTCAACAGTGTGGAGTGGATGTCAGCGGCACGGGTCAGCCTGATCACGGCATTCTTCACCATGGCAATCAGCCTGCCGATCGGCATGGCGGCCGCCTACGCCATCAACAACTCGAGCCTGAAGGTGGTGCGTACGTTGCAGATCATTCTGCTGCTGCCGATGATGGTGCCGATCATCCTGATCGCCGCCGGCGTGTTCTTCGTGTATGCCCGGGTCGGCCTGATCAGCACGCTGACCGGGCTGGTGCTGGCGCACATCATGCTCGCCCTGCCCTATGTGATCATCGCGCTGCTGGCCGGCCTGCGTAATTTCGACATGTCGCAGGAAATGGTGGCACGCAGCCTGGGCATGAACCGCTTCCGCGCGTTCATGGCCGTGACCCTGCCGCAGATCAAGCCGAGCGTGGTGTCGGCCACGCTGTTCGCCTTCATCACCTCGCTGGATGAAACCGTGGTGGCCTTGTTCATCTCCGGTGGCGACAACCAGACGCTGACCAAGCGCATGTTCACGGCGCTGCGCGACGAGATCGACCCGACCATTGCCGCGATCAGTTCGATCCTGATCCTGGCCTCCCTGATCCTGGTGCTGATCGCCGGGCGCAACAAGCACTGATCCTTCCTCAAAAACGCCTTTGCCCGCGTGGGCGGTGTGCTGGACATCATCAATGTCCGCGCGGCACCGCCCACGCGGGCAAAGGCGTTTCCGGGGCTTTGTTCCTTACCCGCCGATCACACGACCCAGGCAATTTCCAGCCCCAGCACAGCCTGCCGTCACGCGCCTCATTTCAGCATCTATCACCCGTGCGCAGGCGTATCTCGGCATCGGCCACTGGACGGGGCTTTTTACAATGGGCCCATCGTTCGCACCCTCAAGGCCCTGATCATGTTGAAAAACCAACTGCGTGACCCTTCCCTGCTTGTCGAACGCGCCTACGTCAACGGCGCCTGGATCGAGGCCGATGACGGCGCGACGATCGACGTGACCAACCCCACCGATGGCAGCGTGATTGCCCGGGTGCCGGCGTTGCAGGCCGCTGAAACCCGCCGCGCGATCGAGGCCGCGCGAGCGCGCTTCGTCGCCTGGCGCGAAGTGCCTGCCGCCGAACGCGCGCGCTATCTGGAGGTGTGGTTTGGCCTGATCATGGAAAACCAGGAAGACCTGGCGCTGATCATGACCACCGAACAAGGTAAACCGCTGACCGAGTCCCGTGGCGAAATCGCCTACGGCGCCAGTTTCGTCAAGTGGTTCGCTGCAGAAGCCCGGCGAGTTTATGGCGACACGATCCCTTCGCCTGCCGCCGACCGGCGCATTCTGGTGCTCAAGCAACCCATCGGCGTCGTCGCGGCCATCACCCCCTGGAACTTCCCGAACGCGATGATCACCCGCAAATGCGCCCCCGCCCTGGCGGCCGGTTGCACGGTATTGGTCAAGCCGTCGGAGATGACCCCGCTGTCGGCCCTGGCACTGGCGGTACTGGCTGAGCGCGCGGGCATCCCGGCCGGCGTGTTCAACGTCCTGACCGGCCTGCCTGCCGGGGTCGGCGGCGAGATGACCGCCAACCCCGATGTGCGCAAACTGTCGTTCACCGGTTCCACCCGGATCGGTCAGTTGCTGATGAGCCAGTGCGCCGCCACCATCAAGCGCCTGAGCCTGGAACTGGGCGGCAACGCGCCGTTCATTGTCTTTGACGACGCCGACCTTGACCTGGCCATCGCCGGCGTCATGCAAAGCAAATTCCGCAATGCCGGCCAGACCTGCGTGTGCGCCAACCGCATCCTGGTGCAGGACGGCATCTACGATCGTTTCGCCGAACGCCTGTGCGCTGCCGTTGCCGAGTTGAAAGTCGGCAACGGCCTGCAAAGCGGTGTCACCATCGGGCCACTGATCAACGCCGCCGCCGTGGACAAGGTGGCACGGCACATCAACGACGCCCTGGAGAAAGGCGCGAGCATCGCCATCGGCGGCGTACCTCAAGGCGAGGGGCTGTATGTGCAGCCGACCGTGCTGCGCGACGCCAACGCCGACATGCTGCTGGCCACGGAAGAAACCTTCGGCCCGGTCGCTCCACTTTTCCGTTTCAAGGATGAGGCCGAGGCACTGACCCTGGCCAATGCCACGCCCTACGGCCTCGGCGCGTACTACTTCACCCAGGACATGCGCCGCGCCTGGCGTATGGGCGAACGCCTGGAGTTCGGCATGGTCGGGCTCAACACCGGGATCATTTCCATGGAGGTGGCGCCCTTCGGTGGCATGAAGCAATCGGGCACCGGCCGCGAAGGTTCCAAGTATGGCCTGGACGAGTTTCTCGAGGTAAAGGCCTGGCACATCGGCGGCCTGGACTGATTGAGGCGGGCATAAAGCAGCCTGTGGTCCCCCACTCGCACCGGACAGCAGATCATGTTGGTCCGGCCCCCCAAAACGGCACGAACCAGGCCCATGCCTGTGTTCAGATAACCAGCAGGCTTATCGGGCAATCCCTGGTTCTACAGAGGACGACGCTTCATGAATTTCACTGAAGGTTTTGAATCGGTCAGCGTTAACAAGGTGTGCAAGCACTACGGCAACCTCAAGGCTTTGAACAACGTGGACCTCAAGGTCGAAGCCGGGGAATTCATGTCATTGCTGGGCCCGTCCGGTTCAGGCAAAACCACCTTGTTGAGCATTCTGGGTGGTTTTATCAGGGTCAGTTCCGGCAGCATTTTATTCGGCGAACGCGACGTCACTCTGATGCCGCCGCACAAACGCGAAATCGGCGTGGTATTTCAGAACTACGCGCTGTTCCCGCACATGACTGTCGGCGAAAACGTGGCCTTTCCACTGCGTGCCCGTGGCGAAAGCGCCAGCAAAAGCCGCGACCGGGTCAAGAGCGCCCTGGCGACCGTGGAACTGACGGGCTACGAAGACCGCAACATCGCGGCGCTGTCTGGCGGGCAGCGCCAGCGCGTGGCCCTGGCCCGCGCCATCGTCTTCGAACCCAAGCTGATCCTGATGGATGAGCCCCTGTCGGCCCTGGACAAGCAACTGCGCGAAATCATGCAGATCGAGCTGCGAGCCCTGCACAAGCGCCTGGGCGCCACCATGATCTACGTGACCCACGATCAGCGCGAAGCCCTGACCATGAGCGACCGTATCGCAATCATGCGCGGCGGCCAGCTGGTACAGGTCGACACACCGCGCCGCCTGCACGATCACCCGGCCGACGATTTCGTCGCCAGCTTCATCGGCGAGAGCACCCTGGTGCCGCTGCAACGCAGTGCGGACAACGGCTTGACCCTGGGCAGCACAGCACTGCGCACCACCCGTCCGGTGCCGGCATCGGGCGATGTGTTCCTGGCCCTGCAATCGGAAAAACTGCTGCTGGACAACAACAGCTCGGGGCCGGAATGGAACCGTCTGCGTGGCCGCGTGGCAGACATCGTTTTCCAGGGCGAAAGCCTGAAGGTGTTCGTCGACCTCGAAGGTGGGCCAACGGTCAGCCTGCGCCAACCCAGCCATCACGAAGGCAACCTCAGCCTGCCGCCCATCGGCGCCCCCATGATGATGCGCCTGCATCCGGAAGACACCATCGTCGTGCCACGCGCCGGGGTTTGATTCAGCCAGAACCTATCGGCCCATGGCAGCACGGTTTGCCGGCGTCAACCATTCAAGGTCCCGCCGACAAATCGCACGGCCATGGGCCGATGTCGTTTCTGGCGCAAACGATACCCTGCGCCCTGCGCAGCGAAATATTTCGTCACACCCCTGCAAAACAGTCGATCACAGCGCGCGGCACCCCAAGTTCAGCGCTTGTGGTTCCGGGCAATCCTTATCCTGATGACATCACCCGCCACCTTCGGCGTTCACGGAGATCGAGATGAATTCTGCACTGACTGAAAACCAACGCCTGCTGGCCCTGCGCGAACAGCATGTACCGCGTGGTATCGCCACCGCCCACCCGGTGGTCGCGGCGCGCGCGCAGGGCGCCGAACTGTGGGATGTCGATGGCAAGCGTTACCTGGACTTCGTCGGCGGCATCGGCGTGCTCAACGTCGGCCATAACCATCCGAAGGTGGTCGAGGCAGTGCGTCGGCAGGTCGGCGAGATCTCCCATGCCAGCTTCCAGGTGGTGGCCTACGAAAACTACATTCAGGTCGCCGCGCGCCTGAACAAACTGATCGGCGGCGACGCCCACTACAAAAGCGTGCTGTTCACGTCCGGTGCCGAAGCCGTCGAAAACGCGGTGAAGATCGCCCGTGGCTACACCAATCGCACCGCGGTTATTTCCTTCCGCGGTGGCTTCCACGGCCGTACCCTGCTGGGCGTGACCCTGACCGGCATGAGCCAGCCCTACAAGCAGAACTTCGGCCCCTTCCCCGCCGAGATCTATCACGCCACCTACCCCAACGCCTATCGCGGCGTCAGCAGCGATGATGCGCTGGCCGAGCTGGACGAGCTGTTCGCCACCGACGTGGCGCCGGACCGTGTCGCCGCGATCATCATCGAACCGGTCCAGGGCGATGGCGGCTTCCTTGCGGCCCCCAAAGAATTCCTGCAAGCCCTGCGCGCCCGCTGCACCCAGCACGGCATCGTGCTGATCCTCGATGAGATCCAGGCGGGCTTCGGCCGTACCGGCACGATGTTCGGCTTCCAGCATGCCGACATCCAGCCCGACCTGGTGACCGTCGCCAAGAGCCTGGCCGGCGGCATGCCACTGTCTGGCGTGGTCGGTCGCGCCGAGATAATGGACGCACCGACGCCGGGCGGCCTGGGCGGCACCTATGGTGGCAACGCAGTAGCTTGTGCTGCGGCACTGGCCGTGCTGGACCTGTTCGAAGAGCAGGATCTGCTGGCACAGGGCGAGACACTGGCAGCCCAACTGCATGACGGGTTGCTGGCCTTGCAGAAACGTTACCCGAGAATCGGTGACGTGCGCGGCCTGGGCTTCATGCAGGCGATCGAAATGATCGCCGACGATGCCGCCCGTAGCCCCGATGCAGCACTGGCGCAAAAGGTCATCGATGAAGCCCGAAACGCCGGTTTGCTGGTGATCAAGTGCGGTGTACATCGCAACGTAGTGCGTTTCCTCGCGCCGCTGGTGACCACTCCAGAGCAAGTGGCAGAAGCCTTGCAGATGCTCGACAAAGCGTTGGCCGCCTGCTGAGTGCAGTAACGGTAACACCCGGCCCGACCTGTCCCGGCAGTGTCGGGCCCTGGGCTGAATCATGATGGAACCGGCATGGCCTACTCAGGAGCAAGTCATGAGAGTCACCCAATACAAGGCGTTGGGCTTGTCATTCAGCACGTTGGTTGACCGCGAACGGGGCATCCTCGAAGGCCTGCGACCGCTGGCAGTGCAAAGTGAATCCAGCGCCAGTGATGCGCAGCTACTCAGTACTTACCGACAGGTGGCGCAAGAGCTTGCCAGCCGTGCACCGCAGATCAGCGCAGCGGCTTTCCACGGCCAGCTCTACCATCGTGTGGCGCAACATTTGCAAACCATTCCGGGCTGGGATGAAAGTGTGGCATTCAGTAGCTCTTCATCCTGGTGGCCGATTTTCGAAGACGCCCCCGGTGCCCTCCAGTACCTGGGCAAGTTCTACCGTTTGATACTGATTGCCCCACCCCAGGGTATCGATGTACTTGCCCTGGCCCGTCGCTTGCCGGTCGAATTCGATGCGATCATTGAACCCAGCGACGAGGATTGGCACAACAGCCTGGAGAGCGAGTTGCATCGCCTGGGGCTGGAGCGATCGGAACTATTACCGGTGCGCAGCACGGAAAGCGATGACCCGTGGAACGAGCGGGTGGATTTTCCGGTTTGCACACTACGGCGCGGCCATGACCAGCCGTGGAACCATTCGCCTCAGGCAATGGACGGCAAGCGCTGTGAATACGCCAGCCTCGCTGACTTGGCCCATGCCCATCAAAAGGCATTGCACACCTGAGTACGACGGCCCTGATTTGACATTGCGAGGACTGATCAATGGACGCTGCAACCAAGCTCGACCGTATCGACATCAACATCCTGGTCCAATTGCAGAAGGACGGGCGCATGACCAACGTCAGCCTCGCCGAAGCCGTTGGACTGTCGCCCAGCCCTTGCCTGCAACGTGTCAAACGCCTGGAGGCCGCCGGGTACATCAGCGGCTATGAAGCCCACGTCAATCTGGCCAAGTTCGCCAACTCGGTGACCGTGTTCACCGAAATGACCCTCTCGGATCACAAGCGTGCCGACTTCGTGAAGTTCGAATCGAGCATCCGCAACATCGACGAAGTGCTCGAGTGCCACTTGATCAGCGGCGGCTACGACTACCTGGTGCGCTTCCTGTGCAGCAGCATCCAGCACTATCAGGAGCTGATGGAATCGATCCTCGACAAGGAAATCGGCATCGAGAAGTACTTCAGCTACATCGTGATCAAATCGCCGGTGGTCAAGAGCACCGTGCCGTTGCGCAGCCTGGTTCGGGCGGTCTAAAAAAACCTGCAGCGGTGCGGCTGGCCGTACCGTTGGCCAGCGCACCGCTGCAGGTCGGATGGATCCTGCCGGCCCTTTGCCGAACTCACGACAAGATGCAGAACACCTTGCGCACGGTCTCTTCGCTGACCCACGCATTGGTGGCGCCCTGGGGCACGATCACCGTTTCTCCCGCCCGCACATGATGGCTGTCGCCCTGTTCAGCCCGCAACGTCACCGAGCCTTCAAGGATAAACATCAGCTCGCTGTAACCCGGCTCGACCTGCTTGCGCGCGTACGCCTCGCATTGCCACAGCCCGACACGCAGGTTGCCGGCGCTGAACAGGGTTTCGCTCCAGGCCTTGGGCGTCGCGGTCAACAGCACACTGGCTGCCGGCGGACTCGCCGGTGCAAGCGCCTGGGACAGGTCGATCCTGATCGGAAGGCGGGGCATTTGCGTGGAGGCTGAAAGCCCCGGAAACACCATGAACAGCCGGCGCAATTGCCCGTGATGGTGCCAACGCACACGGAGTCCACGAGGCACGACGAAGCAATCCCCTGCCGTCAGTTGCAGGTCAAAACCCTCACCCTGCAAACGCAGTTCTCCGGCTTCAACCACACCCAGTTCAACCCAGGGAAACGCCTCGATCAACAGGTTCGCACCGGTGCTGACACTACTGCCTGCGGCATAGCCCTGCACGGGGTCGTGGAAGTTGATGACACGCCCGGCCGCCAGCGGATCGCCCTGCAGGGCGAATGCGGCGCAGGGCAATTGACGATCAGTGTAGGGGTGGGAGTAATGCAGAATCGGTGGCATACCTTAACGCTCGCTCATCGGCCGATGATGTCTAGAAATTGCTGCCAGCCCGCCGCCAGGCGAACGCCCGGCGCGCGGAAGGCATGCAGAGGAATGGGGTTGAAATGCTCGCCTGCGAGCAAACCGAGTTCGACCTTCTCGCCCGCCGTCATGGCGGCCAGTTGCTTGCCCATCCAGGTCGACATCGCGACCCCGCCACCGTTGTAGCCAATGGCGTAGTAGCTGCGTTCATCGAGCTGGCCGGCATGGGGAAGATAATCCAGGGTCATGGCCACCAGGCCCGACCAGCGATAAGCAATAGGCTGGTCGCGCAGGATCGGGAAAACGTCGCCCATGCTGCGCTGCAAAGCATCGAAGGCGCTTTGTGAATCGCCTTTGCCGAACGCTCCCCGCCCACCAAAAATCAAGCGATCACCGATAACGCGGAACCAGCGCAACATGCGCTTGGTGTCACCACACACCTGCCCACCCGGCATGATTGTGGCAAGGATGTGCGGTGGCAGTGACGCAGTGGCGATGATCGCGCTGCGGAAAGGAATCAAGCGTCGGTGCAGCGTATCGGTGGCGCGGGTCTGGTCGGAATAACCATTGGTAGCGTAGATCACTTGCTTGGCACTGACCCGCCCTTGCGGCGTCTGCACGATCACCCGGTCGCCTTCGCGACGGACCTGCTCGGCCGGGCTGTTGATGAACATTTTCACGCTATGGCCGGCCAAGTGGCGGGCCATGCCGCGCGCGTAGTTCAAAGGGTGGATACCGCCGGCCTTGGGGGTCAGCAGGCCGCCGGCGAAGATCGTCGAGCCGGTCATTTCCCGCACCTGGTCGGCCGAGATCATCCGTGATGACGTACCGCCGGTTTCACGCTTGATCCAGTTCGCGGTGGACTCCAGCGCGCCCAGCGCGTGGACATTGTGCGCCGCCGCGACGTGCCCGCCCAGATGCAGCTCGGCCCCGGTCAGGCCAAGGGTTTCAACCATCTCCACCAGGCTGTCCACCGCGGCATAACCGGTGTGGTACATCTGCAACGCAGTGTCACGACCAAAGCGCGCCATGAGCGTGGGAAAGCCCACCCGGAACTTCGGTGACACCACACCGCCGTTACGTCCGCTCGCGCCCCAGGCCAGGGTATTGGCTTCGACGATGAGGGGCTCGCGACCACTGCGGGCAATGTGATGGGCTGCCGAGAGGCCGGTGTAACCCGCACCAATGATCACCACGTCGCACTGCCGCTCGCCTTCCAGGGATTGCAGCGCAGGTGCCGGTTGGGCGGTGGCCGCCCATAAGCTCTGAACAGTCATGCCAGCCTCTCGACTCAATAAGGATTGGCGCTCACGGCCAAGGCCCAAGCGCCGAGGGGATCAACCCAGCTCTTTCTCGACCGCGTCGGCCAATTGCGCCAGCGAAGTGAAGTGGTAATGCGGCTCGGTGCGTTCCGACTCGAGGGTGCCGCCGGTGCCTTTCTGGGCAAAACGACGCTCGATCCAGCAGGTCTGATAACCCAGGCGCATGGCCACGCCGATGTCGTGGTACTGACTCTGGGCAACGTGCAGGATGTTCTCGAACAGAATGCCCTGGGTCGCCAGCACACCACGGGTGTAGGCAAAGAACTGCGGATCGGGTTTCTCGAAGCGCACATCGTCGACGGTGACCCGTACGTCGAACGGCTGGTCGAGGGTTTCGGCCATGTAGTTCAGCGCCCAGATCTGCGAGTTGGTGGTGGCCACCAGCTTGAAGTGCTTGCGCAGGCGCTTGAGCGCTTCGACAGAATCAGGGAAGGCCGGGAAGTTCTTCACCGCCTGCGCCAGGCCCTTGGCATAGTCGTCGTTGTCCGGCAGCCCCAACTTGGACGCGATGACGTGGTAGCAACGCTCCAGGTCATCCGGCCACCAGCCCGAATCAGTCGAGGCACGGGCCTCGCGATAAGCTTTGAGGATGTCGTCGTCGCTGCGGGCCTTGCCCGCTTCACCCGCGACTTCGCGTACATGGGCCAGGATTCCGGCTTCGAAATCGATCAGGGTACCGACAACGTCGAACGTCAGGGCTTTGAACTGCTTGAAAGACATAGGGCGCTCCGCAAGAAAAGTCGTAAGGGTGAAGCTGACTGGACAGGCCCATTATCTGCCCGCATTCTCGCGAAATATTTTGTTTTGCCCTACCCCTGAGGCATAACCTACTGTTTTTTTACTCGGCGTGCCGCACCTGTGCTCAATGGCTCGATTCCAGGACGGCAAGCAGCCCCAGATGAGGGTAAAGCGCGTCGATCCTGAGCATGTCCTCACGCATCTCCTCGATGATCCAGTCACGCACGCTTTCCACGATCGGGCGCACTGGACGATTGGCCGGAACGACCAGGCAGCAACGCCGGGAGTTGACCCGAAAAGAGTCCGTCGCCGGCACCAGCTCGCCTTTGCATAAGGAGTTCGACACCACGTTCAACCATCCCAGCGCCATGCCCTGGCCCAACAAGGCGGCCTGTACCACCACGGCATAATCGGAGAACACCAGCGCGTTGTCGGCGCGTCCCGGCGTTTCAAAAGCGGCGGCCCAGCCGCGGTCCTGGTTGTCCATGCTGATCAGCGTCGGCACCTGTTTTTTAGCCTTGCCCTGAACGACATCCGCCAGGTACTGGGCGTTGCACACAGGCAGGGTAATTTCTGGAATAACCAGTTTATCCGTGGCCTTCAGGCTGCCCGCATCGAGGTAACGCATGCCCAGATCGACGTCCACCAAGGGGCCGCCGATCCTACCGGACATCAATTGATAGCGCATGTCGACAGTGGGGAATCGCTGGCTGAAACGACTCATGCGCGGCATCAGCCAATGGGTGGTGAACGCCGTCGACACCGACAGCGTCACGGTCTCGATGCCCGTCGCCCGTGCCTCGATTTCACTGATTGCCGACTCGATGGTACTGAAGCCTTCCTGCACGCGGCGGTACAAAATGCTGCCGCTTTCCGTCAGCCTCGCCCCACCATGAACACGCTCGAAAAGCTGCACGCCAAGGTGCTCTTCCAGGCGCGACAACATGCGACTCACGGCCGGTTGGCTGACGCACAGCTCATCCGCCGCCCGAGTGAAGCTGCCACATCGAGCGGCCGCCTCGAAGACGAACAATGAGCTGGAACTGGGAACCTTGCGACGTAGATTAGACATGACCTGAGTTTATGCCTGGCACAACTATTAGTAAATTGTCCCGAACAAAATACCCCGCCTATTCTGGTGAGCGGCTGCGTAAGGCGACCCACGGATATTCGGCGCGGCACTCCTCTCCCTCACGAGACCCTTCCCTGCTATGAAAAACACCTTGAAGTTTTACATCGATGGCCGCTGGGTAGAGCCTCACAGCTTCGATCGCCTGCCCGTGATCAACCCTGCCACCGAGCAGGCATTCTGCGAAATCGCCATGGGAGACCTGAACGACGTCGAGTCTGCCGTCATGGCCGCCCGGCGCGCTTTTCCAGGGTTCTCGCGCACGTCACCCGCGCAGCGCAAACAACTGCTGCAACGGATTCTGGATGTCTTCATGGCGCGCTACGATGAAATCGCTGACGCCATCGTCCAGGAAGTCGGTGCCCCGAAAGCCTTGTCCCACGCCTGGCAAGCCGGGATCGGCAAACGTCACCTGGAGCAACTGCTGCGCACCCTCGACACGTTCGAGTTCCAGAAATCCCGTGGCACCACATTGATTACCCACGAGCCTGTGGGTGTGGTGGCGCTGATCACACCCTGGAACTGGCCGATCAATCAGATCGTCTGCAAGGTCGCGCCGGCCCTCGCCGCCGGCTGCACCATGGTCCTCAAGCCGAGTGAAATCGCACCGATCAATGCCTTGCTGTTCGCTGAGGTCATGCATGAGGCCGGCGTGCCGGCGGGCGTTTTCAACCTGATCAACGGCGACGGCCCGACGGTGGGTGCTGCCCTGTCTGCACACCCACACGTGGACATGGTTTCGTTTACCGGTTCGACCCGCGCAGGGACGGAAATCGCGCGCCTGGCCGCACCGACCGTCAAGCGTGTGCATCAGGAATTGGGCGGAAAATCGGCCAACATCTTGCTCGACGATGTCGACCTGCAAGCGGCAGTGACCAACGGCGTAGACAGTTGCTTTGGCAATAGCGGGCAATCCTGCAATGCGCCTACGCGCATGCTGGTGCCCGTCGCGCTGCACGACCAGGCCGTGGACATCGCCCGTCGCGCCGCGCAAAAACATATCGTTGGCGCGCCCGATGAGGACGCCACGACCATGGGCCCGGTGATCAGTCAACGCCAATACGACAGCATCCAGCGAATGCTTGCCATCGGCATCGACGAAGGTGCACAACTGGTGTGCGGCGGTCCAGGTCGCCCCGATCACCTGCCCCAGGGTTACTACGTACAGCCGACGATCTTCGCCCAGGTCACCCAGGATATGACCATCGCCCGCGAAGAAATTTTCGGACCGGTGCTGGTCATCCAGGCCTACGAGGATGAAGCGCACGCAGTCCGCATGGCTAACGACAGCGTGTTCGGGCTGGCGGCTTACGTTCAATCGACGGACCAGGCGCGGGCCCGCGACGTTGCCCTGCAGATGCGTGCCGGCAGTGTGTACATCAACTATCCGAGTTGGGATTCCGGCGCGCCGTTTGGTGGCTACAAGCAATCGGGCAACGGCCGTGAGTACGCCGAATGGGGGCTGGAGGCGTTTCTGGAAGTGAAGGGAATTGTCGGTTGGGGAGCTTGATGCCCCCGCCCTGACAGGCTCGCCGGCCAGGTGATGGCTACAGTCGAGCCGCCACCGTGGCCACACTGCCTGACATTTTCGCCTCAGTCTTGATCAGATCGGCCATGCGCTCGGTGATCATCAGGGTCGGGACGTTGGTATTGGCGCAGGGAATCGAAGGCATCAGCGAAGCGTCACACACCCGCAACCCGGCGACACCGATCACGCGGCCATCACCGGTGGTGACTGCCAGCGGATCATCGGCGCGCCCCATGCGGCAAGTGCCTGACGGGTGCCAGGTGCCACCGACATTGCGCTGCACGAACTCGGTCAGGGCCTGGTCATCGGCGAGCAGCTTTTTCAGGGTGACCCCCTGAGTCACCAGGCCCTGAATCAGCAAGCCCCGCAACGGCCCAGCGATATCCAGCAACACGCTCAAGGCGCCGCGTTGCAGTGCATTGAACCAGCCCGGCATTGCGACCCTGGCCACTCGTGGTGAGTAACTCGATGGAAACACCACACTGCATTCCCGGTTCAAGGCGGGCGCCGACAAGGTCTGGGCGCCGAAGCGCAATGCCTGCTTCAGACGTTCGAGGTCGCGGCCATCGCTGAGCATGTCGAAGCGTACGTGCGGTTCGTCATGGGGATCGCTGGATGTCAGGCGCAGATGACCACGGGAATAGGATTTGTTGACCCAGAAAAACATCGTGCCCAGTCGATAACCGATTGAATGCCAGCCTGATCGAGAAAGGATTGCGCCATGCATATCACACGGCACCGTGTCATCCAGCCCGGATGAAAAACGCACGATGGCCTGCTCATGGTGCTCTTCGGGAAACGCCGTGCGGCCTTCGCGATTGAGCAGCGCAGACACCGCAATCGAAGGATGCTCCATCAGGTTGGCCCCCACCCCTGGCCGGTCCACCACCGGGGCAATGCCCAGAGAAGCCAGGTCGTCCGCCGGACCAATCCCACTGCGTAGCAACACCGCAGGGCTGTGGATCGCACCGGCACAGACGATGACTT
Organism: Pseudomonas sp. MPR-R2A5; assembly: GCF_058793055.1. NCBI lineage: Bacteria > Pseudomonadati > Pseudomonadota > Gammaproteobacteria > Pseudomonadales > Pseudomonadaceae > Pseudomonas > Pseudomonas sp. MPR-R2A5. Next base: position 68,860 of record NZ_JBXAFK010000020.1, read on the forward strand.
CACGCGCCCGCAAGGACTCGACGACGCCATGACTGTCGATAATCCTGGCGCCTGTCGCACGACCGGCCTCAATCAACACCCGATCCACCACGCAGCGGGTGCGCAGGTTCAGGTTCTGGCGTTTGCGCACCTCATCGGTCAGATAACACACCGACGTCGGGATTCGCTCGCCCTGCTCGCTGACGCCAATGGCACCCACGAACACGCCCTCCTCCCAGAGCCCATTCTGATCGGCCTTGTGCTCGAGGCCACGCCCGCCCAGGACCTTCATCACACCTTTGACGAAAGGCGAAAGGCGCTCCGATGGCGTACGCCGGATCCTGACCGGGCCGTCGCGGCCATGCAGCGCCTGGTCCTGCGGCCCGCAAAAGTCGGTGTCGTTTTCCAGCTTGCGAAAGTACGGCAGGCAGGTGTTCCAGCTCCAGCCTTCGGCCCCCAGCGCCTGCCATTCGTCATAGTCGGCGGGCGCACCACGGTTGGTCATCAGGGCGTTGATCGCCGAGCCCCCACCGAGGATCCGCGCCTGCTCATAGCGCCGGGTGGTACCGGCACGCTGGCCCATCAACGCGGTCAGGCGCTGCCAGATATTGCTGACATCCAGATAGGCGCGCCCCGGGTAACGGCTACGTATCTCGGCGGGCATCGTGTGCAGGGAAATATCGCGCCCCGCCTCGATCAGACACACCTGTTTGTCGGGGTCCTCCGAGAGCCGGGCGGCCAGCACGCAGCCGGCCGAACCACCGCCCAGAATCAAATAATCGATCATGCCGACACCTTACTGAACGAATTTGAGCCAGCGATCCTTGGCGGCAATCCCTTCAGCGGAGGCCCACCACTCTTCCGACATCAGCGCTTGCCTGGCCGCGTTATCCGGCGAGCTTGGCAGTTCCTTGGCCCGCTCGGGGGTAATTTTCCCCGTGGCGAACGCCGCCGGGTTACCTGGACCGTAGTCAATGTAGAGCGGCAGGTTGGCTTGCAATTCAGGCGATACCGCTTCGTTGAGGAACTTCACAGCCGCCGCATAGTTGGGGGCATTTTTCAGGATGCACAACTGGGTGTTTTGCAGCAGGCCGTCGTTGTAGGTGAAGGCCACGTCCGGATTACTCTTTTGCACGGCGCTGGCTCGACCGTTCCAGATCATCAGCATGTCGACTTCGCCATCGGCGAGCAATTGCGCCGACTGACCACCCGAGGTCCACCACACGGCAATGTTCGGCTTGATCTGCTCGAGACGCTTGTAGGCGCGGTCGACATCCAGCGGGTAAAGCTTGTCACGGGGCACGCCGTCAGACAGCAGCGCCGCCTCCAGGGTGCTCATCGGATCGTTACGCAAGGCACGCACGCCGGGGAAGTTCTTCACGTCCCAGAATTCGGCCCAGGTCTGCGGCACTTTCTTCAGGTTTTTCTTGTTGTAGCCAATGACCGACGAATAGAACTCGTAGGCCACCGAATATGGAGTGCGGTAGGCCGCCGGCATGTTCTGTACGTTCGGCAGCTTGCTCAGGTCCAGCGGTTCGATAAGCCCTTCCTTGCCACCGCGCAGGCAGTTGGAGGGTGGTGTATCGATCACATCCCAGACCGGTTTTTTCGCTTCGCCCTGGGCCTTGACCATCGGCCAGGCGTCGGGGGCGCTGTCCTGCTTGATGGTAATGTTCAGCAGTTTGGCTGCCGGATCCAGAATGGCCTTCGTCTGGGCCTCCTGGTAAGCACCGCCTTGGGAGACAAAGGTGATTTCCGCGGCCACGGCGGGCATCGCGCACGCCACCGAAAGACTCAACAGGGAAATGACGGAACCGAACGCTTGAGCAACAGACAAGGTTTTCATGGCAAATCATCCTGGACGTAGATTAATTCGGCAGCGTTAAAACCTCGACTGAACACCCTGCACCCACGTGCTTTGCTCAGGTTTGATTTTATTGTTCGACCGAGCGGGACATTTCGACGTTACAAGAGCATGACAGCAGAGGGCAATGCACGAATAGTCAGAGATGTCATAACCTCAGATCATGCTTATTTCTACAGGCACCTGCCCTCGTTCGCGCGGGCCACTCGCCTACTTGAGCGCCGCGAACGGCAAGCGTCTGGCCAGCTCCTGCGCGAGGTAACGGGCGAACACCGAGATGCGTTGCGGAGTATGCCGGCGATGCTGATAGACCACGAAGATATCGGCCCTGGGCGCCTGGTAATCGCTCAGAACCGCCCGCAGGCGCCCGCTTTCAAGGTGATCCTGAACATTCCAGCGAGAACGCAGGATCAGTCCATGCCCGTCCAGGGCCAGGCGTAACGCAACTTCTCCATCGTTGCTCGACAGCGTTCCGCTGACCTTGTGCGAGTAATCCTGGCCATCCTTGCTGAAACGCCAGATCGCGTAATCACTGCCGAACTGACGCAGCACGATGCAGTTATGCCGGACCAGATCCTCCACCCCTGACAGAGCAGGCATAGCTTCAAGGTATTGCGGGGAAGCACAGAGAATGCGCGGGTTTTCCAGCAGGCGCATAGCGATCAGTCGCGAATCGGGTGGCTCGCCCATGCACACGCTCATGTCGAACTGGTCATCCAGCAAGCTCGAAGGCTGGCTGGACAACTCCAGGGAAAGCTCCAACTCCGGGTGCAATCGGGCAAAGCTGGAGACCACCGGTGCCAGGTGTTGTCGACCGAAACCCAGGGTGCCGTTGATCCGCAAGCGTCCCTGCAACGTCGGCTGTCGGCGATTGAGCGCACTCTCCAGCTCTTCCAGTTGCCGCAGGATCGGCCGTCCTCCTTCCAGGTACAAGGTCCCTTCCGGAGTCAGCGACAGTCGTCGGGTGGTGCGCTGCAGCAACTGCACGCCCAGACGCGCTTCAAGCTGGCTCAAGCGTTTGCTCACCGCTGGCAACGACAGGCCGAGGTGCCGCGCCACTTCGGTGAGACTGCCGCGTGTCGCCACCTGCTGGAAGAAACTCAAGTCATCGATCATCGCCATGATTCTTTCCTTAAAACTAAGAATGGCTTTCGCTCAAGGCTAATTATTAATACAGGGCCACTGCATACACTGGCAATCAGTCCACATCAATCCCAGGAGTCGAACCCATGAGCAAAGCCCAGTACAAAATCGCGGTGATCCCCGGCGACGGCATCGGCAAGGAAGTCATGCCCGAAGGCGTGCGCGTACTCGACGCCGTGGCGACCAAACACGACCTGGAACTGCAATGGGACTGGTTCGATTTCGCCAGCGCCGATTACTACCTGGCCCACGGCAAAATGATGCCCGACGACTGGTTCGACATTCTCAAAGACTACGACGCGATCTATTTCGGTGCGGTGGGCTGGCCAGACGTCGTGCCTGATCACATTTCCCTGTGGGATTCGCTGCTGCAGTTCCGTCGTGAGTTCGACCAATACGTCAACCTGCGCCCGTGCCGCCTGATGCCGGGGGTAAAGGCGCCGCTGGCCAATCGCGCGCCCGGCGACATCGACTTCTGGGTCGTACGGGAAAACACCGAAGGCGAATACTCCAGCGTCGGCGGCAAGATGTTTCCCGGCACCGACCGGGAAATCGTCTTACAGGAGACCGTCATGACCCGCGTCGGCGTCGACCGCATTCTCAAGTTCGCCTACGACCTGGCCCTGAGCCGCCCGAAGAAACACCTCACCTCCGCCACCAAGTCCAACGGCATCGCGATCACCATGCCGTACTGGGATGAGCGCGTCGTCGAGATGGGCAAGAAATTTCCTGAGGTAAAGGTCGACAAGTACCACATCGACATCCTCACCGCGAACTTCGTCCTGCATCCGGACTGGTTCGATGTGGTGGTCGCCAGCAATCTGTTCGGTGACATCCTTTCCGATCTCGGCCCCGCCTGCACAGGCACCATCGGTATCGCGCCGTCAGCCAACATCAACCCGGAGCGTAACTTCCCGAGCCTGTTCGAGCCGGTGCACGGCTCAGCGCCGGACATCGCCGGCAAAGGCATCGCCAACCCGATCGGACAGATCTGGTGTGGCGCGATGATGCTCGAACATCTGGGCCACCCGCAGGCGGGCGCAGCGGTGCTGGCTGCCATCGAAACCGTACTGGCGATGGGGCCGGATAATGCACCATTGACGGCCGATATTGGCGGCAAGGGCAACACCGAAGCCTTGGGCAAGGCCATCGCCGCTGCGGTCTGAACCGGCAAATAACGCGCAATCTTCCGTTCACGGCCCGTGATACGGGAGATTGTTGCGTGTGACTTTGGCATCGTCTGAACACCTTGCCAGCGCTTGCGAGAGACACCATGACCCTGCTATTCAAAGTCGACGAGGCCCGTGGCCGCGCCTGGAAATCGCTGTTCGAAACACACGCGCCGGACATCGACGTGCGCTTCTGGCCGGACATTGGCGACCCGTCGCAAGTACGCTACTTTGCCGCCTGGCAACCGCCACGACAGCTGCATGAACGCTTCCCGAACCTGCAAGTGATCTTCGCCACCTCGGCGGGAGTCGATCAATTCGACCTCGGCGAGCTGCCAGAGCCTATCAAGGTCGTCCGCATGCTCGACCCCGGCATTGCCCAAGGCATCGTCGAGTACGCCTGCTTCGCCGTGTTGAGCCTGCACCGACAGATCCCTCTGTACCTGCATCAACAACAGGCCGGGCGCTGGCAAGACCACTTCCTGACCCCGGCAGCGCAACGTCGGATCGGCGTCATGGGCCTGGGTAATCTGGGCGTTGCGGTGCTGCAGAGCCTGCGTGCGTTCAACTTCCAGTTGCATGGCTGGGCGCGCTCGCAGAAGAGTATCGACGGTGTGCAATGCCATGCCGGCGACGACCAGCTCGAGTCCTTTCTCAGCCAGTGCGACATTCTGATCTGCCTACTGCCACTGACCGACGACACTCGCGACATACTAAACGCGAGGACGCTGGCCGCACTGCCAAAGGGTGCCAGCCTGATCAACCTGGGCCGGGGCGGTCATCTCAAGGAAGACGATCTACTTCAAGCGCTGGATAGCGGACAACTGAGCCACGCCATTCTCGACGTGCTCAACGAAGAACCGCCGTCGCCGGATCATCGGTTCTGGCAGCACCCACATGTCTGGCTGACGCCGCACGTTGGCGCAATGACGGCACCGCAGAGCGCGTTCGAGGTATTGCTGGCCAATATCAGGCGTCATCAGGTCGGCAAGCCCATGCAAGGCTTGATCAAGCGCGATCATGGCTACTGAGGCTCCGCACAGTACGTCCGGCCAAGTCACCTTCTGAACTCCAGCACTAAGGCCGACGGTGTCCGCGAGCGGCTCCAGTGATCCGCATCGATGCCATTTGGCTCGCCACCGAGCCGATGGAAATGCGCGCCGACACCCACCCAAGGCTCGTCAAGCATGCTATTGCGCGATACCTCCTAGCGGAAACGCTGATTGGTTCGCCAGTCCGTTCTGGTTATATATTTTATTGCTGAATAAAGTAACGCCCGAACATCGCGCATAACAAATATGCATTAAATATTCAGGACACTACATTCATTTAAAATCAGTCCAATAAACGCGAGAGCTCTCATGATTAAAATGCTAGCCGCCGTACGCCGAAAACCTGGAATGACCCATGCTGAGTTTTTGGAATATATAGAGCATCAGCACGGAAAAATCGCTCGAGCCAAACCATTGAGTGTCAAACGATACGTACAAAACCATATCATCGACGGCGCGTTCGGAATAGACTCCGATGTGACCTATACAAGAAATTTTCACCGAGACTCCATCACGGAGTTATTTTTTGATGATATGCCCGGTTTGATTCACACGTTCAGCGATCCCTATACCCAACAAACCGTAGGGCCTGATGCAAAAAACTTCGCGGACCTGTCTAACCAGGCCGCTCAGTTGATGGATGAAGTCGAAACCGTCCCTGCAAGTGCAGGGTCCCTCCACAGCAAAGTGATGATTTTTTTGAAAAAGAATCCAACGGTGTCTTTGGATTCGTTTTTCAGCGCATGGGATTCGGCGCACGAGGCAATCATCAGCCGACACCCAGACTTTCAAAGTGCACTCCGCCGACATGTTCGTTCCAGATACCTGCCCGAAGGTGACAGGGTAACCGCCTATTTCGGACCCGACATAACGGTATATGAAGGCGCTTGCAGCATGTGGTTTGAAAATGAAAGCGCTCTTTCCAGTTTTCGTCAGTATCAGCGCGCACTGTTCCAACAGCTTTCTGACGAAGGGATTGTGGTGTCAGCGGAGTCTTTTTTCGTATATGTCAAAGAGGTGGTGATTATGGGCCTGAACCGGTAAACACTTAATCAACCGAACTGTGCTCAACCGCGCGTCAACGCGGACTCAAGCCGCTGAGTCCGCGTCCTGTGCCGCACACCCAAGACATGAGTGATGGGCACCAGAACAGCGACTCATTTATCAGATGGGCTCGGCCAACATCGCAGTAGACTCGCGCATGATCTGAGCATGCTCGTCCTTGTCACCCCCACTTTTTTCTATCTCGCACAGCCGCGCGGAGTTTTCGACCACGAGCTGGCAACGCTCCCAACGCCGCGCTTCGAACCGGTTCAGGGCAGTCTGTAGATCGGCGCTGGCGAGCAACTCTTCGGCGAGCACGATGGCGCTCTCAATACCAATTCCAGCCCCGGAAGCCAGATGTGGCGTGGTGGCATGCACCGTGTCCCCAATCATCACCATGCGGCCTTTATGCCAGGGCAACGGCACCAATAGATTGGCCAGCGGACGATAGTCGATATTGGCGCCCGGCTCATACAATTGAGGCACCAGCGCCTGCAGGATCGGGGCGGGGAACTCACCCAGCAGCCGCGCCATTTCACCTGGCCAACTGGCCGGATCGATCCACTCGGAAAACTCGCGGCTTTCCATGAGGAACATGTACATGTGCGTTTCGGAAATCGGATTGACGCCAACCTTGGTGCGTCCGAGCCAGTGACTGGGCCGCACGATTTCCGGCGGACGCCTCAGTACAGCACGCCAGACACTCTGGTGAATGGGTTTCGGCGCAGGCGCTTCGGGGAAAAACGCCTTTCGTATCTGCGAATGCACACCATCGGCGGCAATGACCAGGTCATAGCGCCCAGAGGTGCCGTCGGTGAAAGACACTTCAAGGTCATCCGCGTGCTCGATGATGCCGTCGAACGTGATGCCGAGGCGCACATGGGTGCCTACTGCCCGTGTCTTGTCGGCAAAAATACGAGCCAGCACCGGGCGCAGAATGCCGCCGCCACAAGGAATCGCTTTATCACTGAGCGGAGGTCGAAGCGCCAACTGCACAATCAGGTCGCCTGCCGGTGAAAACACATCGAAATTGGTCGACAGATACCCTTCCGCGGCCACCTGTTCAAGAATCCCAACGGTATCAAGCGCTCGTAGCGTGGGCCCACTCAGGGTAATTCCCGCCCCTAGAGGGCACCACAAAGGATCTATTTCGACCAGGTCAACTTCCACACCCTGGCGGGCGAGCTGGATAGCCGCGGTCATACCGGAGAACCCTCCTCCGATCACCAGGACCTTATTGACTGCTGCAATCATCACGCTCTCCTAATTATTCTTATTCACCCGGCTGACAGTGCATGGCACACCGACGAGCGTTGCGGCGTCGTCGAGCCAATGCTGCAGAGTCATGAGTTTCCGACGGAAAATGTCAGATCAACGACGAGACTATCGAATTGGTTATCTGCGCTGAAATCGCTTTGCACAATCCGAGGTATCGCTTCAGCTGATGGGTCTTGGCGTTGCGACAAAACCAGGTGTTATCCGCGTGCCTACGGATAAATAAAAAAGCCGATTGATTGCAGTTCATTCGAACCGCAATCAATCGGCCTTCAACGACACGGATTCACACGCTTTCCAAGCCATCCCAGCAGAGGTATTTAACTTCAAGAAATTCGTCGATCCCAAGGTGCGATCCCTCGCGCCCAAGACCGCTCTGCTTGACGCCGCCGAAGGGCGCGACCTCATTCGAAATCAGACCACAGTTGATGCCCACCATGCCCGATTCGATACGAGCGGCGTTGCGCCAGATGCGTGCCGCATCACGGCTGAACAGATAGGCCGCCAAGCCAAACTCGCTGTCGTTGGCCATCGCAATGGCTTCGTCATCGCGGTCGAAACGCAACAGCGGCATGACCGGGCCGAAGATCTCTTCACGAGCGATCCGCATCCCATGGGTCACATCGGCCAGCAGGGTGGGCTGGAAGAAACCTCCTCCCAGCACGTGGGGCTTGCCGCCGGACAGCAGTCGAGCCCCTTGCGCCAGCGCATCATCAACCAGGGCCTGGGACTTTCGTAGCGCCGCGTCATCGATCAACGGCCCGACCTGTACACCCGGTTCCAGGCCATTGCCCACCTTCAGGCGTGCCATGCGCTCGACGATGCGTTCGGCCAGTGCATCATAAATCCCTGACTGCACCAGCACCCGGTTGGCACCGATGCACGACTGCCCGCCATTGCGAAACTTGGCCAACATCACCCCGTCAGCGGCGGCATCCAGATCAGCATCGTCGAAGACAATGAACGGGGCGTTGCCGCCCAACTCCATGGAGCATTTCTTCACCGTCTGCGCCGCTTGCGCGAGCAACAGGCGGCCCACTTCGGTGGAGCCCGTGAAAGTGAGCTTGCGTACCAACGGGTTGGCCGTGAGCTCACCGGCAATGTCGCGGGTGTCGTTACCCGTGATCACACTGAAAACACCGGCCGGCACACCCGCGCGTTGCGCGAGTTCGGCCAGCGCCAGTGCGGTCAGGGGCGTCTGACTGGCCGGTTTCACGACCATCGTGCAGCCGGCCGCGAGGGCCGGGGCGGCCTTGCGCGTAATCATGGCAGCGGGAAAGTTCCAAGGCGTGATCGCGGCGCACACCCCGATGGGTTCGCGCAGTACAACGATGCGCTGAGTGTCCTTTACGCCGGGGATCATTTCGCCGCGAACCCGCGTGGCTTCCTCGCCAAACCAGCGCACAAAAGACGCCGCGTAATCGACTTCGCCGCGCGCCTCCTCCAGGGGCTTGCCCTCCTCCAGGGTAATCAGCGTGGCAATATCCTCCCGATGTTCAACCATCAACTCATACCAACGGCGCAACACCTCGCCACGGCGTTTGGCCGTCAGGCGCCGCCACGGCCCAAAGGCCTCCTGCGCCGCGTCGATGGCGTGCCGGACTTCAGTTTCGCGACAGCGTGGCAACTCGGCCAGCACCGTTTGATCCACCGGATTACGCAGCGTGTAACGACCGTGTGGCGTCTCGGTCAACCAGTCTCCAGCGATGTAGGCTCCGGTACGCCACAGTGTCGGGTCCTTAAGTAAATGCTTCACGGTGCAACCCTCCTGATCAGCACGGGTGACGCCCGATCATGAAGGCGGCATCAGGGTCCGAAGTCACTGGCAGCCCCGACGCGACCAACCCTTGACGCAGAGACTTCATGAAGCGATCCGGCACACGCATCGCCGGGGCGCGGAGTGGGCCGCCGTTGAAGCCGGCGAGCCAGTCCTGGTATTTCCACATCGTGCGGTTGAGCACACCGGTGCCGCCGGCATAGCTTTGCGCAGCGGCGCCGTTGGCGCTGCGTGCCGGATTGACCTTCCAGTACAGTTCCATCGCTTCTTCGAAACGCCCCGTGCGGGCCAGCTCGAAAGCTTTCGGGTAGTAGTCGCTCATCCAGGCGGTGTTGCTGGTGCCGGAAAACTGCAGCTTCATCAGGCTCATCAAGGGGATCGCATCGCCTTCGATCGGGCAACTGATCACCACTTGGTCACGGAAGTGGTGGTACATCTCGCAAATGCCCGCCGGCAATGGGAACCCTTGCTCGGACTTGATCGCGGCGATATTCGGGCAATCGGCCAGCAGGCGACGGACCAATTCCAATGACATCCCCGCCGGATGCACGCGCTCAAAGCCCCAGAGCGGTATCGGGAAGAGCATGACGGCAAGGTCCGTCGCGTCGCAGAATGCCTTGGTGTAGTCGTAGATTTCCTGCTCGCTGGTCGGCCAGAACTGTGGCGGATAGGACAGCAGGACGATGTCAGCACCGGCATTCTCGGCGAGCTTCACCGCCTCGATATTCTCGGCAAGCGTGCCAAAAGCCGCGTGGAAGAACAGGATCAGGCTTTTCCCCGACTCACGCGCCCAAGCGGTGAATTGCGCGTTTTCCTGGGCAGAGATGGCCAGCTCGCTGCACAGCAACGTGGCGCTGTAGCCCAGCCCGACCGTATGTTCGATGTCGTGGCGTATGCCACGCTCATTGAGGCGCTTCAGATCAGCACTGAAGCTTGGGAGGGTGACAGCCGAGCAGCCCACCAGGTTTTCACGCGCCCAGGCACGGGCATCCGCTTTGTTGTAAGTCGCCATGATGATTTTCCTTCGGACAGTGGAGGGGTTATTTCGAGACAGGGACAATGCTGGCAGGCAACTCGATGCCGAGGCCTTGTTGCCGGGCGCGCTCGTACAGCACTTGCGCAATGACAACGTCTTGCAAGGCCGAGCCCACCGATTTGTAGAGAACGATGTCGCTGTCGTTCTGGCGCGGGATGACACGCCCTGCCACCAGGTCCGACAGCGCGACCAATTTGTCGGCGACATAGACACCGGCAGTGATCGCCGCAATGGCATCCCCCGTATCGTGGAGTACCTCTTGCGGCATATCCGCGACGATGCACACGGCTCGCTCCATCGTGACCGGGTCAACTTCCCGTTGTTCAGGCAAGGTCGAACCCAACGATACGATTGTGGTACCCGGGCCAATCCACGCGCCTTGCAGTACTGGAGACTCGTCACGGCTGCGGGCGGCACAGATCACCACATCACAGTCCTGCACGGCCTCTTGCGCGCTGCCCACCGCGTGAATATCCAGCCCCGGCCTGAAGCTGTCGGCAAACCGTTCGCGGCTCGCAGGCGTTGGACTGAACACGCGAACATGGGCGACATCGCGCACGGATTTGAGGCAATCCAAGGCGCCACGCGCCTCGAACCCCGCGCCAATCACACCCACCCGCAGCGCACGCTGGGGCGCCAGCAAATCCACCGCCAGGGCGGCGGTTGCGGCGGTGCGCAATCCGGTTACCCGATTACCGTCGATCAAGGCACTGAGCGCCATGGTTTGTTGGTTGAACAATGCGATCAAGTAGCTGGCGCAGCGCGCCCGCATGGAAGCCGCGATCAACTTGCAGCCCATATGGCCGCCAGTCGGTGGTACGGCGGTCAAACTGCGCAGCCAGATCCCATCGCCCCGCGCCATCGACCGGGGCGGCACCATGGCATCCGAGGTAGGGCTGGCATAGGCCTGGGCGAGCGCCGCGACGGCGGCGCTCCAGTCGGCGAGCGAGGCCACATCGGCATCGCTGAGAAAAAGCGTCGGGGCAACGACGTGGTGCTGTTGGGCGTGATGCATAGCGCTAACCTCGCAATCGAGTATCAGTCGGTGATTGACTGACACCCTACGAGGCACATCCCCCACCGAATACTGCTGGGGATCGAAAGCAGCTATCGCTCAAATCGATGGCATCGCCAGGCTGCCGATCAAGCGTCGCACTTCACGGGAGGCACGGGTCAAGGGGCGACGTGGTGACTCGACCAGTACCACAAAGCGCTCGAGAAGCGGCTCGACGATACGTGACGAACTCAGTCGCGGGTCCAGAGAGCCCGGTAGCACAGAGGCGATCGCATAGCCGCCACCCGCGGCGACGACTTCATATTGGAGCTGCACGGAGTCGGCTTCGACGGCAACGCATAATTCCACGCCTTGCTCGGTGGCCAGATGGTCGAGCCTGGCCCTCAACAGATGCGGTCGCCCAGGCACGACCAATGGCAACCTCGATAGATTTTTTAATGCAATATCTCGCTTGACGAACAGCGGATCGGCGGCCGGTCCTACCAGGTGCAACGGCAGCCTGGCCACAAGATGGGCCTGCCCGATGCTTGCCTCGCTCTCGCGCAGCACCAGCGCCATATCCAGACGACCATCGTGCAACTGCTCTTCGAGTTGAGCGCTCGCGCCCTCGATCAGGTGCAACCTCACACCGGGCATCTGGGCGCGTACCGCAGAAAAAAGCGTCCCGGCAAACCGACGCACCGCAGACGGCAACATGCCCACGACCACCTCCCCCACCGGCTTTCCCCGCAGGTTGCGAATGTCATCGGCAAGGCCTTCAGCGTCCGCAAGAAGATCCGATATGCACGGCAGCAGTTGCTCCCCAAATTCGGTCAGGACCACCCCGCGCCCCGTGCGATGAAACAGGCGCTCGCCACATTGCGACTCGAGCAAGGCAATATTGCGACTCACCATGGACTGCGGCATATCCAGCAGTACCGCGGCTTTGCTGAGACTTCCAGCCGCCACGACACGCACGAACAAGGTCCAGCGAGGATCGATGATGGTCAGCGCTGTTGCCGGATAGTGCGAGCCATTGCCCGGTACATCGGCACTCTGAAGGTCCTTCATGGCCTCAACTCTTGGCGAGCCTGCTGCAGGTACTCGCGACTGTCCTGAAGATGCAGGCGCATGGCCGCGCGCGCGTATTCAGCGTCCTGGTTGAGGATCGCCTGATAGATCTGTTCATGCTCGCTTTGCATGCGCTGTTCATAGTGCAACGGCTCATCATGAAACAAACGCGCAGAATCCAATCGACTGCGCGGAATGATGATCACGCCCAGGTTGGCCAGTGTGTTGGCGATGTAGTGATTACCTGACGCCTGGGCAATGCTCAGATGGAACTGAAAATCCAACGCCGCCCTGTCATTGACACTGACGGCTGGCTGTCCGAGTTGATCGAGAAGCCCCCGCAACCCGGCCAACTGATCCGGACGACGTCGCTGGGCGCACAGCCCGGCAGCTTCCACCTCAAGACCGATTCGAAACTCCATGATCGCCAGCGAATCATCGAGGATGCCGAGGGTAGCCGGGTCGATGAATGCCCCCAGCGACAGGGCGCTGCCGCGCACAAACGTGCCGATCCCGTGGCGTGTCTCAACCATTCCAGCAGCCTGTAGACGCGACATGGCCTCGCGCACCACGGTCCTGCTGACCCCATGCTCAAGCATGAGGGCCGACTCGGTGGGCAACTGTTCACCGCCCCGCAGTCGCCCCTCCAGAATCTGCCCTGACAGCAGCGCCTCCAGCCCCTGGGACAGGCTGCTGCGTTTTTTTCCTGCGGCCGCCGGCACGTTCACGCCTCGAAAATCGCTACGGCACGGACGAAACCGGCCGACGCGTGCCGGATCTTGTAGGGGAAGCAGGACACCTGGAAACCATGGGCCGGCAGGCACTCCAGGTTGGCCAGTTTCTCCATCTGGCCGTAGCCGATGTCACGCCCGGCCTTGTGCCCTTCCCAGATGATCGAGGCATCGCCCGTGGCCGCGAAGCGTTCGCGTGTGTACTTGAACGGCGCATCCCAGCTCCAGGCATCGGTGCCGACCACACGCACACCGCGCTCAAGCAAATACAACGTAGCCTCGCGGCCCATACCGACCCCGGCATCCAGATACCCTGGCTGACCGAACAGCGCGCCGGCGCGGGTGTTGACCAGGACAATGTCCAACGGCTGCAGCACGTGGTCGATGCGCGCCAGCTCCGCCTGCACTTCGGCGGCGCTGACCACATGGCCATCGGGCAAATGACGGAAATCCAGCTTCACGCCGGGTTGCAGGCACCAGTCCAACGGCAACTCGTCGATGCCGAAAGCCGGCTTGCCACCGTCGGTGGTCGAGGCATAGTGCCAGGGGGCATCCATATGCGTACCGCTGTGCGTGGTGATCTGCAGGCGCTCAGCCGCCCAGGACTCGTCGCCAGGCAGTTGCGCCTTGGACAGGCCGGGAAACATCGCGGCCATCTCCGGCCAGCCTTGCTGATGGTCCATGTAGTCGATTTTCGGCAGCAACGGCGGTGGATCGGTGTAGGGGTTGTTGTCCAGGGTAACGGACAGGTCCACCAGGCGGCGTTTAGTTGATTGCATGTTCGCTCACTCCAAGTGCCACCCGCCCACGCGCACGACGCGCCGGGGCAGCAGCATTCAAACTGTTTCGTATCAAGGCGGCAGCCGAGCCGTCATGGCGAAAGCCAAGGGCACGGGCCAGAGGGGTTTTCATGGCCGGGAAGTTGCCAAACAACGCTTGCAGCCCGGCATCCGGTGCGAAGCTGATCAGCGCACGGCGTTCCTGGCCATAGGCAGCGGCCAGGGCATCGATGACCTGGGCAATGGACAGGCGTAGCAGCGGGAGTTGCCAGACGCGTGATTCGCCAAGCTCGGCGGCCGGCAGTTCGGCGGCCCGCAACAGGTTATCCACGCAACACCGCACCGACATCCACCAGGCCTGCGCCTGCGGTGAAACCGGGCAGCAATACGGCTGACCTTCGGCGAAGGCATGCAGCAGGTCGCTCATGAACGCCGAGCGCAGCCCGTTGGGTTCACGTGGACGGGCAACGATGCCGGGCAGGCGTACGGCACGGCCGTCCACCTCGCCTCGTCGGGCCAGGTCGTTGAGCGCCATTTCCACCATCGCCTTGTGCGCACCGTAACTCAACTGCGGGTGTGGCACGGCGCGCTCATCGAGGCGCGCCGGCAAGTCGCCGCCGTACACCGCCACGCTGCTGGCATACACCAGCACCGGCGCGCCAGGCTGCGCGCGCAACTGGTCAAGCAACTCCAGGCTTGCCAGCAGGTTGACCTGATAGCCCAGTGAATAATGCTGCTCGGCCGCTCCCCCGGGGATGCTGACCAGGTGAAAAACCACATCAATGCCATCGGCCAGGGCGCGACGCAATAACGCGGCATCGGTCACACTGCCGCAATGCCGACGCAGGCGTTTATCGTCAGCAAACCCCACCAACTCTTTATCCAGCAGGATCAACGCGCTGATCGAGCGGCCTTGCCATTCATTCGCCTGGAGCAATCGGTTGACCAGCGCCCGGCCGACAAAACCATTGGCCCCGGTAATCATCACGCGCATGGGAGGCCTCCGTGCACGACACGTTGGTCTATCGCCCCGAAGACCGACTGCCCGCGCAGGTCGAGAACTTCCATGCGCACGCGATCACCGAAGCGCATGAAGGACGTCTGCGGCGCCCCTTGCTCGATCATCTCGACGGCACGACGTTCGGCGATGCAGGCCGCGCCAACCGTGGGGTCGGCATTGGAAACCGTGCCAGAACCGATCACGCAGCCGGCCCTGAGGCGCCGGGTCAGCGCCGCATGGGCGATCAACTGATGAAAGCCGAAATGCATGGCGCCACCGTGGGCATGCCCGAACCACTGGCCATTCCATTCGACCCTCAGTGGCAAATGCACACGCCCGTCCCGCCAGGCCTCGCCCAACTCGTCGGGGGTGATCGCCACCGGGGCAAAACTTGACGAGGATTTGGCCTGGATAAACCCGAAGCCGGTCTTCATTTCACGGGGGGCCAGCGCACGCAAGCTGACGTCGTTGACTTGCACAATCAGCCGAATATGGTCGGCGGCGTCTTGCGCCGAGCAGCCCATGGGCACCTCATCGACCACCACCGCGAATTCACCTTCAAAGTCGATACCGTGGCTTTCACTGGGCAGCACGATGTCGTCGTGGGCCCCCAGGAAATCATCGCCACAGCCCTGATACATCAAGGGTGTGTGTTCAACACCTTCGATCGGATCCAGCGCGAACGCTTTCTGCATGCGCTCGCCATGACTGAGGAAGGACGAGGCATCCAGCCATTGCCAGGCACGTGGCAAGGGTGCGGCAGCGTGCTGCGGATCGAAGGCGAAGGCGCCGGCCAGGGTGCCTTCATTCAAGGCGTCGTAGCGCGCGCGTAACGCGGTTTCGACGCTCGACCATTGTTCAATGGCAACCTGCAACGTCGCCGCAATATCGCTGGCATCGGCCGCCCAGGCGAGGTCGCGCGACACCACCAGCAGGCGACCGTCGCGGCTATCATTCTTGAAGGTACTGAGCTTCATGCCTGGCCTCCTTGCAGTTCGGGCGCGAAGCGGCCATCCAGCAGCACAAACAACATGCGTGCCATCTGCTCGGTGCGATTGCTCCAGGCGTGGTTGGTACCTCGCTGCACGACGATGTCACCGCGCTTGAGATGCACCTCCTCGCCATCGAGCACCAACCAGACCTCCCCCTCCGTGACCACGCCGTAATCGAGGGTTTCGGTGCGGTGCATCAGCTTGTGTTTGGAATCTGCCTGCCCCGTGCCGGCATGGGCCTGGCCAATTTCGGCGAAGGCCGCCGCGGCATCCTCGGCGCTGACTTGGTTCTGTACGCTGTCGGGCGGGATATCCACCACACGGATAACGCTGCCCAGCGGCGCCGGACTCAACTGAAGCGGCTTGCGGGTGGGGTCCTCGCCATTGTCGAGTAAGGCCGGGCTGGCGCCACTGTTCCAGATCTCATGGAATACCGTACCGGGCACGGCCTTGAGCGGGAAGCTGTTGGGTGTCGGTCCGCTGAGCGCGACCACCGCCTGGCCGTGGGCATCGTGCCCGGTGACCACGCGTTTGAAACCTGGAAGTTGTTGCATGTTCGACTCCTCAATCAGTTGGCAAAACACCGCAGCGGGTAGAGATGGATGAATGGAAAACCTTAAAGATCGAGCACCAGCCGGGCGCTCCTGGCACGCGAGCAACACGGTGTGAACTGGTCGTTGCGGGCCCGCTCGGCATCGGTCAAGAACATGTCGCGATGCTCCGGTTCGCCTTCCAGCACGCGCGTGATGCAGGTGCCACAGATGCCCTGCTCGCAAGACAAAGGGATGTCGATGCCGGCCTCCAGCAGCACCTGGGCAACGCTGAGCGTGGCCGGCACTTGGAAACACTGTCCGGTGCTGGCCAGTTGCACTTCGAACCCGCCTGCCTCACTCGCCGGGGCAGCAGTAGCGGTAAAGTACTCACGGTGCAGTTGCGTTTCGGCCCAGCCCTGCGCACGCGCAGTGCCGAGCACATGCTCCATGAAGCCATTGGGGCCACAGACGTACAGATGACGGTCACGGGTCGGCGCGGACAAAACCCCAGCGCTGTCCAGGCGCTGGCTAGCCTCGCCATCGTCCACATGAATGTGCACGCCATCGGCGAACGCCGAATGGCGCAGGTACTCGATAAAGGCCATGCGCCCGACCGAGCGACCGCAATAGTGCAACTCGAAAGGCGCGCCGATCCGCGCCAGGCGCTCGGCCATGCAGAGGATCGGTGTAATGCCGATGCCGCCCGCGAACAGCACGCTGTACCCGGCCCCATGCTCCAGCGGGAACAGGTTGCGTGGCTCGCTGATCCGCAGCCGGCTGCCTTCGTGCACTTGCTCGTGCATGGCCTGGGAACCGCCACGAGACGCAGGGTCGAGCAACACGCCCAGCAGGTAGCGGTGGCGGTCTTCCGGGTGATTGCACAGCGAGTACTGGCGCACCAGGCCATTGGGCAGGTGCACATCGATATGCGAGCCGGCACTGAAAGCCGGCAGCAGGGAATCCTCGGCCGGGGCCAGTTCAAAGCTGTAGATGCCTTCGGCTTCGCGACGCTTGCGGGTCACCACGACATCGATCATCTCGGGGCACTCACTGGCTGCTCAGCGGCAATCAAGCGACGCAGAACACGTCGGCAACGCACGGCCCCGGCATCGACTGGCAGCAACACAGGGTTAAGACCCAGCAGTTCAACCTCGCCGATCTGGCGCTGTTGAGCCTCGACCATGGGCTTGTCTTCACCGGCGAAAATCCCGATCAACATGTCCTGGATGAAGGTGTTCAACTGCGCATTGTCCTGCTCGAAACTGCGTGTGTTGGCGAAGAAGTAATGGGTGTTCGTCGCGTCCTGCGGCGTCATCAGATGCAGGTTCCAGGTCACGGGCCCCTCTTCCCTGGGGCGGCCGGGCGGCGTGGCGCCACTGCCCAGCAGCATCAGGCCGGGGGCGTGCCAGATGACTTCGGCCCAGACGTCTGCCCGGCTCGGGTCTTCCAGATGAGCGCCGAAAGCCGGTGGGGGGACATCGTCTGGCGCCCACCAACTGATGCGCACGCGGTCGTTGGGCAACTCCTCGATGGTCGCGCGCGTGCGTGACAACGCCCCGCCACCCAGCGTATCGGGGTGCAGGAAATCAACGTGGCTCAGGTCCATGATGTTGTCGGACAGCAACTCGTAGTGCGCGCGGGTTGGCAAATACCCATGCCCCTTGGCATGGGGTGGGGCCTGTTCGAGGAAGGAAAAATCAGGGATCTGCGCCTCGTTGGCCAGGCTCGAATCGCCAGGCCAGACCCAGATCGCCCCATGCCGCTCGACGACCGCGAACGCGCGAACGCAGGCGGCCTTGGGGACGGTCCCATCGCCATGGGGGTTGTACGTACATTGGCCACTGCCATCGAAACGCAAGCCGTGGTACGGACACTGGACGCTATCGCCGACAACCTTGCCCATGTGCAGCGGGGCAAAACGGTGTGGGCAACGATCGGCGAGCGCCTGGATCACACCCTGGCTATTGCGAAAGAACACGATGGGTTGCTCGACGATGGTCCTGCCAAGCATCCCACCTTGCGTCAGCTCGTCTGCCCATCCAGCGATGTACCAGGTGTTGAGCAAATAACTCATGATGATCTCCTCATTGTTCTTGTTTTCATGAAATGTCGAATAGACAGATCAGCGATCAGGCTCTGCGACGACCGCGCCGGCAAAAGCGGCCCCGCTGCCTCGCAACCGAAGGCAGGCCAGGGCCACCACAAGTTGAAGCCCTGCGATGATTCCCAGTGCGGCAGGCAAGGCGCCGATCACCCCGCCGGTGATCGCCAGCACCACCAGTGGGCTGGCGAACTCACCGGCAAAGAACAGCGCCGTGAAGCCGCCGGCCGCGCGGCCGCGCTGCTGGAAGTCGACCTGGCTCATGATCCAGGTGAGCAGGGTCGGCATCATCAGGCCGATGCCCAAGCCGTTGATCAGCACGGCGACCACCACCAGCCCATGACGGTCGGCCACCGCCAGCAACCCGCCGCCGATAGCGGCCGCGAAGAAAGCCAGGAGCATCTGCCGAGGCGCCGGGACACCACGCAACAGACGGAAACTCAAGGCGCCGACCAGTACGCCGAACTGACTGGCGCCCATGGTCAGGCCGATCTGCTGCGACCCTTCGACATGCAGCAGGTTGAGCAGATAACTGACTTGTACCGGCACGATGAACAGGCTCAAGCCAGCCAGGAATGCCAGGGCATACAAGGGGGCCAGGGCGCGCCAGGGGAATGCCCTGTCCGCCGTGGTTGCCGCGGTAACGGCCTGCGCGCGCGGCTCCCACAGCAACCAGGCCATCAGCGGCAGGAACACCAGCCCCAGCCCATACAGGGCAAACGGCGTGCGCCAACCGTGCTCGCCGAGCACACCGCCGACGGCAATGAAGATCGCCGCCGACAGCGAGGTCGCAACCATTTGCAGCGCGAATATGCGTTCACGCCGCGCGCCGCTGTAGTAGTCCCCCATCATCGTGGTGCAACAGGTCATGATCGCCGCCTCGGCCACACCGATGCCGGCGCGGCTGATCACGATGACCTGCAGCGACTCCAGCCATAGCGGCAGCACACCACAAACCGTGTAGAGCACCATCGCACCGATCAGCAACGGCTTGCGCCCCAATCGGTCGGCGATGATCCCGGCGACGGGGGCCAACAGCGCAATCATCAACGCCGGCAGCGTCAGGGCGATGGGCACCAGCACCGCGACACCTGGCGTGTCGGCAAAGTGTTCCTGCATACGCGGCAGGATGGGAGCCAGCAGCACCGCACCGAGCACCGGCAGGCAACTGCCGAGCAAGAGCAACAAGGACTGCGGCAGCCGCGCCTGGCGTTCAACGTTCATCACGCACCTCCGCTGATTGGGTCGCGCAGAACGCCATGCCGAAGGCGCTCAGGCCGGCGATAAGGTCAAGCCATAGAGGCTGTCGGAACAGATACATACGAGGCATCGCAACGTCCTTTCTTGTTGTTATGGCGCGACCGGATTAGCCGCCACAGAGACTGTCTTCTTGCACGATGAGTGCTGTTCCCTGGTCCTCTGCTCGGCGGTGACAGGCGTCAGCGCCGCAGTGACCAGGCAGTGGGGCTCATCCGCGACTGTGTGCCCAACCGGTTCCTTGCTCACACGCTTGCTCGGCAACAGGAAGTGAGCCAGGGCCGGCAGCAGAACCAGGGCACCGACCATGTTCCAGACGAACATGAAGGCCAGCAGCACCCCCATGTCAGCCTGGAACTTGATCGGCGAAAACATCCAGGTGGCCACGCCGATCGCCAGGGTCACCCCGGTCAGCATCACCACCTTGCCGGTGGACAGCAGTGCCCGGTAATACGCCTGCGACAGGCTTGTGCCCTGGCGCATATGCCCAAGCAGGATGCTCATCACGTACAGCGCGTAGTCAACGCCGATGCCCACGCCGAGGGCGATCACCGGCAGGGTCGCGACCTTGACGCCGATGTTCAGCCAGACCATCAGCGCCTCACAGAGTACCGAGGTGAGCATCAGCGGAATGACCGCGCAAATCGTGGCGCGCCAGGAGCGGAAGGTGACCAGGCACAACAGGATCACCGCACCGTAGACCCAGAACAGCATTTCGCGGTTGGCCTGTTTGACGACAATGTTGGTCGCCGCCTCGATCCCGGCATTGCCGGCAGCCAGGAGGAACTGGACCTCGTCGGTATTGTTCGCCGCGGCGAATTGCTCGACGTGATCCACCAGGCGGCTGAGGGTTTGCGCCTTGTGGTCGGAGAGGTAGACGTACAGCGTCAGCAGGCTGCAGTCTTCGTTGTAGAGCCCGCGTGGTGCCCCGGCGGTGACCATGTTGAGCATCGCCTGGTTGTTCTGCAGCTCATACCACTTCGGGCTGCCTTCGCTGAGGCCGACCAGCATGCGGCGGTTGAGCATCGCCAGGGAATTGGTCGAATCGACACCCGGCAACGTGCGCAACTGCCAGTCGAGGGCATCGACCTTGTTCAGGATGTCATAGCGCGAACAGGCGCTGGCGGGGGTCTTGATCATGACCGCGAACAGATCGCTACTGGCGCCGTAATGCCGGGTCAGAAACGCATCATCCTGGTTGTAGCGCGAATCGGCCCGCAGCTCGGGCGCGCCGGCATCCAGATCACCGACCTTCAATTGCAGGCTGACGATGAAGCCGAGCGTCGCCAGCGCCAGGCTCAGGGCGATGCACAACGCCGCCCAGCGCCGCTGGGTGAACAGGTCGAGGAAACGCCAGAACCCGTGGCGATGCTGACCGGCCTGTTCAGCGTGCTCGCTTTTCAGGCTCAATCGCGCCGCACGGCGGCTGACCCCAACGTAGGAGAGCAATATGGGTAGCAAGATCAAATTGGTGAAGATCAACACCGCCACGCCGATGCTGGCGATCATCGCCAGGTCCTGGATCACCTGGATCTTGATGATCATCAGCACCGCGAAACCGACCGCATCACAAAGCAGCGCGGTGAGCCCGGCAAGAAACAGGCGGCGGAACGTGAAGCGTGCGGCGACCACCCGGTGCATGCCGCGCCCGATGTCCTGCATGATGCCGTTCATCTTTTGCGCCCCATGGCTCATGCCAATGGCAAACACCAGGAACGGCACCAGCACCGAATAGGGGTCCAGTTGATAATTCAGTAACGGCAGCAAGCCAAGCTGCCAGACCACCGCCACCAGCGAGCAGAACACCACCAGCAAGGTGCTGCGAATGCAGCGGGTGTACCAATAAAGCACGACCGTGGTGATCAGGATCGCCACGGCGAAGAAGATCAGGATCTGCCGCAGGCCGGCAATCAAGTCACCGACTTTCTTGGCAAACCCGGTGATGCGAATGTCGATGCTGTCGCTCTGGTATTGGCTACGCAACGCCTCCAGCTGTTGCGACAGCTGGGTGTAGTCCAACGCACGGCCATCCGGGGTGCGCTGTAACAGCGGCACTTGAATGATGCTCGATGCCTGGTCGAACGCCACCAACTGGCCGAGCTCATTGGACAGCTGCACATTGCGCCGCAACGCCGCAAGGCTCGCGGCGCCGCCATCGTATTTATCCGGAATGACCGGCCCACCCTCCAGGCCCGCTTCGGTCACTGCCACCCAGCGCGTGGCCGGCGTCCACAGCGACTTCATGTACGCACGGTCGACACCGGGCAGCAGGTAGATCTTGTCGCTCAACGCTTGCAGGGTCTTGAGGTAGGCACTGTCGTAGATATCGCCCCGCTTGTTGACCACGGCGATGCGCACCGCATTACCCAGCCCGCTCAGCTCCTTCTGGTGCTCAAGGTAGTTGGCGATATAAGGCTGATGGGTGGGGATCATTTTTTCAAAACTGGCATTGAGCTCGACACGACTGGACTGCCAACCCAGCACCAACGTGGTCGCCAGACACAGCAACAACACCCACAGGCGATGGTTGAACAGGGCTCGTTCGAGCACCGAGCCAGAACGCGGATCGAAGTCTTCGAACGCATTGGCTGGGGACTGGGGGAAATTACCAGGAGACGTCATAACCTCACTCCGAAGCGGCAGTGGCTGGCTGCGCAAGACGCTGCAGCCCGGTGAAACCAGCAACGATCAGGCTGCCATCGGCGGCCTCGATCACACTTGAAACAGGCTTACCCAAGGGGTTGCCCAGTGGCAGCAGCGCCGCCCCGGTCTGCTCGCTGTTGCGAAACAGCGTGCCGCCCTGGTTGACCAGCAGCAGCTGGCCGTCGGCCAGGCGGATGGAGTCGTTGAAGGAGATGGGTATGGGAACTGACAAGCGCTGGAAACTTGCGCCGGCATCGTGGGAGACAAAGGCATTGCCCTTCAGGCCGGCGACCACCAGTGCGCCATCGGCGCGGCTCTGCAGGGTGAAGAAACTGCCTTCGTAGGGGCTGTCCAACTGACTGAACGACAGCCCGTCGTCGTCCGAGCGCGCCAGGTAACCCTGCTCGCCAGCCAGGAACCAATGCGTGCCCTGCCGACTGATGGCGTACAAGTGCAAGCCGTTCGGGTTGGCGATACGCCCCATGAGCGACTGCCAGGTGGCGCCACCATCGGTGGTCAGCAGCGCCAAACCGTAGGCACCGACGATCAACCCGCGGCGGGCATCGACAAATTCCAGTGCCAGGAACGGTTTGTCTGGACCATCGGCGACAAGACGCTCGGCATTTTGTATCCGTACCAGTGCGGCATCCGGGTCGCTAGCCGTGGCCTGGTCCGCCTTGGCGGCGTCCAGTTCCAGCTGCGCCACGCGCACGCCGTCGAGCTGCAACGTCCAGTGCTCGCCACCATCCAGCGTCGCCAGCACCACGCCCGCGTGGCCGACCGCCCAGCCCTTTTGTGCATCAACGAAGCGTACCGCCGTCAGGCTGACCGAGACCGGCACCGACGCCTGGCGCCAGGTTTGTCCATTGTCGTCGGAGAGCAGTACCAGGCCACGCTCGCCTACGGCCACCAGGCGTGTACCGGCACGCGCCAGGTCGATCAATACGCTGTTCTGCGCAGCCGGTACCCGCATGGCCGGGGTATTGAGCGGCACGCCCACCGCAGCCTGCCCCGCCAGGCACTGGCTCGTGACGAAGGGCAAATACAGGGCCAGGAGCAAAGCACCCGCCTGACTGATTCTGTTCATAACCTACCTCGGACAAACACTCGTACCCCAAGGACACGCCGACAGGCATGCCCTTCACGCTCGGTTCAGGTTTAACGCACGCCGCGCCCGGCCATCGCCGCAGGCGAGAACTCCGAGGCCTTGTAGCGATCAACCGCGCGATACTGATCCGGCAATCCGGCGTAGACGTTCTGGATAAACCACGCCCCCGAAGTCAGGTCATAAAAACCCGAAGACAGTTGCACCAGGCCAGGCAGGTCGGGCAGTACGGACGGCAGGGACCAGAGGGTCTTGGCCAGTTGACCGCTGGCATCCCAACGGTCACCGAGCAGGGCTTGCCAGGTGTCTTCGTCGAGGTAGTAGCGGCCTTTGGGCAGTTGGTGACGCTTGCCGGCGGCCAACGTCGACTCGACGACCCAGACGCGGTGCAACTCCCAACGCACGTAGTCAGGATTCAGATGGTGCTTGGCGAACAGGTCTTGCGGCTGGGCGGCGGCCTGCACCTTGTTGGTGTTGTAGGGAACATACATTTCCTGCTTGCCCACCAGTTTCCAGTCGAACCGGTCCGTGCGCCCGCCCCACACGCTCAGCTCGTCGAACGACATGACGCCAGCGGTGGACGGCGTCGGTGTATCGCAGCAGGCGTTGGGCAACGTGCGCACCCGGCGCTGGCCGCTCAGATAGACATGGGCCTGGGATTTGTCGCCGTTGATGTTCTCACGCCCCAGGATCTGTTCGCCGGCACGAATCGCCGGGCCGAGATTGACGAAGCGCACCAGCCAGTAGTCGCCTGAGAAGTTTTCAGGGCCACCTTCCTGGAAGTAGTAAGGCATTTCCTGGGTCAACAAGCCGTCGCTGGTCATCACCTGGTTGCCGTCGGCCGTCATCAGATAGTGGCGGAAATGCCCCGCCACCGAGGTGCCGCGCCAGTTCAGCAGGTGGTTCCAGATGGCTTCGGTACCGTTCTGTGGAATCGGAAACGGGATCCCGCCATAGGCACCGTCGGGGATCAGGCCGGCGCTGCTGTTGACCAGTTTGGCGCGGGTCGCATTCTTGAAGGTGTTGTCATACACCCACTGCGGCGCGGCCGCCGTGCGCCGGGTCGGATAGACATCGATGCGATAGGTGTCCGGGAAGCGCTTGAACAGTTCCTTGGTGCCGTCGCTGAGCTTGTCGGCGTACTTGGCCACGTTTTGCGCGGTGATGCTGTACAAGGGTTTGTCCGCGGCAAACGGATCGCTGCGCTTGCCCCCCGGAACGTAGGCCGGATCGACCTTGGTGTAGCCGCCGTCCCAGGCGGGAATGCTGCCATCGGCATTGCCTGCTTTCTCGGCACCAAAGGGCGTCAGGGTCTTGCCCAGTGCGGCGGCTTGTTCGGCGCTGGCGGCCAGCGTCATCGGCGCGGCAACAGCCAGCAGGGTCAAGCACAAGGCCTTTAGAGTGAACTGAATGGTCATGCGCGAATCCTCTTAGAACGTGGTCTTGACGGAGAAGGCCAGGTAATCCCGGTCCTTCAACGACTGCTTGTAAGTGAACTGGCTGGGGGCGTTGAGGCTGGTGTCCTCGGGACCGTAGTAGTGCGTGTAGGTCAGCCCCACGGTCACTTGGTCCAGGTAGGTGGCGGAGACGCCGATGTTCATGTCCCCTCCTCTATCGGGACCAAACCCGCTGATCACCGCCGACTTGCCCATGGGGAAATAGCTGATACCCAGCGGCACGCTGATATCGATGCCGGGGAAGAACTGGCGATAGGTGGGCGTGTACACCAGCTTCAAGCCCAGGCCATCGTCGGTGGCGTTGGGGTCGAGGGCTGCGCGGTTCCGGGTCACGGCCAGCAGGCGGTTCCAGGCCACTTCCCCTGTCAGGTTGGCTTCATTGGAAACGAAGGAAGGGCCCAGCGATGCCAGGACGTTGAGGTTGACATGGGCCGTCCGGCCAACCGCGTACAAGGCGTTATCGTTGTTGTCCGCCTCAACGCCCGGCAGGACGGTCTGGGCGTTGGACACCAGCGGCATGTTCCAGCGCATCGAAGCCTCGCCGGCAAAGCTGTACTCGTCCATGGAGGTCGCGAAACTGGCGCCCAGGACACGGATATCTTCCGGGTAGACCCAGGAATACTCGCCGATTTGCCCCGTACTGAAGTTCGGCCCGGTGGCATTCGGTTTCAAATACAACGTGGGGGTTTTCTCGTGATACTGCAGCGCGTACAGGCCGTAATCCGTCGTCCCGGTGTTGAACTTGAGCTGCAGGCCGCCCTGGCCGGAGTCCCTGGCTTTCTTATCCTTGCCATGGAAAAAAGCCGCCGGGCTATTGGCATTACCGCCAAGGACATCCGGGAACGGCCCGCCCGTGATCAGCCGTTCATTGCCCTCGCCGATGGTATCGCTGGTGGAGAAATAACTGCCGGCGCCCGGCAAGCGGGTGGCCTCCCACTCCAGTTGGTAGAAGGCGCCCAATGACACACTGTCGGTCAGTTGGTAGGCGGTCGAGAGCTGATTGACCGGCCGGGTGATTTCCTTGAACTGAGTGTTGGGCACCGATTGCGCCTTGACCACGTCCACCGGCGCCATGGCACCTGCGATGCCGTTACTACCGAAGAACAGGCTCTCGCCCCAGATAAGGCCGTGGCGCCCCGCGCGAACCGATAAGGCACGGTCGGCCAGGGTACCGTTCCAGTAGACAAAGGCATCCAGCAGTTCGCCATCGCCACCATGCAGATGACGCGTGTCACTGGTGAACTCGTCGAAGCCCACCGAACGCTGGTTGGCACTGGCCGCGTCGTGGTTGTCGTTGCGTTCCTGGTAAACGGTGTCGTACCAGGCTGCACCGCTCACACGCGCGCCGAAGTCGCGATAACCGATGTCCAGTTCGGAAAGGATATCCAGGCGATCGGAAATCAGCCCCTTTTTGAAGTTGTGATCGCCGTCGTTCTGGTTCAGCGCCGTCTGCCCCTCGCTGAGCTTGCTGCTGGGGTCCTTCAGGCGCCAGGCCGCGCTGTACTTGAGCGTATTGTCCCAACGCAAGCTGAGATCGGGATTGCCGGTATCGATCTGAAATGCCTGGGCGGCCGTGGCGCCGAGTCCCAGGCTGGCCGCAAGGGTCAGGGTGAAGGGGACGCGCCGCGACGCAGCGATCTTACGAGTAGCCATCGAAGTAACCCTCTTTATTGTTTTTGTATGTCAGTTCTTCAGGTGAAACAGCGCCCACGGACGAACCGGGCCAAGCCTGCACAGGCATAAAGCATCCGTGGGAGCGCGAATTCGGTCTTGCCGGGCCTTAGATGGGCTCTGCCGTGACTTCGAGCATCCGCCTGACCAGGCCGATCCGGTCGAAGCCGCTGTCGTGGGTCATTTCCTTGTCACCGGCCAGCACCGAGCTTTCGCTGATGAATTTGCAGCGCTCATATCGGCGCGCCATGAAGCGTTCGAGCTGCTGTTCGACGCTGCCGTCGGCGACCAGCTCTTCGCCGAGCACCACGGCATCTTCAATGGCCATGCCAGCGCCCTGGCCCAGGTGCGGCGTCGTGGCATGCACCGCGTCGCCAATCAGCACGACACGGCCGCGGTACCAGGGCTCGCTGACGAACACCACCTCCAGCGGCTTGTAGACCACCTGGTCGCTGTCGAGGATCTGCTCGCGCAGTTCACCGATCAGCCCGGTGAAACCGTTCAGGCGCTGGCGCATCTGGGTCGCCAGCGTGGCGGCATCCATCCTCGGGTTGGCGGGTTCATGAGAGGTGACGAACAGGTACATCTGGTCGCGTCCCAGCGGCACCAGCCCGGCATTGCCGGCGGGGCCTTGGAAGGTCGCCAGGTGATCGATTCCAGCCGCGCGTGGGAAGTTGTAGCGCCACACCGACTGGCCGGTGAAACGCGGCCGGTACTGCTCACCGAACAGCAAACCGCGTATTCGCGAGTACAGGCCATCGGCGCCTACCACCAGGTCGTAACAATCGCGACTGCCATCGGTGAGCAGCACATCAACGCCCTCGTCCACCTGCTCCAGGCTTTGCACGCTCAGGCCCAGGCGAATCGAAGCACCCAGGGCAATCGTGGTTTCGCTGAGGACTTGATGCAGGGCCAGGCGCGAGATGCCGACGTTGGCCGGATACTCGGGGCCCGCCAGGCGTTGGCCGGGAATTCGCGCCAGCTGTTCACCGGCCGTGGTATTGATGGTCACATCCTCGAACGCGTAGGCAGCGTCCAGGTAACCGTCCAACACACCCAACTTGGCCATCTCACGCACAACATTGCTCTGCTGGATGATGCCGACACCGTAGACTGTCCACTGCGTCTTGAGCTCGACCAGGTCGACTTCGATAGCCTGGCGACGCAACGCGATTGCGGCGCACAATCCACCGATACCACCACCGACGATAAGCACCTTTTTCACTGCGTTCATGCTTGTCTCACTCTTATTCTTGTTATTCACGCAAGCGTTCTGCCGGAGCGATCCGAAGCCTCACTACCGGCTGTTTCTGCACGCATTCGCTAGCGCGTTGTGCTCACTTTCTCGGCAAAGCAGGCGTTTGACTAATCGCATGTAGGGATACGATGTATCAGCAACCGCGATACGTTGACTCAGGTGCACACGCCTCCAATTGACCCGCTTCAAGCACCAGCCAATCGGCCTGCGCCTGCCATTTCAAAGCCGTCAGGTGCTCGCCCAGACACGGCCCGTAGACGCACAGGCCACTGTCCGGAAGGAAGCGGGCACCGTGGGCGTAACAGACAATCTGGCTGCCATCGACGCTGAGAAAACGGTCCTTGCGGTACTCCAGGCGCACCTCCAGGTGCGGGCAGCTGTTGCGATAAACCCGCACCTCGCCGCCATGGCGCAGCGCAAACACGCTGTCCTTTCCCGAGCCCAGGGGATCGAACCCGCGGGCCTGCCCTTCGAGCAGTTCATCCAGGCGACATAGCGCAATCACGTCGTGACTCATGGACGAAATCCGCACTCAGGCCTGCTTGGGCGGCGGGCCGCTGGGGAACCATTTTTCCCGGGACGTGAACAGGAACAACTGCGAGTTATCCGCCGACAACGGCGCCTGGCGCGCTTGCCAGGCGTCATCGTGCTTGTCCATGTCGGCGTCGTATTCGATGTGGCAGCCCAGCGGGCTGTTGAAGTACCAGAACCAGTTGGAGCCGAAGAGGTGACGGCCCGGCCCCCAGAAGCTGGTCCAGCCTTGCTGTTCGAAACGGCGCCCGGCCAGCAGCACTTCCGTGCCGCTGCCCATGTGAAAGGTGAAGTGCTCGCAACCCTTCATGTGCGGTGGCGTCTGGATCATGAACAGGCAATGGTGGTCATCGGAACCGGCTGGACGCATGAACGGGCCGGCGCCCACGAAGGTGTCGGTGGTCGTGAAGCCCAGGCGTTTGTAAAAGGCCTCGGCCTTGGCCGCATCCGGCACGAAATACACCACGTGGGAAAGGGTGCGTGGCAGGGCCTGCATGTCGGGGGTGATGCCCGGTTGGTTGACCGGACGCTGGGGAACATGGCCCGGCGCATTGGTCAGGTCGGCTGGCGCGCTGTAGGGGCGCCGTACACTGATCTGGAAACCCAGGGCAAACCCCATATCGTCCACACTGTGCACCGAACCATCGGCGCCACGGGTCACCAGGCGATCGCGCCCCAACTCATCGGCGATGGCCTCAAGATCAGCGACGCTGGCCACGCCATAAATGGTTTCACGAATCGAGGGCGCAGGCCCGATGGCCGCCGGCAGACGGGCATCGTCAGCACGACGGATAATCACGGCCGTGCCGTCGAGGGCTTCAAAACGGCCGCCCTCGCTGTCGACATCGACAGGTTGCAGGCCATAGTCACGCAGGCAATGGGTACAGGCTTGAATGTCGTCGACGCCAAAAATCAAGGCATCAAGGCCAATGATGTTCATTGTTACCACTCCATTTGAATTATTCAGCACACGGGCCGGACAGCAATGCCTGGCAGTGCGCTGCTGATGCTGGTTGTGGAGTCGATAGAGCGTCACGGCCAACCGACTGTGGGCCGATACTGAAGTGGCAAAAACGTACTGACTAATCGCTTGTCGGGATGCGACCTATCGGCAAACGCAATACCTGGTCGCGCAGCACCCAATGACGGGGAAAAACCCAAAGACACAGGCCGACGCCCCTCGTCAGGGGGCTTGACGGCGCGATAGGAAGGCCGGAAGGTATTTACAAAATAAATACAAGAATCGAGACCGCCATGCGTTTTAACCACTTGGATCTCAACCTCCTGGTGGCGCTGGATGTGTTACTGGAAGAGCAGAACATCACACGCGCCGCCGAACGCCTGCACATGACCCAATCCGCCACCAGCGGCGTACTGGGCAGGCTGCGCCTCTACTTCGAAGACGAACTGCTGGCGCAGGTCGGGCGCAAGATGCAACCCACGCCCTACGCCCGCGAACTGGCGGCGCCCGTGCGCCAGGTACTGCTGACGATCCAGTCCTCGATCACCGCCAAACCGGTGTTCGACCCCGCCACCAGCAAGCGCCATTTTCGCCTGATCACGTCGGACTATCTGATCAGCGTTCTGTTTGCCCGGGTGATCCAGAAGATCTCCCTGGAAGCCCCGCACATTACCTTCGAACTGCTGGGCCCTGGCGACGCCTCCACCGAGCTGCTGATGCGTGGCGAGGCCGACATGATGATCGTGCCCGAGCGCTACCTGATCGAAGGTCACCCATCGCAACTGCTGTTCGAAGAAGAGCATGTTTGCGTGGTGTGGGACGGCAACACCCAAGTGGGCGACAGCATCACCCTCGATCAGTACATCGAGATGGGGCATGTCTCGGTGATTTTCGGCCGCAACCGGCAGTTGAGCGTCGAAGAATGGCTGATGAGCCAGTACGGTTTCACGCGGCGCATGGAAGTGGTGACCCACGACTTCAACACCTTGCCGCAGTTGATCGTCGGCACCCAACGCGTGGCCACCATGCTCCAGCGCATGGCCAGGCTCTATGCCGACTACCTGCCGCTGCGCATCGTGCAACCCCCGGTGAAGATCCCGGTGATGCGTGAGTTCATGCTATGGCACCGGACCATGGAGGGGGATCCGATGCACCGTTGGCTGCGGGCGAAGATCAGTCAAATCATCAACGAGTTGGAGCAGTAGTGGCTGCTTGAAGGGCGAGTAGAGACCCTCGGGTCGACGGCGCGCATACGTTCTATCTGCGTTCGCAATACCTCCCATCCTGACTCGCGATTAGCCAAACAATGGGCCTCCCCTTAGCCTGCTTCGAACCGCCAGGTCCGGCGATCACCGCTCAAGACCTGGCCGTCTGCCTTTGCTTGCACAAGGACAATTACCCTCATGTTTCGCTACTTCCCGACCAACTACGTATGGAATCTCTCCGTCGATCTGGCCATTGAAATGGGCGCCCGCATCGGCGAAATCGAAGAGATGTGTGCGCCACTGCAAGAAGCCGCCAAGCAGCCGGATGCCGCCGGCAGCAAGGCCTTCCGTGAAACCTGGGCGAACATGGCCGACAAGCTGTGCGGCCTGGCTGAAGAAGACGAAGCCAAAGGCCGAATGTTGTCAGCCGGCGAAAAATACAACCGCGCCGCCACCTATTACCTGAGCTGCGAACGCCTGCAGGCCCATGGTGCTCCTGGCCGCACGCAGCTGTACCAACGCTTTCTGCACACCTTCCAACGCGGTATCGAGCTGGCGCGAGAAAACTGCGAGCGCGTTGAGATCCCTTACGAAGGCAAACACCTTTCCGGTCTGCTGGTTCGTGCCGAAGGCGTCAGCGGCCCGGCGCCGATTCTGGTGCAGGTCAATGGACTGGATTCCACCAAAGAAATGAAATACCGCGTCGGCCTGCCCGCCTGGCTGGCCAAACGTGGCGTGTCGTCATTGATCATCGACCAACCCGGCACGGGCGAAGCACTGCGCCTGCATCACCTGACGGCGCGTTTCGACAGCGAGCATTGGGCCAGCCGCGTGGTGGACTGGCTGGAAACCCGCGACGACATCGACGCCAAACGTATTGGCCTGGAAGGCGTATCCCTCGGCGGCTATTACTGCCCGCGCGCGGTCGCCTTCGAACCGCGCTTCGCTTGCGGCGTAGTGTGGGGTGCCAACCATGACTGGCGTGATGTGCAGAAGCGTCGCATGGAAAAGGAAGGCAGTTTCCCGGTGCCGCATTACTGGTCGCATGTGTCGTGGGTATGGGGCGCCAAGGATACGGACGAATTCATGACCATCGCAGAGAACGTCCATCTGGACGGCATCCTGGATCGCATCAAGGTGCCCTTCCTGGTCACCCACGGTGAAAAGGACTCGCAGATTCCGCTTAAGTGGGCACACCGAACCTATGAGCAGTTGGTAAACAGTCCAAAACGCGAGCTGAAAATTTTCACCGAACGCGAAGGGGGTGTGCAGCATTCAAGTTTTGATAACAGCATCAATGCCGGTCAGTACATTGCCGACTGGGTGGCTGAAGTGCTCGGTGGTCATACCGCATGATGGGGGTCAAACGTACCAGGCCCTCGGCAAGTGTCGGCCTTGCCTGAAACTACAACTGCACGACTCGGCGATGTTATGCACAACGGGCCCGAGTCCTGTATTCAAATGTTCCAAGTGGGGCAAAGGCACAAAAAAAAAGCCACTCAGATGAGTGGCTTTTTTTAAATTTTGGAGCGGGAAACGAGACTATAATCTAGCTCATAACTCTTTGATTGTAAAGAGTTTTCCACAACCACCTTGTCGGTAGCGGACGCAATTATGGACTTGTTTCGATGACTAGGCAACCCCCTACGGTATTTTTTTCAAGACGACCTTGGCCATCTTCCAGATGCTGGATTGCCCTCCCCATTTGCCACGTCGCAGGCGTGGGAACTCTCCTCCTTTCTAGCGGTCCGCCTCTCTACCCAGCCCGCGCTGCCCAGCAGCGTCCCCACCAGGGGACCACCTTCGGTGCGCCGACAAGATTCCGATATCGGGAGCCAGATAATCTATCGTGGGCGAGGATGGTCAAGGTGGCTAACGTCGAGGTTCGACTCATTACCACCTTCAGGCCCTATGGAGCACAACAGCACAGTAAGGAGGCTGGTTTATGAGGATGCGGCACCTTCGCTACTTTTTGGTCGTTGCTGAGGAACTGAGTTTCTCGCGAGCAGCTGCCAGAGTCCATATCGAACCATCCCCCCTTTCACGAGCCATCAAGGAACTTGAAGCAGAGCTAGGGGCTCGCCTGTTCCAGCGTGCCAGCGGACGCATCCGACTGACGTGGGCAGGTGAGGTTTTCCGGGAGGAGGCTCATCGGATGCTCACCTTCATGGAGGGCGCGCGGAGTCGCGTACATGCTGCCGCGCGAGGATACCGGGGTCGGCTGCGTATTGGTCTGATAGACAGACTTGCACAACCCCAACTTATCGAATTACTGGCGCGATGCCGTGAAGAAGAGCCGCTCACCGAGGTAAAAATCATCGAAATGACCGCAAAGGAGATGCCCAGAGCTCTGGGCAACGATCAGATCGATGCAGCCTTTACAGTACATATCGAACTTGGTGACGGATTCGTCAACGAAGTGGTTTGGACCGATCGCCCCGTCATCGCCATCCCCAAAAATCATCCCCTCCTTTCCTTTGAAAAAATCCCGCCTAATGAACTCGCCCGACACGCATTGATTCTTTACCACCCCGAGTTGTGCCCCGGTGTATACGATGCCATTCGTAATAGTTTTTACGAGTACAGATTGCCTTGGCCGGCAATAGCCGAATACGTCTCAGGACATGAGTCCATGATGATGTTGGTAGCTGCAGGTTATGGCATTGGCTTGGGTCTGGAATCTCAAGTTACCCTCTACAATCATCCAGGCGTAATCATCCGCCCCTTTACTGACGAAGTATCCAGCACAGAGACTTTTATTACCACGCTAAATAAGTCACCCTCGGAAGAGTTAAGCAGATTTATTGGCCGTGCGTTACAAGTCGGCTAATTATTTGCCGCTTAATAGTCAACCCTCGGAACTATTGGTATGACCTCAGCCTAAAATCTGGGGCCATTTTTCGTCACTGAGCTGACTTGAAAGGTCAGCTCGTCATAGAGTAAATACCAGATCGTAGAAGGCCAGCTAGACGATTGGCCGCCACAATGATACCAAGCGCCTGATAAAAGCTGCTCTATCTCTGCATGACATTTTTCGTCTTTTTCATGAAGAAAAGACAAAAACAAACCAACCGGTTTACTACGCAGAACACCTCTATTCTTTTTTCATATTGATTACCTCCAAGACTCCACCAATAGTGCAACTCCTGTGGGTCGGTTTGACGGTGTACACCATAAATCAGTCCGAACTCGGAACAGCCAAATGCCATTCCGATGAATACGGTGGTCAGCACGATCCGTTTGTTTGATGCACTCATGGAGTGACGCTCATCTACTACGTGTCACGCCTTACGAGTGCTGCAAAGCATAAAGGAGTGACCACCATGTCCACTGAGCACACCGCTGTTGCGGAGCGCCGTATCCTTCGCCGCGCCGAAGTTGAAGCCAAAACAGGCTTCAAGCGCGCACACATCTACGGCTTGATGAAAGCCGGCAAGTTCCCGAAAGCGCTACGCCTGGGTATTCGCGCCGTCGGCTGGGATTCCGCCGAAGTTGACGCCTGGATCACCGAACGTCTCAAAGAGCGCGTTTGACGCCGCTCCATTACGGACAAGGAGCGGGCCATGCAAGTGATCGCCATCATTTCGACGAAGGGCGGAGTCGGTAAAACCACCGTCGCCGCCAACCTGGGAGGCTTTGTCGCTGACGCAGGTCAGCGGGTGCTGCTGATCGATCTCGACGTGCAGCCCACGTTGTCGTCCTACTACGAACTCACCCACCGCGCCGCCGGCGGCATCTACGAGCTGCTGGCATTCAATGAGCAAGCACTGCCACAGCTGGTATCGCACACGACCGTCACGGGTCTGGATGTGGTGCTGTCCAACGACGAACATCAGCAACTGGGCACACTGCTTCTGCATGCTGCAGACGGGCGTTTGCGCCTGCGCAACCTGCTGCCACTGTTCCGACCGCACTACGACCTGTTGCTGATCGATACACAAGGCGCACGCAGCGTCATGCTGGAAATGGCCATGCTCGCCGCAGACATGGCCGTCTCCCCGATCACTCCGGAAATCCTGGCTGCTCGGGAACTGCAGCGAGGCACGCTGCAGCTTATCGATGCAATCGCTCCCTACCGCTACTTGGGCATCCAGCCTCCACCACTGCATTTGCTGCTCAATCGCGTGCCCGCCATCTCGTCGAACGCCAAGCTGGTTCAGCAGACGCTACGGCTGATTTTCCGTGAGCACCACGAAGTCCAGATCCTGCGCACCGAGATACCCGCCATCGAGGCCTTTCCTCGCGCCGCCACATCGAGCCAACCAGTACACAGGGTTGAGTACCGACGCCCGACCGGGCGTCAGGCACCGGCAGCCCTGGAGACCATGCGTGTCCTCGCAAACGAGCTTTTTCCGCAATGGCAGGAGCAGTTTGCCGGCGTGACCGGCCGAATTGGTAGGAGGCCCTCAAATGTCGAGCGCTTTTGAGCTCTGCCGCGGTCACAAGCGGCTACTGCCGCTGATTGAATTCGCCTTGCGTGAGGGCTGGAAAGTCCACCGCACGCCCGGAGGGCATCTGAAGTTCGTGAAGTCTGGCCTGCCGCCGATCTTCACCAGCTCAACGGCGAGCGATCACCGGGCAAGCCAAAACGCCTGGGCGCGCCTTCGCCGGGCCGAACGGAGCCAGCCGGGAGACCGGAATGGCTAATGTCACTCCCCAGGAAATGGCCGGCAAGCTAATGGCCGAGGGGTTCTCCCGTTCGGGTCCTACCGCACAGGTGTTGAGCGACCCCGTTACCGACACCCCGATGGTTGTCACACTCGACGATCTGCGTCCCTATGAGCTCGATCCACGCTTGACGCGCAATCCGCTCTACGACGACATAAAAGCCTCCATCCGTGAGCGTGGCCTCGATGCTCCGCCACCGATCACCCGCCGCCCCGGAGCCGACCATTTCATTATTCGTAACGGCGGCAATACCCGCCTAGCAATCCTGCGTGAGTTGTGGTCCGAAACGAAGGAGGAGCAATTCTTCCGCATCTACTGTTTGTTCCGTCCTTGGCCCGAGCGCGGCGAAATCATCGCGCTGACCGGGCACCTGGCGGAAAACGAGCTGCACGGCGGCCTGACATTCATCGAGCGCGCCCTCGGTGTCGAGAAGGCCAGGGAACTGTACGAACTCGAAAGCGGCAAGCAGCTGTCGCAGTCGGAACTTGCCCGCCGCCTCAGCGCCGATGGCTACCCGGTTCCGCAGTCCCACATCAGTCGTATGCAAGACACCGTACGCTACCTGCTGCCCACCATTCCCAACGTGTTGTACAACGGCTTGGGGAGGCATCAAGTCGAGCGGTTGGCGGTATTGCGCAAGGCCGCCGAACTGACCTGGGAAAAATATGCGTGCGGAAAGGAGTTGGTCACCGACTTCGAGACGCTATTCCACGACGTCCTCGCACCATTCGATGGACAGCCAGGCTCTTTTTCTGGCGGCCGGGTTCAAGACGAACTGATCGGTCAGATGTCGGAGCTGCTCGGTATCGACTACAACGTGCTGGAGCTTGACGTCGACAGCACCGAGCACCGCCAGCGCGCGGTAAACAGCACACCACTGCCGCCAGTCGAAGCCGCGACCGTCATCAAAACCGACAGTGCATCCACTCCCCCGCCGGACGCCGCTCGCGACCATGGCACTGCAGCAGATACTTCGGGAACCGCACCTAACGCCCCCACCCTACCGCCATCACCAGTACAGACTCGAGAGCCAGTCGCGTCCCCCGATGAGGGGGATAACGAAGTACGCCTGCAGGGGCACATCGTCTCACCTGCCGACAACACCGAGCGGTTGCAAGCAATCCAGAAAATGGTCGCTGAACACACTGGCGAGCCTCTACCCACCTTCACGGACAACGTGCTGCAGGCGATTCCCGTGCAGGCCGGTGGACTGTTCCCGATCAGCGACGTCTGGTACATCGAACCGGGACTGGATTCGCCAGATCGGCTGCGCATCCACATTGCACAATTCGCGCAGGAGATCGCCGAGGAAGCCCTACTGGTCGACCACATCGAAGCGGTCATGGCCGGTATAGGTTTCACCTGCACGCTCCCCCACCAGGACACGCCGCTACCCACGTTCGGCCGCATGGTGTTGGCGTTGTTGCGCGCATTGAGTATCCATTACACCGCCGCCCCCGATCAGGGTGATCTTCGGATGGGCGACAGCCTCGGGGCACTGCTGTTGGGAACCGACGTCAGGGACGCAGAAGCCCTACCCCGCCTGAGCGATAACGGCTTTGTCAAGCTGTTCCGTCTGGTCCGGCTGGCACGCCGGCTGTTGGATCTGGAGGCCAATCCAGATGAGACCAACCACTGAAACAGGCCGGAGGGAACCATGTCGGCACCTCATCCACTCAATCAGGCTGTCGTCGCACAGGCTCTGCACGATCTGCGCAATGGCCAACTTCGCCGTTGCCAGTCGATGGGTTTCAGCGAGCGGGAACTGGACGTACTGAAGCAACCCGCACTGGTGAGCCTGCTGGCCAATGCCCAAGTGCCGTGGTGCTCTGTAACAGTGAACACAGACGTCCTCTGGCGCTTGGTCGGCCAGATGAACGACATCGAGCAGGAGATCGCCATTGTCGATCGCATGTTGCGCCTGGGGGCCAGTACCGAGATGGTCAGCAAGTTCTACGGCCTGACCCATCAGGAAGTCGCCCTGCGCCGCGACATCATTAAACTGCCTAAGCGCCGGGGGCGGCATCCAGTTCTGAATGAAGAACAGGAGATAACCCTGTGGAAGCAGTGGAAGTCCGGCATTACGGAGCGCGGCATCGCGCTGGATGACGACAGCACGATGCTGGAGCTGACGATGGATCTGGCCGAAGCCTTGTCGTTGCCCATGTCCGTGATATGGGCTGCGATAGGAAGCTGGATCGACCAAGGCCTGGTGTAAGGCCATGGTCTCGCCGACAGGCCCCGTCTCTCTTTCAACGCTGCTCGACAACGCCCTACGGCACCTGCCCTCCACCAAGGACAGCAATCCGGCCGGCGATGGGTTCATCTACAGCGGCAATCGCCATGAAAGCGTGCCTCGCGCGCTGTTTCTCGACCGTCGTCTGACGCCACTGGAACGCAACGCCTGGCAGGTGTTTCGACTCCTGCTCAACGACGATGGGGTCACGGCGTTCCCGACTTACGATCAGCTCCGCCCCTACCTTGCATCGACGCCCTGCGCCGAGCAGGCATCACACGAAACCGTGGCACGCGCACTGACACTGTTGCGCCTGACCCGCTGGCTCAGCCTCGTGCGCCGCCGGCGCGACCCCAAGACCGGGCGCATC
This sequence comes from Pseudomonas sp. MPR-R2A5, assembly GCF_058793055.1. NCBI lineage: Bacteria > Pseudomonadati > Pseudomonadota > Gammaproteobacteria > Pseudomonadales > Pseudomonadaceae > Pseudomonas > Pseudomonas sp. MPR-R2A5. Next base: position 106,762 of record NZ_JBXAFK010000020.1, read on the forward strand.
AAAGGCAACCTCTACGTCCTGCACGACGAACCGCTCAGCCCCTACGAAGCCATGCAGCTCGACCCGGAATACCTGGGGCTGGTGAGCCACGCGCTCAACCACGCCAGCAAAGCGATTCAGCGGGTGGGCTACCACGCCATTCAGGAACTCGGCGAAGACCCGATGCTCAGCGGCCGTGTACTGCCGACGCGCCTGCAGGTGCTGGCGCAGCGCATGGCCCAGGGCGGTATTTCCGCAGGCGAAAGTTATCCACAGGAGCAGTCCGTCCACGAATCCGAAGTAGGCCCTGATGCCCTTCTTCGGAATGGTGAACCGCCGTCTTCGGATTCCGAAGTGGGCGTGGAAGCCAGCAAAACCGGCCTTCTTCGGAATCCGAAGCAAGACCGTACTGTAAGTAATCGTATAAATCGTACAGTACCGCGCGCGCGAGAACTCCAGGGCCTGCGAATGCCTGAACGCTTCCTTGCGTTGCGGGAGGAACAACAGGCCGGCGCGCTGGTGGCCCTGCAACAGGTCGAGGCTGGGCAGCGCCAGGCCGTGCTCGACGAATGGGCCTCGCGCTGTCGCAGCAGCGAGGTGCGTAAACCTGCCGGCTATCTGTTCGGCATCATCCAGGCCGCTATTCGCGGCGAGTTCAAAGCATGGGCTGGACAAGGGCAGAGCAATGCCGTTGCCAGCGCCCCACCTCCCGCGTCCCCTTCTCGACCGGCGAACCCCGAAGTCGTCCAGGCACACCTTGCCCATCTGCACGCCCTGCTGAACCAGAAATAACGGCAGAAGGAAACGTCCCTGGAACACCTTGGCACTATCCCCAGGGGATAGTTGCTACAGGCAGCCTTCCGCTCGCCAAACCCGGCTGGCATCGAGTGCGGGTTGTTGACTGACCGCCTTCCTTCCGCTGCCCAAGCTGGCGACTCGTTCCCCATACCGCGAGTCGCCCTCATGGCCAACGACGAAAAACCACTGCAGCTCAATCTCGGGACACTGCGCAGTGCAATGGCACTGACGCTGCACACCCACCACGCATCCAGGATTTGGCATGGCCGCGCCGCCAGCGACGGGAAACCCGGCATCGTTGGCCTGAACGGCTTCATCGCCATCGCCAACAAAATCAAGCGCGGCTCCGAGCAAGACGATCCCTACTCCGACTGGTGGATGCTGAGAATTGAAGAAAAGCTGATGCAGACCAAGGATACGTTGCAGGCCTTGCGCGAACAGGTCGACCAGGCGCTGGCCGACGTGCCACCAGCGCTGTCGCTGGGCGAGAACATGAACGTGCAGCCTGTGAGGCTCCCGTTGTTCGTGAACGCGCAGCTCGGGTTCCTGGCAGTGTATCTGCTGGCCGACTACGACGACCTTGCGCGGAAGTTGATCCTCGCGCATCACACCGCCCTCATCGATCGCGGCACGCTCGAGCGCTGGCTCAACGAAGGGGCTCACTCACTGCGCAGCCTGTTCTCGCTGGCACAGCAGTTTCGCTACTCGGGCTGCACCAGGGACGATTTCGCTGCCAAGAATGCCGCAGCCAGGGCGGCCATCGAGAAACTCGGCGAACTGCCGCAGGACGTGCTCGAAGGCACCCTGCGCTCCCGCTATGCGCCCCCCATTATCCGGCGCTCGACACTGGCCGTGTCAGCAAACCAGGAAGCAGAGGATGCCAGCGCCGGCGACTTCCCGGTAGCGGACGTCGATGATCCGGTGGCTGCGGCAGGTGACGAGGACGCGCCAACATGACGACCACCTCGACCTCTGCGACAGCTCGTCGCTTTCACCCCTTGGAACGGGCTGACTTCCAGAAACTGGAACAGGCAGCCTCTCTAAAAGGCCTTTTACGTCCCTTTCCTTTTAAAGGTAAGGGGGCTCTTACTGAATGGGCCAGCCAGTGCCACACACTTCGCGACGATCTCATCGAGCTGGCACAGCGGCGCGTCCTGACGCAGGCGAACGCTTACCCCTTCCGCCTGCTGCCCGTTGAACTGGCACAGCAGACGACTGGCGCAGGAACCGTGTTTCTGCGCTGGCGCAGGCCCGACCGATCGGCAATGGGCGTGGCGCTGTGGCAAGAACTGATCACCAGCCCTGCGACCCCCGACACGCTGATCGACGACCTCTATGCGCTGGAGGTCCAGCGCATCGTCCTGAACATGCAAATCAGCCTCCTCCACACACTGGGCCGCCAAGCCCAGGCCTGCGCCAACAAAGTCGCCCTGGCCGAATCGAGCTACCTGCAGCGCGTCAGCAAACACGCAGCACCCACCGGCACCACCCACCCCGAGGAATCATTATGAGCACGCACTTCACAGGCGAAGGCAACATCGGCTCTGCGCCAGAATTCAGGGAGTTTCCGAACGGCAATGACGAGCCGCGGCGGCTGCTGCGCCTCAACGTGTATTTCGACAACCCCGTTCCCACCAAGGACGGATTCGAGGATCGCGGCGGCTATTGGGCTCCCGTGGAACTGTGGCACCGCGAGGCCGAGCACTGGCAGTCGTTGTATCAGAAAGGCATGCGGGTGCTGGTGGAGGGGCGCACCGTCCGCGATGAGTGGGAAGACGCCGACGAGAACGAGCGTGAGACATTCAAGATCGAGGCTCGGCGCGTCGGCATCCTGCCTTACCGGCTCGAAGCCGTGAAGCTGAGCCCGAAACAAGCTGGCGAACCGCCAGAAGCTACGGGCTGAACCCAGCAACAGACTCCAGTGGAACTATCCCCCGGGGATAGTTCCACTGAGTTCCAGAGCACCCAACGTGTGCAAATGGTCACGCTAGGGCCGGAAGCCGTGATAGCTCTCCTTCGAATCAGCATACTGTTGCGCACCTGCCCTTTTGGAGCTTGCGCATGGTCGGCCAGAGAACCCGCTATTCCCTCGCACAATTCCTCGCACTGCAGGACGTCTCGGTAGCCATAGTGCTGCTGGGAAAATACGGCGTACAGGATCACTACCTGTACCCAGGCCAGTTACTCATCGGACTGGCGCAGACCCTGGCGGGACTAGACGACAGAATTACTCTGCTGATCTTGCAGGAAATCGTCGGCACACAGGGCAACCTGCGCGCGGCCGTCACGCCGAAGACCCGATTCGACGAGCGTATGCATGACCTCACCCAGTGCCTGCTCCTGGATGGCTATATCGTCCAGGACAAGCGGTTGTTGCAGACGGATCCGTCGATCACCGATGCGCCCCCGGTGGATGACGACCTGATCATTGCCCTGCGGAATTCAGGCGCGCCCACGCGTGAAGCCATAATCACCAAGATCAACGATCTCGGCCGAGGCGTTCCGCGCCTCGCCGCCCGACTACAACGTCGCGCTGACCAACGCCCGGATCGCCTTGGAAACGCTGGCGGCCGATGTCGCCGCGGATGTCGCCTCCCAGCAAGCATCAAACGCCAGCTACAACCCAGCGAAATGGGGTGAGGTGATCGCCTTCCTGAGCAGCAGCGGCGAGATCACCATGGAAGAGGAAAAAGGCCTTGCCGGTGTGTTCGGTTTCCTCAGCCCGGGTGCCCACCGGCCTATCGGCATTCCACAGAGCCAGATGACCCGGCTCGGTCGTTCCCTCGCCCTCAATCTGTGTTGGTTCCTGCTGCACAACCGGCTGGCCCGGCGAACGACCTGAGACGTTCAGCCGTCAGGCCACCGCCTGTTGCGCCTTATCGCACTCCCTGGCGTGCCAGACAGCGTATAGCGTCTCTACCGGAACCTCTCCAGACTGGTAGGCGTAGAATTTCGCCGTCACCCTGCGCGGCTGTTCGCGCCAGCTCGTCGACTCCTCCTCAGGCGTCCAGTACCGGTAGGTCAGCGCACGCCTGATGAAACGTTCCCCGATGTCGTCCTCGATGTCCTTGTGGTTCGACATCAGGTGCATGCCGTGAGGACTGGGAAAGGCTACCGCGGCCAAGCCGTTATCCCTGGCGATGCCGATGGCGACATCGAAGTAGGCGTCCACGATGGAGGACACCGCGTGCGAAGCCAGGAACCCGCCCACCGGGTTGATCGCACGGATGACCAGCGTGTCCCTGTCCGCATCCAATGCCGGAATCCGCTCGAAATAGAGCAACGCCATTCCCGCCAGGCGCTTCTCGCCAGGGGCGAACACCAGCAAGTGCGCATGCCTCTCCTCCTGCCACATGTCGGTGTTGGCGCGAGTACAGAGGCAGGCGGCCTCCTTGGCGAAGAAGGCCGCCGGGGACTTGGAGACGAGAGCCTGCAGCTGGGTATGCACGCCTTCCATGCCTTGCGGCTTGAAGCGATTCTTCTGCCGTGCGGCCCAGCGCAGATATACCCTCAGCACCACCTGACGCGCTGTCGCCAGGGCCTGGCGCAGGTCATCCTTCGCCGTGGCGCAACCGACACTGTCACGCGTTGCCAGCCGGGACGCCAGAGTACCTGCTGCGGCATCGTCCAGGCCCTCGACGAAATCGGCCTCGAGTGCGTCCAGCGCATCGGTCAGCTGAACGTCGAACAGGGTATGCAGGGACTCGACCTGCTGATAGGCGAGCGAACCGGCTTCGGCCATCGCCGCTATGGCCTGGTTGCCCTGGTCGAGCCAGGCGCGCACGTTCGAGTCCGCTCCGGCAATAGCCAGCAGCAGCCCGAGGTGCGACCTCAGCGACCAGACATCGGCGGCGTGATCCAGCAGCGGCTTCGCGCCAAGGGGCCGGCAGACCGCGTACATGTCCTGCAAGTGCTCCGCGGAAAAGCGCGCGGCGAACAGCAGTGCCTCCGACAGTGCGCGCAGATCTCGCGGCTCCATCAAGCCCTCCAGCCGCAACTCAGCCCGCAGCCACTGCATTGGATAACGGGTTCCAGCGACAAGACCGGCCACGTCTCGTTCACGGCCAATCACCTGGCGCCAATGGTTGCGAATCGTGTGTGGCGTGGTGCGATACACGATGGCGATCAAGTCCGCCTCCAGATCGCTCAGGATCGCCTTGCTTGGACCACCGCCGGCAAGCAGGTCTCCCAGCAGCGGCACCAGGGCCGCGATCCTCTGCCGCAACTGCTGCACTGGCTCGTCGATATGCTCGATCAGGCTCCCCAACAGCAGACCGTCGCTCGCCACCAACATGTCCCGCAAGCGAGGAACCAACGCAGCGCCCAGCTCCTTGCGCAGGGCGCGGCTAGCCTCGTGGTAGGCCTCCCTGGTCGCCTCGTCGGTGCGGAACGGGAACGCCCCGAGGGTGGAGGTGATGTGTTCGCCAATATGCCGGTCTACAACGTCCTGGTTGCCCTCCAGCAGGGTGAAACTCCTGCGCTCGAAAGCATCGTCCAGAAGCACCCGGTGGAGCCCGTCGAGCTCGTACCAGAAACGCAGCCCCTTGATACCCTCCACGCCATGGTAGTACCAGTTGCACAGTGCCGGTAGATCCCTTACACCACGTTCCTCGCGTACATAGCGCAGCAGCGAGGCTCCGAGCGGGGCCAGCTCCACGGTCTGCTGCAAATGGGTGAAGGTGCGCAGTTCACCGGCCTGCAGCAGGTAATCAAAGCTCTCGATATAGCCGCCGCTGCCGGCCCTTGCCACCCAGCCGGCAACAGCCGCCGACGTCTCCCCGGCGCCACAGGCGTCGGCGATGCCCAGCCAGCGATGGAGCATATCGGCGCCGAGCCGCTGGTAGCAGTTCTGGAACGCCAGAACATGCTCCGCACCGCCATAGCCATGCTCCACCAGCACCCGCAGAAAGGCTTGTAGATCACGCTCCGACAGCAGGTAGTCCTTGGCCTTGGCCAACTCGGCGAACGTGAACGAGTGGGGGCTGGCCAGCAGCCGCTGCAGCGCCGCCACGGGCAACGACACGTCGTCCCGAGCACTCACCTCGAGCATCAGCGACTGGCAGACCTCCAGCGCATCGATATCGGCACCGGCGGCGCGTAGCGCCAGTGCGAACTCGCGGCTGGGTAGCCGCCCGCCCTCGAGCAAGCGGCTGAACCTGGCCAAGTCGGCCGCTACGCGCAGCCCCAGCACATCGTACAGGAACGCCCACCGTTCGGGCTTCGCCAGCAGCAACTGCCTGCCCGATGTCTCGAGCAGTGTGGAAAGCTCATCCCCCTCTAGCCCGAGCACCGCCAACGTGGCGGACAGGCGCTGCGGATCGAAGGCATTCATCGGGTGCTTGACCAGGGGCACGATGGCAGCCGGAACCACGCCAGCATCGAGCAGCAGCTGAACGACCTGGCGGAATTTACCCACGTCATGGCGATCCGGCTGGTGATCGCCATAGTGCCAGTCGTTACGCGACGGTAACTGTTCCAGATCCTCCACCGAGCGGATCGCGCCCAGTTCCACCAGGGCGAACAGGAGTACCCCATCGATCCTTCGGCCGTGCTGGGCCCTGGCGACACGATCCATCTCGTCCATCTGGCGTACGCCCAGTCGATAGCAGGCTTGCATCCAGCCAACATCCACGAAGCTCATGTTGCGCAACGACTCGAATGAGCGGGGCGGTTGCAGCCTGCGCAAGGCGAAATCGAGGGAAGGGCTGAAATGGTGCTGGCCTGGAATCGTCCGGTCGACCTGCAGGGCGTACACCAGAGCACGCCCTTCGTGGGTGCCAACCGCCTGAAGCTGCGCGCGGGCCCTACGCACCGTAAGTCCGAGGGGCAAACATAGCATCAGGCATTGCCCCCACTTCTCCGCGCTCGTGGGCAATAGCTGGATCTCATCCGGTATGCGCAACGCCCTACGCAACAGCGGCTCTACCACAGAATCCTGCATCAGCATTCGCTCACCGTGGAACTCCAGGTGCTCACGAAATGCCGTGACCTGCAGGCGCAGCCGCTGCAGTGGATGGTGGGCCTCATATGAGTAGTGCCTCTGCGACTGCCGTGGTTCCAAGTTCTCTATGATGCGTCGACGAAACTCTCGATAGGTGTTGCGCGCACTGGCGGATGGTTCTCTCAATCTTCCCCCCTTGTGATTCTGGCTGGTGATGGAAACATGCTGGCGTATCGCCATAAGTAGAGGCTGACACAGGCACTGCCTCCATACAAACCAAAACAGGTGCATGTTTTTCCCCCTGCCTCGAGCACTGATCCAACACCTGACACCACATCACGAAAGCGCCATCTCCGCGTTGTTTGCGGCAATGCTCGGCCACATTGGGAATCCTGCTCGGCAACCGATGAGTCATCACGTTGCCGGGAGGGCATCATGCGCGTGTTCCTCTGCGAGAAACCGTCCCAGGGCAAAGATATCGCCCGCGTCCTGGGTGCCGGCCAGCGCGGTAGCGGCTGTTACAGCGGAGCGGGTTCCGTCGTGACCTGGTGCATTGGTCACCTGGTCGAAGCAGTGCAACCGGAAGCCTACGGCGAGCAGTACAAGCGCTGGTCCATCGAGCAGCTTCCCATCATTCCCGAGCGCTGGCGCGTCGAGCCGAAGGCCGCAACCGCCGCTCAGTTCAAGATCGTCAAGCAGATCATCGGCCAGGCCTCCGAACTGGTGATCGCAACCGATGCGGATCGCGAAGGCGAGATGATTGCTCGCGAGATCATCGACCTGTGCGGCTATCGCGGGCCAATTCAACGGCTGTGGCTGTCGGCGCTCAACGACGCGAGCATCCGCAAGGCACTCGGCGCGTTGAAGCCCTCGGCCGAGACGCTGCCGCTGTACTACTCGGCACTCGCTCGCAGCCGTGCTGACTGGCTCATCGGTATGAATCTGAGCCGCCTGTTCACCCTGCTCGGGCGTCAGGCTGGTTACGACGGTGTGCTTTCGGTCGGCCGGGTGCAAACGCCGACGCTGGCTCTGGTGGTCACCCGCGACCGCGAGATATCGCGCTTCGTGTCGGTGCCGTTCTGGACCGTCAAGATTGCATTGTCAGCGGGTGGGCAACCCTTCCTCGCCAACTGGATCGCACCGGATGGCTGCACCGACGACACCGGCCGCTGCCTGCAGCAGGCGGTATCGCAACAAGCTGCCGATCGCATGCGCGTTGCCGGCAGCGCCCAAGTGGTCTCAGTCGAAACAGAGCGTGTGCGCGAAGGCCCACCGCTGCCGTTCGACCTCGGCACTCTGCAGGAAGTGTGTTCGCGCCAGTTGGGCCTCGACGTGCAGGAAACGCTCGACATTGCGCAGGCCCTCTACGAGACGCACAAGGCGACGACATATCCGCGCTCTGACTCTGGCTACCTGCCCGAAAGCATGCTCGCCGAGGTGCCGGCCGTACTCGCCGCCGTGCTCGCCACTGATCCCAGCCTGCGCCCATTGCTCGATCAGCTCGACCGTACTCAGCGCTCACGCGCCTGGAACGACGGCAAAGTCTCGGCCCACCACGGCATCATTCCAACCCTGGAGCCGGCCAACCTGTCAGCCATGAGCGACAATGAGCTGGCGGTCTATAAGCTGATCCGCGCGCACTACCTCGCGCAGTTCCTGCCGCATCACGAGTTCGACCGCACCACCGCGCAGCTGCTGTGCAGCGGTCAGAATCTGCAAGGGATGGTCTGAAGTAGCCATGTATTTCCCCGGCATACCACCTAGCGCAACTTTTAAACTCGCCAAATGATCAAAA
>NZ_JBXAFK010000021.1:0-110681 GCF_058793055.1 Pseudomonas sp. MPR-R2A5
AATCGACCCTGCCAGTTAAAAACTGTTACCTATGTGCGTGAACTGATTTGTAACCCATGTGGGTGAGTCATACCGGCGAAGCGTTTTTGGTTACTTTTGGCGCTCTTTCCAAAAGTGACCCGCTGTAAGAGCGGAACCATAGGCAGCCGTTACCGCAGCAACGGATATGTACTCGGTCAAATCCAACCACATGGTCGGCCCGAAGGCCGCCATCGGGGCAAGCCCCCTCCCACATCAATTCTGCGCAGGCTTCAAGCCTTCGCTCGTTCACCCGCTGGCCCGCCCCTTGCATTGACCCCCTAAAGCCCAGCCGGTATCCGGTTGGGCGCTGCCATTAGGGGTGAAACACTACCTTGAATATTCTTGACCTCGACCACAGCCTCACCGGTCAGGCGCCGATTGCCCAACGTTTGGCCAGTGGCCGCGCCAACCGTATCGACTTGCTGGACCTGGGCCCTAAATTACGCCTGTGGTCCACCGAAAAAACCTGGAAGCGCTTCGCCGAACGCCTGGCCCACCGGCCGCGGCCCACCAATGCGCGGCCGGAAATTCTATTTGTCGGCTCCGGCGATTATCACCACCTCACGCCGGCATTCCTCGCGGATTTGAAAGAACCTGTCAGCCTGATCCACTTCGACAACCACCCCGACTGGGTGCGCCTGGCCCCCAAGCGTCACTGTGGTTCGTGGGTCAACCGTGCGCTGAAAATGCCGGCGATCCAACGTATCGTGACCCTCGGCCCGTGCAGCGACGACCTGCATAACCCGCAACTGCGCGGTGGCAACCTTGGCGCCCTCAAGCACGGGAAATTGCAGCTGTTTCCGTGGCAGCACCCGCCATCGAAGGTCTGGGGCCGGGTGGGCGATGGTGCTGGCCACCAGCAGCAGGAAAACTACCTGCACTGGCGCAACCTGGCGGAGCTCGACTGGGCCGCCTTTCTGGACCAGATGATCACCAGTCTGCCCACCGAGGCGATCTGGATCACCATCGACAAAGATGTGCTGGCCAGTGAAGACGCAGCCACCAACTGGGACCAGGGCGGCATGCGCCTGACCCACCTGCTCCAGGCGCTGCGGGCCCTGGCGGCGCGCAAGCGGATCATCGGCATCGACGTGTGCGGCGAGTTCGCCACGCCGGTGTTCAGTAACGCGTTCAAGCGTTGGGAGGCCAAGTCCGACCAGCCGCCGCCGGAGCGTTGGAGCACGGAGGATTTGCAGCGCAACGCCGCCACCAATGAAGCCCTGATCAACCTGTTTGAGGAGCTGTTCCCGTGACCCTGACCGTGGTGTTGCTGGTGGCCTTTTCCATCGTGCTCGATGTGATCGGCCAACTGTGTTTCAAGATTGGCCTGGACCGCCTGCCAGCGCTGGAGGGTGAGTTTCGCCTGAATGCCTTCTGGGGCCAGGTGTTCAATGCGCCGTTGCTGTGGGCCGGGATCGGCGCCTATGTCATCGAGTTCTTCGTCTGGCTGGAAGCCTTGTCCCGTGCGCCGTTGAGCCTGTTGTTCCCGGCGGCGGCGCTGGCTTATTGCGGGGTGGTGCTGGCAGGCAAGCTGGTGCTCAAGGAAACCGTCAGCCGGCGCCGTTGGCTGGGAACCCTGGTGATTACCCTGGGGGTGATGTTGGTGGCGATTGGGAGTCAGGCATGAATACGCAGGATGTTGTGGTAGCGCGCCCAAGTGGCTGGTTGCACGGGCGCCTCGGCACCGTGGTGCTGTGGGCCTTGCTGATTTGTACCGAAAGCGCCGGGCAGTTGTTTACCAAGGTGGCTGGCAACCAACTGGGCCAGATGGATTTCAACTGGCAGTGGTTGTCCGAGGTGGCGCGCAACCCAGGGATTCTGGCAGCGATCGCCAGTTACATCGGGGCGTTTTTCGTGTGGATGCTGATTCTGCGGCGCAGCAGCCTGTCCCTGGCGTTCCCCCTGAGTTCGTTGGTGTTTGTGGTGGTGCTGCTCGGTTCGTGGCTGGGGCTGGGGGAACACATCAGCCTGCTGCATTGGGTGGGGGTTGCGGTGATTATCGGCGGGATCGCCCTGCTGGCCGAGGGCGAAGAAAACTGAAATCGCCCTTCCCGTAGCAGCTGGGTCACACAGCTGCTACGGGAGGGAGGTCAGGGTTTGCGGTGTGCAACCAAAAAGCCCAGGCCGTGTGACACTGGAATCGACTTGACCCCCGCCGCACGCTGTTGCTCGGCAATCTCCCGATGAAACGCCTTCATCTTGGTCCAGTGCATCTTGGGCCGGTAGTGGTGTTCGGCGTGGTAGCCGTTGTTCATCCAGATCAGGTTGTACAACCGGCTATAGGAACTCACGCCCCAAGCGATCGGCAGGTCCGGGTTGCCGCCGAAGTGCTCATAGTAGCCATTGAGCGATGACAGGCACTGGCCGAGGTACCAGAACGGCAATAACCACAACACCGCCTGCCAGTTGTAGAACGCCAGGGCGATGTAGAACGCCACTGTCACGCCGATCTCGACCTTGACCCAACGCGCATCCGCCGGGCGCTTGCGCTTCATTTCGTCGTAGAACGGCTTGGGGTCGTCACGGAAGAAACTGAGGAAGGTATAGGCCCAGGGATTCTCCGGCTGCCCATCCTTGCCGCGCTGGTAGATCGACAGGGGGTCGATGGTGTGCCCATCCGGCCCCGGCAGATCGGCGTTACCGCGATGATGGCGGTTGTGGATATCGCGGTAGAGCGTCTGGGAAAAGCCGATGGTCACCGACAGCAACAGGTCGAAGGCGCGGTTCATCGCGCGATGGCTGAAGTAGGCGTTGTGGATCTGGTTGTGCGAGATGCTGTTGATGCTCCACGACAGGCTCACCGCGTAGAGTAGCGCCAGGGGCAACAGGGCCCACCCGCTCAGGCTATGAAAGGCGGTTACCAGCCAGATGACAAAAACGAAATGGGCCAGGCCCATCGTGATGGGGACCAGGTCCCAGAGCGAGTGGTGCAGCAGGCGGTAAGCGGGGCGAGCCATGAATAGCGTCCTGAAGAAATGAATTCCGGGGCGTCATTGCAAGGCTCAGACCAGTTTGTAAGAAGGTGTGTGCTTATTAGTCGAACTTGTAGCTGATGGCTGTCTGTACCTGGCCCTGGTTCACGTCCCCGGTCGCCTTGACGATAGTGCTATTGGCCGCCGAGCCCACCAGGTGCACCCAGCTGGCGCTGGTCAGCAGCGACCAGTGGGACGCCAGGGGGAATTCAAAACTCTGGGTCAGCGTCATGTTCTGGAAGCCCGCGCTGGCGTTGTAGGCGCGAATGCCGGAGGCCGCGGATTCGTTGGCGTCCACGCCGAAATAGGTCTGGGTCTGGCGGGCGTCGGCAAAGTGCGCCATCAGGCCGGTGCTGCCAATAATCCCGCTGCCCAGTGGGTAACCCAACTCACCGCCGAGCTTACCCAGTACGCCACTTTGATCATGCCCGCCGCCAACGGCCTGGCCCACCTGGGCGTACACACGCCAGAAATCGACCGGGGCGTATTGAACAAAGCCACCGATTTCGGCCATGTCCGAGACATTGCGCAGGCCGCGCAGTGAGCCGTTGGCCGTACGCCCCTGCAGGTAATTGATATAGGGGCCGGCGGTAAAACCGTTGGTATTGAGGGCGCTCCAGGTCAGGCCGTCATCGGTGCCCAGGCTGACGCTGCCCCAGTCGAGGTCCACGTAGGGGATGGGCCGCGTTTCGTAGCGACTGCCGGTCGGGTCATGGGGTTGATAAGCGATACCTGCGCCGACTTCGCCGGTGATGCCTTCTGCCAGGGCTGCGCTGGAAAAGCCCCAGAGCCCCAATAAACCGGCGAATACAGCAGAAGTAACCTTGAACATGGAGCGTTTCCTTATCTGACCATGCGCGCATGAACGCGCGAAGGGGGTGCCTGGCGCAAGCACTCATCTTGTTTGTAGCAAGCTACAAAAATTGTAGCTCCTGCGACACATATCGCCCGAATTACCCGCCAAACCCCCAGCCCTGCTGGGCCCAGGCCAGTTGGCACAGTCCCTGCTCTACCCCTTCTGCAAGCGCACACAGCGCGCTCTTCTTCAAGCCCTCCAACTCAAGGACAGGCAGATGATCCACTGGCATATCGTGTGTGACTTCGACGGGACCATTACCCCCACCGATGTCATCGACAACGTCCTCCAACGCTTCGCGGGTCCCGAATGGGAAACCATCGAGCAGGAATGGTTGGATGGGCATATCGGTTCACGCGAATGCCTGAGCCGCCAACTGGCGCTGATCAAGGCCACCCCCAGCGAACTGCTGGCGTATTTCGACAGCGTCGAGATCGACCCGGACTTCCCGGATTTCGTTGATCACGTCATCGGCCTCGGGGCCTCCGTCGAAGTGGTCAGCGACGGCATCGAGCAGGGTATCGCGCGGATTCTGTCGCGCAACTACGTGACCCTGCTGCCGATCCTCGCCAACCGCCTGCGCCAGGTCGACCAGGACAGCTGGCGCATCGACTTCCCGTATTCCAGCGATGCGTGCCGCGCCGCGTCGGGCAACTGCAAGTGCAAGTCCACGCCGCGCAACAAGCGCGTGCTGGTGATCGGCGATGGCAAGTCCGACATGTGCGTCGCGTCCACCGCCGATTTCGTCTTCGCCAAAGGCAGCCTCGCTCAGTACTGCGAAGCCAACAACATTCCCCACGCGCGCTTCGACACCTTCGCCGAAGTGACCGCATTGCTGGCCAGGCTGCCCCAGGGCATTGCCGCCAACGCCACCACCTTTGCTGCGACTGACCTCTCTATTGAAAATCAGGAACTCTTCCACCATGTCTGATATCCGTATCGCTACCGCCGAAGACCAGGTGCTTCTGGATAAAGAAGCCAAGTACTGCTCGTACGGCGACACTGTCCACTACATCGAGCCGCCGCGCATTTTCAGCCGCTGCGAAGGCTCCTACGTGTGGGACACCGAAGACCAGGCCTACCTCGACCTGCAAATGTGGTACTCGGCCGTCAACTTCGGCTATGCCAACCCGCGCCTGAACAATGCGCTGAAACAGCAGATCGACACCCTGCCGCAAATCGCCAGCCAGTACCTGCACAAAGGCAAGATCGAGCTGTCGGAAATGATCGCGGTCGATGCCAAGAAGAAATTCGGCCTCGACGGTCGCGTCCACTTCAACGTCGGCGGTTCGCAGTCGATCGAAGACTCCCTGAAGGTCGTACGTAACGCCACCAACGGCAAGAGCCTGATGTTCGCCTTCGAAGGCGGCTACCACGGGCGCACCCTCGGCGCTTCGTCGATCACTTCCAGCTACCGCTATCGTCGTCGCTACGGCCACTTCGGCGAGCGTGCGCAGTTCATCCCGTTCCCGTACCACTTCCGCGGCCCTAAAGGCATGACCAAGGAAGAATACGGCAGCCACTGCGTGCAGCAATTCGCCCGCCTGTTCGAGACCGAATACAACGGCGTGTGGGACCCGAAAGTCGGCCAGAGTGAATACGCCGCGTTCTACGTCGAGCCGATCCAGGGCACCGGCGGTTATGTGATCCCGCCGATGAACTTCTACAGCGAGCTGAAGAAAGTTCTCGACCAGCACGGCATCCTGATGGTGTCCGATGAAATCCAGATGGGCTTCTATCGCACCGGCAAGCTGTGGTCGATCGAGCACTTCGACGTCAAGCCAGACATCATCGTGTTCGGCAAGGCGCTGACCAACGGCCTCAACCCGCTGGGCGGTATCTGGGCCCGTGAAGAGTTGATCAACCCGAAGGTCTTCCCGCCAGGTTCGACCCACTCCACCTTCGCCTCCAACCCATTGGGCACGGCGGTGGGCCTGGAAATGTTCAAGATGACCAACGAAGTCGACTACGGCGCGATGGTCATGGCTAAGGGCAAATACTTCCTGGAAGGCCTGCAGGACTTGCAGAAACGTTTCCCGATCATCGGCGACGTCGACGGCCTGGGCCTGGCCCTGCGCTGCGAAATCTGCGGCCCGGATGGCTTCACGCCAGACAAGGCGACCCTGGACTACATGGTCGAGGAAGGTATGAAAGGAGACATGGTGGTAGACGGCCGCAAGCTGGGCCTGATCCTCGATGTGGGCGGCTACTACAAGAACGTGATCACCCTGGCACCGTCCCTGGAAATCAGCTACCCGGAAATCGAGCTGGGCCTGAAGCTGCTCGAGCAATTGCTGGTGCGGGCGACCAAACGGTGAAACCGGCAGAGATCGACCTCGGTGAAGGTGATGCCGGCTTCGTTCTCGGTGAAGGTCCGGTCGGGATCCTGTTGATCCACGGCCTGACCGGCACTCCGACGGAACTGCGCCAGGTCGCCAAGGGCCTGGCCAAGGTGGGCAATTGCACGGTGTACGTGCCCACCCTGGCCGGGCACTGCGGTGACAACAGCGACCTGCAGGCTACCGGCTGGCTGGACTGGTACGAAGGTGTGCGCAAGACCTTCGCCCAGGTCAAGCAGCGCCATGCACAGGTGTTTGTCGGTGGCTTGTCCATGGGGGCGGTGATGTCGATGTACGTCGCCGCCGAACACCCAGGGCAAGTCGCCGGGCTGCTGATGTATTCCACGACGTTGAAGTACGACGGCTGGAGCATCAACAAGCTGGCGTTCCTCACGCCGTTGCTGATGAAGATTCCGTTCGGCGTGCATATCTGCCGCTTCGAAGAGAAGCCGCCGTATGGCATCAAGAACGAACGCCTGCGGGCGATTGTCGAGCGGCAGATGAAGGAAGGGGAGAGCAGCGAAGCCGGTTTGTTGACCATGGAAGGCATCACGGTGCGCGAGTTGCACCGTATGAACGCCGTGGTCAAGAAGCGCATGCCCGAGGTCAAGGTGCCGGCGCTGGTGTTGCATTCCATCGAGGACGACATCACCAGCCGCTGGAATGCTGACTACGTGGAACGCCACCTCGGCGGGCCGGTGACCAAGATCCTGCTGGACAACTGCTACCACATGATCACCGTCGACCTGCAATACCGCCGCGTGATCGAGTTGAGTACGGAGTTTGTCGAGCGACACTCCGCACTCTCCAGCGAGCTGGCGGGTTGTGGTGAGCTGGCTGCTTGTGGCTAACGGGGTTGTTTGCCCTCATGCCGTTCAGTTAAGCGGACATCGCCTTCTGTAGGAGCGAGGGGGACGCCTAGTTCTTGCTCGCGAAAAACGTCAACGATAACGCGTGTTTCCTGAATGAACGCGGCGTCTGTGAGTTCTTCGCGAGCAAGCTCGCTCCTACAAAAAACCTTAACTGAACGGCATTAGGGCAAGCCCGCTCGCCACAACAAGCCTGATCACCATAGCCACAACGCGTCCGCTTGGCACAGGCCATAACAAGGGAAATGATGTGATCACCACCCAAGCTTTCCCGACCGTCCGGGCCATCCCGCGCAGTGCCTGGAACGACTGCTTTCCCGGTGCGCTGGAGGACTGGGACTATTACGTCGCGGTGGAACACGCGGCCATCGCCGATTTTCAATGGCGTTACCTGGCGGTTTTTGAAAACGGCACGCTGGTGGCTGTGGCCGCCGCGTTCATCACCCATTATCGGCTCGACACCACGGTGTCGGGCGCCGGCAAGCGCTTGACCGAGCGCCTGGAGCGACTGTGGCCGGGTGTTTTGCAATTGGGCCTGTATGCCATTGGCTCGCCGGTGGCCGAGCGTTGCGACGCCGGGTTTGCCAGTGACGTGCCGCAGGGGCGACGCCCGCTGTTGCTCCAGCATTTGCTCCAGGCCGCCCGCCAGGATGCCGATGCGTTCGGTATCGGCCTGGTGGCGGTCAAGGATGCGCCGGCCAATGATCCGCACTGGGCCGACAGCTGCCGGGCGGCTGGTTTCCAGAGCATGCCGAGCCTGCCCACCGGGGTATTGCCGCTGCCCTATGGCTCGGTGGACGCCTACCTGGGGTCGCTGGGCAAGTCCACGCGCAAGGACCTGCGCCGCAAACTGCGCGCACCGGGCCCACGTGTCGAGTGGCGACGCAATATCGACGACGTGCTGCCCGAGGTCATGCGCCTGTACGAGGCCACGCTCACCCGCGCCGACCTGCAGTTCGAGCGCCTGCCCGCCGGCTACTTCACCGGCGTGCTCGAACGCCTTGGAGAGCGTGCGGTCTGTGTACTTTACTGGGTGGACGCGCAGTTGGTGGCGTTCAACCTGATCCTGGTAGACCAGCATCGGTTGGTCGATAAGTTCTTCGGGCACGACGTCGAGTACACCCGTGACTACAACCTGTACTTCCGCAGTTGGCTGACCAATGTCGATTACTGTATCCAGCACAATATTGCAGTGTATGAGTGCGGCCAGGCCGGGTATGCCAGTAAGCTGCGCCTGGGGTGCGAGTTCGAAGGCAACAGCCTGTTCTTCCGCCACCGCAATCGGCTGGTGAACACCCTGCTCAAAGTAGTGAAGATTTTTATCCGACCGGATCGTTCCGACCCTGCCATGGCTGCTGCGATAAGCGAAACCTGATGATCACCAAGACCCGCCAGAAAGCTCGTCCCTTTGCCATTTCGCGCTGGAGCGTCCAGCGCAAGCTGGTGCTGGCGTTCTGGTTGGTCAGCGTCATCCCGACCATGATCGCGGCTGAGCTGGCCGCCACCACGTTGTCGCAGATTTTCGACAGCAACGTGCGCATCTGGCTGCAGGAGTCGACCAAGATCGTCAAGGACGAGATCGGTGACATCCTGCATGACAACGCGCGCATGGCTAAATTGTTCCTGCGCTACACCAGCCCGCCCTCCAGCCGGCAGGCAGCCAAGCACGACCGGCTGACCGCCGATATCGCCCAGGCGACGGATATCGACGTGGTGGCGCTGATTCGCACCAGCGACCACAAGCTGGTGTTCAGCACCGCCTCCGACGACATCGTCAAGCAGATCAGCCTGACCAGCAACGCGGTGTTGCAGACCGTGCAAGTGGCGGGGGTGAGTACCGGTATCGTGGTCTCGACCTTCGAGACCACCCGGGACGATGTCGACTATGTGTTGCTGGTGGCGACCTACCTGGACAGCAGCTTCCTGACCAGCGTGGCCGATGTGCACTCCCTCGACCTGCGTTTGTACCTGGCCAATCCGGGCGGCTTTACGGAAATCTTCTCGACCCAGCGCTTTCAGGATCACCCCTCGCGCATTCCGAAGAGTGTCGAGGCCGCATTGCGCAGCACCCGCCAGCCCAGCGAGCAGTTCACCAATAACTACAGCGGGTTGTACTGGCCGATATTCAATGACAATGGCGAGCTGCAAGGGGTGATCTTCAGTGGCCTGCTGCGGCATACCAGCCTGGTGGGGCTGGTGAACCAGAGCAATCTGTTTGTGCTGATTTTCCTGCTCAGTTCGGCGTTGTCCCTGGCGGCGGGGGTGCTGGTGTCGCGGCGCCTGACCCAGCCGTTGCGTGACCTGTCCCAGGGCGTAAGCGCAGTGATTTCGGGCAACTACACACACCGGGTGGTGGTCAGCGGTGGCGATGAGCTGGCGCAATTGAGCAGCACCTTCAACCATATGACCGAGCGCCTGGGCGAGCTGCATCACCTCGAGGCCCAGCTGCGTCGGCGTGACCGCCTGCATGCCCTGGGCGAGGTCGCCATGGGCCTGGCCCATGAAATCCGCAACCCGCTGGGCATCATCAAGACCGCCACCCAGTTGCTGCATCGTCGCTCCGACCTGCCGGAAAGCGACAGGCGCCATTTGGAATACGTGATCAGCGAGGTCAGCCGGATCAACGACCTGATCACCGAATTCCTCGACTTCGCCAAACCCAATCCGCCCTTGCGCGTGTTGCAGGCGGCGCGCCCATTGGTCGAAGAAATCCTAGGCTTCTGCGGCCCGGAGCTGGCGACCCACAACATCCAGGCGCAGATCGACGACCAGGCCCCCGGCGCGACGATCTATGCCGACGCCAAGCAGCTCAAGCAGGCGTGCCTGAACCTGATCCTCAACGCCATCGATGCAATGCCCGAAGGCGGGCGCCTGACCCTGGGCATTCGCACGGTCAACGACAACACCGTCATCAGCATCGCCGACACCGGGCAGGGCATTGCGGCGGATATGATCGAGCGCATCTTCACGCCATTCGTCACCACCAAGGCATCCGGCACCGGCCTGGGCCTGGCTAAAGTCTATTCGATCATGGAAAGTCATGACGGCAGCATCGAATGTGTCAGTGAGAACGATGCGGGCGCCACCTTCAGCCTGTACATTCCGGCTCATGGTGAAGACGACGCTGATGATGAGGAAAGTCATGACGCATAACGTATTGGTGGTCGACGACGAGCCCAAGCTCTGTGACTTGCTGTCCTCCGCCCTGGGCCAGAACGGCATCAAGGTGTTCACCGCGGGCAACGGCCTGCATGCGCTCAAAGTGCTGGAGCAGGAAGACATCGACCTGGTGATCAGTGACTGGCGCATGCCGGGCATGGACGGGCCGGCGCTGCTGGCCGAGATCAAGGTGCGATTTCCCCAGGTACCGGTGATCGTGATGACCGCCTACAGCACGGTAAAGAATGCCGTGCAGTCGATGCGCAACGGCGCCTACGACTACATCGCCAAGCCGTTCGATATCGACGAGCTGGACATCACCGTGGCCAAGGCCCTGCAATTTCGCGACATCATGCGCGACAACGCGCGCATGCGTGCCGAGCTGGATGAACACGCGCAGTTCGACAGCCTGGTGGGCGATAGCCCGGCGTTTCGCAAGGTACTGCACGCCGTGGACTCGGTGCGTGACAGTACCGCAACCATCCTGCTGACCGGCGAAAGCGGCACCGGCAAGGAGATGGTCGCCCGCGCCATCCACAAGCACGGCAGCCGTGCCGACAAGCCTTTCGTGGCGGTCAATTGCGCGGCGATCCCCGAAGGGCTGCTGGAAAGCGAAATGTTCGGTCATCGCAAGGGCGCCTTTACCGGCGCCGTGTCTGATCGGGTAGGGCGCTTTATGCAGGCCGACAAGGGCACGCTGTTTCTCGACGAAGTGGGCGATATGCCCCTGGCGTTGCAAGCCAAGATCCTGCGCGCCTTGCAGGAGCGGGTGATCGAACCGGTGGGTGACCCCCGCGAGCGCAAGGTGGACGTGCGTGTGATCGCGGCCACCAACAAGAACCTGCTGGAGGCGGTGGCCAACAAAGAGTTTCGCGAAGACCTGTACTACCGTCTCAATGTGTTTCCGATCCCGCTGCCGGCCCTGCGTGAACGTGTGGAAGATATCGCACCCCTGGCCCGGCATTTCGCCCAGACCCTCAGCGCCACCGCCGGCAAACGCATCACCGGCTTCAGCGCCGAAGCGTTGCAGGCCATGGCGGCGTATCACTGGCCGGGCAATATCCGTGAGCTGCAGAACTGCGTTGAGCGGGCGACTATCGTGGCCGCAAAGCCGGTGATCGAGGATATCGACCTGCCGGGTTACCTGTTTGCGTCCAAGCCAAGCGAGGGCGGTGTGACGGCGATCCTCAGCGACGGGCCGGGCATTCCCCAGGACCTGGATGCGGCGCTGGCCGAGGTCGAGAAAGCCTACATTCTTGCGGCGTTGCACGAGTGCCATGGCGTGCAGGCTGCGGCGGCGGCGAAGATCGGGATTTCCGAGCGCAGCTTCTGGTATCGGTTGAAGAAACTCGGGATCCAGATCGACAAGATAGTCCGCTGACACAACCGGGATAAAACGGTGGGAGGGGGCTTGCTCCCACAGTTGGATTGAGTGGTGTCAGGCGTGGACGCGTACCCACACGCTGACTAACACCGTCGCGGCCATCAGCCACGCTACCGCTGCTACGGCTAAAGAGGCCTCCAGCCGCATCCGATCCACCATCACGTACAACGTCGCCAGGTACACAAAATACGGAATGATCGACCACATCCCAAACAGGATCGTGGTCTTCAAATCGTCCACCGAGCGGCCCTTGCCGACGATGTAATGGGCGATCAGCGCGAAGGTCGGAAACAGCGGCACCAGCCCGGCGATGTAGTAGTTTCTGGTCTTGGCCAGCGCCGCCAGGATCAGCACCACTGCCGCGCCCAGTGCGGCCTTCAATACAAGATCCATCAGTGGCTCAACCCGTATTTCTTGACTTTGTCGAACAGCGTGGTCTTGGCCATCCCCAGTTCCTGGCTGGCCTGGGTCAGGTTGCCGCCGCTGCGTTGCAGGGCGTCGTTGAGCAGGTTGCGCTCGAAGGCTTCCACGGCCTCGGTAAAGGCCAGGCCCTGGCCGCCGCTGCTGGCGCCGCTTTTCTTGAAGGCGGGCAGGCCCAGGGCGAAGCGTTCGGCGACGTTGCGCAGTTCGCGCACGTTACCGGGCCAGTCGTGGCTCATCAGGCTGGACAGGGTCTGGTTGTCGAGGTCCGGCACGCTGCGGTCAAAGCGCAGTGATGACTGCTGCAGGAAGTGCTCGAACAGTTGCAGGATGTCTTCGCGGCGTTCGCGCAGGGGCGGCAGTTCCAGGGTGACCACGTTGAGGCGGTAGTACAGGTCGCTGCGGAACTGGTTGGCGCGGCTCAGTTCATCGAGGTTGGACTTGGTGGCGGCGATCACCCGGCAATCCACGGCCACGCTCTGGTTCGAACCCAGGCGTTCCAGGGTGCGCTCCTGCAACACGCGCAGCAACTTGATCTGCAGGTTGATCGGCATGCTTTCCACTTCATCGAGAAACAGCGTGCCTTGGTGGGCGTGTTCGATCTTGCCGATGCGACGTTTGCCGGCGCCGGTAAAGGCGTTGGCTTCGTGGCCGAAGATTTCGCTTTCGAACAGGTTTTCCGGCAGGCCGCCACAGTTCAGCGCAACGAACGGGTGATCGTGGCGCCGGCTGAAATCATGCAGGCAGCGCGCGACCAGTTCCTTGCCGGTGCCGGTCTCGCCTTCGATCAGCACGTTGGCCGAGGTGTCGGCGACGTTGGCGATCAATTCGCGCAGGTTCTGCATGGCCGGCGAACGGCCGATGATGCGGCCTTCAAGGGAATCGCGCTCGGCCAACTGGCGGCGCAGCGACCAGACTTCCCGCGCCAGCCCGCGTTGTTCCAGGGCGCGGCGGGCCACATCGACCAGGCGCTCGGGGGAGAAGGGCTTTTCCATGAAGTCGTAGGCGCCGTTGCGCATGGCGCCGACGGCCATGGAGATATCGCCATGCCCGGTGATCAGCACCACCGGCAGGCTTTTATCCAGGGCCTTGAGGCGGGTCAGCAGTTCCAGGCCGTCGATGCCCGGCAGGCGAATATCGCTGATGACGATGCCGGCAAAGTTTTCGTCGACGTGCTTCAACGCCTCTTCGGCACTGGCCACACCGACGCTGGGGATGTCCTCCAGCGCGAAGGCTTGCTGGCAGCCGAGCAGCACATGGGGGTCGTCTTCGACGATCAGGACGGTCAGGTCAGTGTTTTTTTCTACGTTCATGTCGACTCAGTTTTTTGAGCGCCCGCCAAAGGCAGGCAGAGGACAAAGGCCGTACCACCACTGGCTGGGTGTTCCACGGCGAGGTTGCCACCCGTGGCCGCCGCGAGGCTGGCGGACAGGGTCAGGCCCAGGCCGAGGCCTTGCTCGCCGGGTTTGGTGGTGAAGAACGGTTCGAACAGATGCTTGCGTGCCTCGGGGTCGATGCCGTGGCCGTTGTCGCGCACAAGCAGGCGATATTTACCGTCGGCGCTGCTGCCTTCGAGCCACAGTTCGGGGGCAGGTTGTGCCTGCATCGCATCGAGGGCATTGCCGATCAGGTTGACCAGGATCTGTTCCAGGCGCGTCTGGTCGATCTGCAAAAGGGCAGGGGAGAAGTCGCGGTGCAGGGTCAGCGGCAGGCTGTCCAGGCGTGCGCCGAGCACCTGGAACGCGGCGTCCACGGCCTTGCCCAGGTTGGCTTCGCCCTGGTCATCGCCCCGCCGGGCAAAGGAGCGCAGGCTGGCGGTGATGCGGCCCATGCGGTCGATCAGTTCGTTGATGGTCTTGAGGTTGGCGCTGGCGGTATCCAGCGCCCCGCGTTCGAGAAAGCGCACCGTGTTGCCGGACAACGTGCGCAGCGCGGCCAGGGGTTGGTTCAGTTCGTGGGCGATGCTGGTGGACATCTGGCCGATGGCGGCGAGCTTGCCGGCCTGCACCAGTTCATCCTGGGCGCGGCGCAGGGTCTCTTCGGCCTGGCGCCGTTCGCGAATCTGGCCCTTGAGCCGTTCGTTGCTGGCGCGCAGGTCGGCGGTACGTTCGGCAATCCGACGTTCCAGCTGGCTGTTGGCTTCCTGCAATGCCTCCCGAGCGGCGAGGCGGGTGGCGATGACTTTGCGCCGCTCGTTCCAGGCAATCAACAGGAATGCCACCAGGCCAAAGGCGACGGCCACCAGGATGCCCTGGTTGATTGCAGCGCGGCGCAGGTCGTTGAGCGGGGTGAGCAGGGTGAAATTCCAGGGTGTGTCGCTCAGCGGTCGAGTCTGGGCGAGGTAGCTGACCTCCCGCTCGTCCGCCACCACTTCGCTGTTGGCCGGGAAGGTCAGTTTTTCGGTGCCTTCGTTGAGGCGCTCGCGGGCCAGGGGTTCCAGTTCGTTGAGCGTGGCCCAGTAATATTGCAGGCTGTGGGCCAGGCGTTCCTTGGTCTCGTCACTCAGCGGTCGCACGGCCTTGAGGCGGCGGGCCGGGTCGCTGGAGAGGATGATGATGCCGTTCTCATCGCTGACAAATGCTTCGAGGCGTGCGCGCTGCCAGCGTTCTTCCAAGGCTTCGAGGCGCACCTTGACCACGGCGACGCCGATGATCTTGCCGTGCTCTTCCAGGCCGTGGGCCAGGTAGTAGCCGGGTTCGCCGTTGGTGCTGCCGATGCCGTAGAAACGCCCTGGCTGGCCGCGTACCGCGTTCTGGAAATAGGCCCGGAAGGACAGGTCTTCACCCTGGTAGCTGTCGGCGTCGCGCCAGTTGCTGGTGGCCAGCACCCTGCCGGTGGTGTCCATCACGTAGATGGCCCGGCTGCGGCTGCGTCGGTTCAGGCCTTCGAGGTAGTCGTTGACGGTTTTGCGGGTTTCCTGGTTTGGGTCGGCCAGCAGCTTGGAGACACTGGATTCCAGTTCCAGGAGGCTGGGCAGGTAGGTGTATTTGCTCAGTTCACTTTCGACCGTGCGGGCGTGCAACTCCAGTTGGCGCTCGCCGGTATCGCTGAGGGTGCGGATACCGTAGTACTCACTGATCCAGAAGCCGATGTAACCCAGGCCGACCATCAGGGCGATGATCAACGGCGGCAGGAACAGTTGGCGAATCAGGCGGGGCTTCACGGCAAGTGATGGCGGCGCGGCGCGATAGAGGTTGGGGTCGCATTTCATCACAGATGCCTTGGGTCAACCAGTTATGGTGACGATGTTTGTCCTGCTGCGAGCGGACTGATTGTGGCGAGCGGGCTTGTGGTGGGTGGGCTTGTGGTGGCGAGCGGGCTTGCCCCGCGTTGGGCCGCGGAGCGGCCCCAAACCAGCTACTGAGGATTGCCTGACACACCGCATTCCTCGGTACTGGGGCCGCTCCGCGGCCCAACGCGGGGCAAGCCCGCTCGCCACAACAAGCCCGCTCGCCCTCGCAGAAGGGAGCGCTGCTGTTTTTAGTGCTGCAGGATTTTCTCAAGGAAGTGCTGCGCACGCTCGGAGCGGGCGCTGATGTCGCCGAAGAATTCTTCTTTCGGGCAGTCTTCGATGATCTTGCCGGCGTCCATGAAGATCACGCGGTCGGCCACTTTGCGGGCGAAGCCCATTTCGTGGGTCACACACATCATGGTCATGCCTTCCTGGGCCAGTTGCACCATCACGTCCAGCACTTCGTTGACCATTTCCGGGTCGAGGGCGGAGGTCGGTTCGTCGAACAGCATGACGATCGGGTCCATGGCCAGGGCGCGGGCAATCGCCACACGTTGCTGCTGGCCACCGGAAAGCTGGCCAGGGTGCTTGTGGGCGTGGGCCGACAGGCCAACACGATCAAGCAGTTGCAGGCCTTTCTTGGTGGCTTCTTCCTTGCTGCGGCCGAGCACCTTGATCTGCGCAATGGTCAGGTTTTCGGTGATGGTCAGGTGCGGGAACAGCTCGAAGTGCTGGAACACCATGCCCACGCGCGAACGCAACTTCGGCAGGTCGGTCTTCGGATCGGCGATGGACGTGCCGTCGACGATCACATCGCCCTTCTGGAACGGTTCCAGCGCGTTGACGCATTTGATCAGGGTGGATTTGCCCGAACCGGACGGCCCGCACACCACGATCACTTCGCCTTTCTTGACCTCGGTGCTGCAATCGGTCAGCACCTGGAAGTCGCCATACCACTTGTTGACATTCTTGATAGAGATCATACGGCAAACCTTTTTTGCAGACGCTTGACCAGCAGCGAGGCGGAAAAGCTGATGATGAAGTAGACGACACCGGCGAAGATCAGGAACTCATTGGAGCGGCCAATGATGTCGCCGTTGGAGCGGGCGGAGTTGAGGAAGTCCACCAGGCCCACGGTGTAGACCAGCGAGGTGTCCTGGAACAGGATGATGCTCTGTTGCAGCAGCAACGGGGTCATCTTGCGGAACGCCTGGGGCAGGATGATCAGGCGCATGGTCTGGCCGTAGGTCATGCCCATCGCTTGTGCGGCGGCCATCTGGCCCTTGGGGATCGACTGCACGCCGGCCCGTACGATCTCGCAGAAGTACGCCGCCTCGAACATCATGAACGCCACGACGCAGGAGGTGAATGCCCCGATTGGCGTGTCCTGGCCGGTGATCCAGCGCAGTACGAACGGTACCGCCAGGTAGAACCAGGTGATCACCAGCAGCAGCGGGATCGAACGGAAGTAGTTCACATAGGCGCCGGCCACGCGGGACAACAGCTTGTTGGACGACAGGCGCATCAGGGCCAGGACGGTGCCGATGATGATGCCGCCGACTACGCCCATGACCATCAGCTTCAAGGTCATGACCATGCCGTTCCACAGGCCCGGGATGGCGGGGATGATGCCGCTGAAATCGAATTCCATTATTTACCCCCCACGGAGATCAGGCCGGGCACTGCGACTTTCTTCTCGACCACGCGCATCAGCAGCATCAGGCTCATGTTCAGGGTGAAGTAGATGAGCGTGGCCAGGGTGAAGGCCTCGAACAGGTTGGCCGAGAACTCGGCGGTCTGCTTGGTTTGCGCCAGCAGTTCCATCAGGCCGATCAAGGACGCCACGGAGGAGTTCTTGAACACGTTGAGGAATTCCGAGGTAAGCGGCGGAATGATGATCCGGTAGGCCTGGGGCAGCAGCACGTTCCAGTAGATCTGCGGCAGCTTGAAGCCCATGGCGCGTGCGGCCGCTTCTTGGCCACGTGGCAGCGCCTGGATGCCGGTGCGCACCTGTTCACACACACGGGCGGCGGTGAACAGGCCCAGGCACACGACAACGCTCAGGTAGGCCGAGGTGGTCGGGTTGAGGTCCTGCTTGTACCAGTCCTGCAGGTTCTGCGGCAGCAGGTCGGGTATCAGGAAGTACCAGATGAACAGCTGCACCAGCAGCGGTACGTTACGAAACAGTTCCACGTAGCAGGTCGCAATGCCCGATACGAGACGGTTTGGCACGGTGCGCATGACGCCCAGAATGGACCCCAGCAGCAAGGCGATAATCCATGCCACGACAGCGATGGCGATGGTCCAGCCCAGGCCGGCGATGTACCAGTCGAGATAAGTCTCGCTGCCCACGCCGGTGGACTTGAAGAACACGCCCCAGTCCCAGTTGTAATTCATTAGGGTCTCCCCTCGAGATCGATCGATGTACAAGCACCCGCTTGGGGAAGATCCTTTCCCGCCTGACGACGAACGTCAGGCACACGCGATCGGCTCGAAAACCGCCAGGTCGAGTGTTCCAAAATACAGCCAGCAGGTAGTAACAGACGCCTGAGGGAGCGTTGGCTCCCTCAGGAGATAAGGTTAGTCAGTATTTAGATCTTTACTTCCGGCGCCGGCTTGTCGGTCGGGTTCTTGATCAGTTCCTTGACCTTTTCGCTCATCGGGAAGTTAAGGTTCAGACCTTTTGGTGGGATCGGGCTTTCGAACCACTTGGCGTAGATCTTGTTGATTTCGCCGGACTTGTACAGGCCGACGATGGCGTCATCCACGGCTTTCTTGAAGGCTGGGTCGTCTTTGCGAACCATGCAGGCATAGGCTTCAAAGGACTGCGGTGTACCGGTAATGACCCAGTCATCCGGCTTCTTGGCCTTGGCCTCTTCACCGGCCAGCAGGGCGTCGTCCATCATGAACGCTACGGCACGGCCGCTTTCCAGCATCTGGAAGGACTCGCCGTGGTCTTTGGCGGAGATGACGTTCATGCCCATCTGCTTGTCGGCGTTCATCGCCTTGATGATGCGCTCGGACGTGGTGCCGGCGGTGGTCACGACGTTCTTGCCTTTCAGGTCGGCAAAGTCGGCGTAGCTAGGCTTGCCTTCCTTGTCTTTCTTGACCAGCAGGCGAGTGCCGATTTCGAAGATGTTGGTGGTGAAGGCGACTTGCTGGGCGCGTTCGGCGTTGTTGGTGGTGGAACCGCACTCGATGTCCACGGTGCCGTTCTGCACCAGCGGGATACGGGTCTGCGAGGTGACCAGGTTGTACTTGGTCTGCAGGTCGGGTTTGTTCAGGTCTTTTTTCAGGGCTTCGACGATGGCCAGCTGGATGTCGTGGGAGTAGCCCACTGGCTTGCCTGAAGCATCCGCAATGTAGGAAAACGGAATGGAGCTGTCGCGGTGCCCGAGGGTGATGGTGCCGGAGTCGTTGATTTTCTTCAGTGTGCCGGTGAGTTCGGCGGCGAAAACTGGAGTGCTGATCAGAGCAGCAGCGATAGCTGCGCCCAAAATATGGGGAACGATGCGCATCAATACTTCCTCGACATTTGTTTTTTTTATGAAGCCGGCTAGACGGCTCTCTTGTACGGCGAATGCCCGTGACGGCTCCTGAGGCGTCCAAGGCAATCGTGAGAGAGTGTAGAGCATGAGTCGTGCCAGACCGGGAGTAAAAGGTTAACTAGTTGATTTATATCGAGATTAACTTTGCGTGACGGCAAATTTGCAACGGTTCGATCCGGCAAACCGAATCGGATGATGGATTGCGTTCGGAAAACCGAATGTGGAGGCCGGCATGAAAAAGCCCCTGGGCCACAGGGCGCAGGGGCTTTTGTACGACGGGTCCGTCAGGCTGCCTGGATGCGGCTACGGTTCTGTTCAACCTTGGACAGGTAACGTTGCACGTTGTCCTGTTCTTCCGGGGTGGTGAACAGGCCGAGCTTGGTGCGGCGCCACAGGATGTCCTGGGGTTGGGTCGCCCACTCTTCGGCACACAGGTAGTCGACTTCGCGGGTGTACAGGCCGCCACCCAGGTGGTCACCCAGGTCGGCCAGGGTGTGTACGCCTTCCAGCAGGCGCCAGGTACGGCTGCCGTAGGTGGTGGACCAACGGCGCGCGATCTCGCTGGGTACCCAGTCGAATTTGGCGCGAATGGCCTCGGCCAGCGCTTCTGGCGTGGTCATGTCCTCGCCACCGGGCAGGCTGGCCGTGGCAGTCCAGCTTGGGCGCATCTGGGTGAAGTACGGTGCCAATTGCGCCATCGCCGATTCGGCGAGCTTGCGATAGGTGGTCAGCTTGCCGCCGAATACCGACAGGATCGGTGCTTCGCCCGTGCCGCCGGAGAGGGACAGGGTGTAGTCGCGGGTGATGGCCGAGGGGTTGTCCGACTCGTCATTGCACAGCGGACGCACCCCGGAGTAGGTGTGGACGATGTCGTCGCGGCTCAGCTGTTTCTTGAAATGGGCGTTGACGACTTTGAGCATGTAGTCGGTTTCGCCTTCGGTAATCGCCACTTTTGCCGGGTCGCCGGTGTATTCGCGGTCGGTGGTGCCGATGATGGTCAGGTGGTTCAGGTAGGGGATGGTGAAGACGATACGCTGGTCTTCGTTCTGCAGGATGTGCGCGTGGGCGCCTTCATACAGTTTCGGCACGATCAGGTGGCTGCCTTGGATCAGGCGGATACCGTAGGGCGAATCGAGCTTCAGGTCTTCCTTGATGAACTTGGCGACCCATGGGCCGGCTGCATTCACCAGCGCCTTGGCGCGGATCGAGAACAGGCTGCCATCGGCGCGTTCCATGTTCATTTCCCACAGGCCCTTGCTGCGGTGGGCGCTGACGCAACGGGTCTGGGTGTGGATATGCGCGCCTTTTTCACGGGCGGCCATGGCATTGAGTACGACCAGGCGGGCGTCATCGACCCAGCAGTCGGAGTATTCGAAGCCTTTGGTGATTTCGCTTTTCAGCGGGCTGTCAGGGCCGAACTTGAGGCTTTTCGAACCGGCGAGCTTTTCCCGCTTGCCCAAGTGGTCATACAGGAACAGGCCGGCACGAATCATCCACGCCGGACGCAGGTGCGGGCGGTGTGGCAGCACAAAGCGCATCTGTTTGACGATGTGCGGTGCCTTGCCCAGCAGCACTTCACGTTCGGCCAGGGCTTCGCGCACCAGGCGGAATTCGTAATGTTCGAGGTAGCGCAGGCCGCCATGGATCAGCTTGCTGCTGGCGGAAGAGGTGTGGCTGGCCAGGTCGTCCTTTTCGCAAAGGAACACCGACAGACCGCGTCCGGCTGCGTCTGCTGCAATGCCGACGCCATTGATCCCGCCACCGATAACGGCAACGTCATAGACTTCGGCAAGCGGTGGAGCAGGCAAGGTAGAAGGGTTCATCGGCTGGCCTCGCGATCTTTTTCGTATTGGAATTCGAACATTAATGTTCATTTGCGAAAATGGTAGCTGATAAACGCGCCCACAGCCACCCGACTTCGATTGAAAAAACTCATCGAAGGGGCGAGAAAAGAAAATTTGTGAACATGAAACCGAGGCAGGCTTAGGCAATGGCCTGTCAGATAGATCGCCGTCGGGGGCAAGTCGAATCGTCGCACCGCCCCTCCCACATTTGAGCGGGTTCACACATCAAAGGTGGGAGGGAGCTTGCCCCCGATGGCGTCAATGCAGGCGCTAGACCACTTCCAGGCGAACCTTATGCTGGTTCAACAACTGCACCAGCGCCGGCACGGGCTGCTGGTCGGTCACCAGGCAGTCCACCAGGCTGATCGGCCCCAGGCGAATCATGGCATTGCGCCCGAACTTGCTCGAGTCCGCCGCCAGGATCACCTGGCGTGCATTGGCGATGATCGCCTGTGACACCCGCACTTCCTGGTAATCGAAGTCGAGCAGGCTGCCGTCCTCGTCAATGCCGCTGATACCCACCAGGGCGAAGTCGACTTTGAACTGGTTGATAAAGTCCACGCTGGCCTGGCCCACCACGCCGCCATCACGGCGCACATTACCGCCGGTCAGCAACACATCGAAGTCGTCCTTGGCACTGAGCATGGTGGCGACGTTGAGGTTGTTGGTGATGATTTTCAGGTGATTGTGGTTTAACAGCGCACGTGCGATGGATTCGGTGGTGGTGCCGATGTTGATGAACAGCGACGCGTGATCGGGGATTTGCGCGGCGATGGCTTCGCCGATGCGCTGTTTCTCGTCGCGCATCTGGTCGGCACGCATGGCGTAGGCGGTGTTTTCGACACTGGAGTCATAGGCCGCGCCGCCGTGGTAGCGGCGCAGCAGATTGGCGTCCGCCAGCTGGTTGATATCGCGGCGGATGGTTTGCGGGGTGACAACGAATAGCTGCGCCATTTCCTCGATACTGACGTAGCCGCGTTCGCGGACCAGTTCGAGGATTTGTTGCTGGCGGGGAGGCAGATTCATGGGGCGTCCTTTGGGCTGCCATACAAAAGTGGCCCATGATGACGCAGGAATCTGCTCCCTGCCAGTTACAACCCTATATGGGTCCTGCGCTTGGCTTATTCAGCGCCTTCGTGGGGTTCCCAATCGCGGGTGCGGCTCACTGCTTTTTGCCAGCCGGCGTAGAGTTTCTCTTTGGCGGCTTCTTCAAGCTGAGGTTCGAATTCGCGCTCGATCACCGCCTTGCCACGCAGTTCGTCCAGGCTACCCCAGAACCCGCAAGCCAGGCCCGCCAGGTAGGCCGCGCCCAGTGCAGTGGTTTCGCGCATTTGCGGGCGCTCGACCTGGGTGCCGAGGATGTCGGCTTGGAATTGCATCAGGAAGTTGTTGGCCACTGCGCCGCCATCCACCCGCAGGGATTTGAGGCGTTCGCCGGAATCCTGCTGCATCGCGTCCAGTACGTCGCGTGTCTGGTAGGCAATCGACTCAAGGGCTGCACGAATAATGTGATCCACGCGTACGCCTCGGGTCAGGCCGAATAACGCGCCACGGGCGTAGGGGTCCCAGTAGGGGGCGCCCAGGCCGGTAAACGCGGGTACCAGGTAGACGCCATTGCTGTCCTTGACCTTGCCGGCGAAGTATTCGGTGTCGTGGGCGTCGTTGATGATTTTCAGCTCGTCACGCAGCCACTGCACGGTGGAACCACCGTTGAATACCGCGCCTTCCAGGGCGTAGGCCACTTCGCCACGCGGGCCGCAGGCGATGGTGGTGAGCATGCCGTGCTTGGATTTCACGGCCTTGTCGCCGGTATTCATCAGCAGGAAGCAGCCGGTGCCGTAGGTGTTCTTGGCCTGGCCCGGTTCAACGCACATCTGGCCGAACAGCGCGGCCTGCTGGTCACCGGCGATGCCGCCGATGGCAATGCCGCTCTTGGTGCGACCGTAGATTTCCGACGACGACTTGACTTCCGGCAGCATCTCGCGCGGCACATCAAGGATTTCCAGCATCTTCGCGTCCCACTCCAGGGTGTGGATGTTGAAGAGCATGGTGCGCGAGGCGTTGGTGTAGTCGGTGACGTGGGTCTTGCCGCCGGTAAATTTCCAGATCAACCAGCTGTCGACGGTGCCGAACAGCAGTTCGCCGTTGCGCGCACGTTCGCGGCTGCCTTCGACATTGTCGAGGATCCACTTGAGCTTGGTGCCGGAAAAGTACGGGTCGGTGACCAGGCCGGTGGTGTCGCTGATGTATTGCTCGTGGCCGTCACGCTTGAGCTGCTGGCAGATTTCGGTGCTGCGGCGGCACTGCCAGACGATGGCGTTGTAGATCGGGCGACCGGTGACCTTGTCCCAGACCACGGTGGTTTCACGCTGGTTGGTGATGCCGATAGCGGCAACCTGGTCATGGTGCAGGCCAGCCTGGGCCAGGGCCTCGACCATTACCGCGCTCTGGGTGGCGAAGATTTCCATCGGGTCATGTTCGACCCAGCCCGCCTGCGGGTAGTGCTGGACGAATTCACGCTGGGCGGTGCAGACCACGTTGGCGTCACGATCAAAGATGATCGCCCGCGAACTGGTGGTGCCCTGATCAAGGGCAATGATGTAGTTCTTATTCTGAATGTCGGTCATGTCGATTGCCTTGGACGAGAAATAAGGGAGTTGGAAACGGCCTGGATCACTAAAAGGGCAGTAGGGCCCAGGCGGTTGCTATCAGGAAATACGCGTTTCGCCGTTGACGGCGGCTTCTTTGGCCTCCGCTGCGGCAGGTGCGGCGCTTGGCAGATGGCGGGCAATCAGCCCGCGATAAGCCGCGGCACCGAGGCAAGCACCGACAATCGGCGCGAAAATCGGAACCAGGAAGTAGGGAATGTCGCGTCCGCCAGTAAAGGCCATTTCACCCCAGCCGGCGAAAAAGGTCATCAGCTTGGGCCCGAAATCCCGCGCAGGGTTCATCGCAAAACCGGTCAATGGGCCCATGGCGCTGCCGATGACTGCGATCAGCAAGCCAATCAGCAGCGGAGCAAGGGGGCCGCGTGGCAAGCCGTTGTTATCGTCGGTCAGGGCCATGATCACGCCCATCAGGATGGCGGTGATGACCATTTCCACCAGGAACGCCTGAGCGGTGCTCAACAGCGCATGGGGGTAGGTCGAAAACACCGAGGCTAGTTCCAGGCTGGCCTGGGTCCCACGCACCAAATGGTGGGTTTGTTCGTAATCGAAAAACAGATTGCTATAGAGCATGTACACCAGCGCCGCGGAGCAGAAGGCACCGGCGACCTGGGCGAGGATATAGAAGGGCAGTTTACGCTTGTCGAAATCGGCGAAAAGACACAGGGCAATACTCACCGCCGGATTGAGGTGAGCCCCGGAGATACCGGCGCTCAGGTAGATCGCCATGCTGACGCCGATCCCCCAGATGATACTGATTTCCCACAAACCAAAGCTGGCACCCGCGACTTTGAGGGCAGCGACACATCCTGTACCGAAGAAGATCAGAAGCGCAGTCCCCAGGAATTCGGCCATCCATTGGCTCGAAAGTGAAGGCTGTTGAAGTGCAGTTGTCATGGAAAACCTCAATTTGTTGTTCTTGTCAGGCGTCGGGCCTCAACGGGCCTTGCGCGATTTTCACCGTGTCGAGGATCCCCATCCTCGGCGCGGCTTACTGCTCGAATACTGCGGCTGTATTCCTACAGTATTCGGAAACGAAAAAATATAGACAAGAATGACGCCTGTCAAAGGTCGAAAGTGAACTATTAGTCATTTTCCAACTATAGGTTTGATGAATGATCACGCTCGTCACCGCAAGTGTTGACGGGAGTCAGGGGCGTACTAGAGCGTTTTGTGTGGGCTTGGCCTAGAATCTGTCCTCTGTTTGCCACGCCTGGAGCATGCATGACCCCTGCACTGGATTTGTTGAAAAAAGTTCGCGCCGAACATCGCATTCACAGTTATGAACACGATCCCAAAGCGTCGTCGTATGGTCTGGAGGCCGCGGAAAAGTTGGGTCTTGACCCGGCTCAGGTGTTCAAGACCCTGTTGGCGAGCAGCGAAAAAGGCGAGTTATTGGTGGCGGTGGTGCCGGTCGTCGGAAGTCTGGATTTAAAAGCCTTGGCCCATGCGGCCGGGGTGAAAAAAGTCGAGATGGCTGACCCGGCGGCGGCGCAACGGTCGACGGGCTACCTGTTGGGCGGTATCAGCCCGCTGGGGCAGAAAAAGCGCTTGCGCACGTTTATCGATACGACGGCGCAGCCGTTCGCGACGATTTTTGTCAGTGCGGGGAGACGGGGGCTGGAAGTGGAATTGTCCGCCGCAGTGTTGGCGGAACATACCCAGGCCAAATTCGCGCCGATTGGCAGGGCCTGATCAGTTACTCCTGATCCTGCGTATTAGCCTGTAGACCATGCCCCGGGTTGTACCGGGGCAAGCCCTAATGCCGTTCAGTTAAGCGTACATCGCCTTCTGTAGGAGCGAGCTTGCTCGCGAAAAACGTCAACGATGACGCGTGTTTCCTGAATCAACGCGGCGCCTGTGAGTTTTTCGCGAGCAAGCTCGCTCCTACAAAAAAGCTTTGACTGAACGGCATCAGGGCAAGGGGGGCAGTTTGCTGTGCGACGGTGCTAAGTCGGGGGCCTCCCACATTTCGACCCGGTTTCTTCAAATACTGCTGGCCGGGCTGTAGCGCCGTACGCCTGACTCGGACCGTGGTACCTGCGCCGCGACGCTGCCGCAGGCCTGGAACAGCACCAGGTGTTCAGCCGCGACGCGAATCCCGACATCCGCACCGACCTGATGGTCGGCATGGCTGGGAAAGATCGATTCCAGTTGTGCGCCGGTCGGCAGTTGCAAGCGGTACAAGGTCGATGCGCCGAGGAAGGTCTTGCCGACAATTCGCGCTTTCAAAGCGCTGTCCGGCGCGTAGACGATGTCGTCCGGGCGCAGCAACACGTCCACGGCGCCGCCGGTCGGCCAGGAGTAGGCACGGTTGCCGCGCAGTTCGCCCAGCTCGGTATTGACGGATTCCGGGGTGCTTAGCTGGCCACGAATGAAATAACCCTGGCCAATGAAGCTGGCGACATAGGGCGTCAGAGGTTCGTGATAGAGGTTGTAGGGCGTATCCCACTGCTCCAGGCGGCCTTCCTTGAATACGCCGACATGGTCGCTCACGGCGAAAGCTTCTTCCTGGTCATGGGTTACCAGGATCGCACTGGTGCCGCGGGCTTTGAGGATGTCGCGCACCTCGTGGCTGAGCTTGCGCCGCAGTTCGCCATCAAGGTTGGAGAACGGCTCATCCAGCAGCAGCAGTTGGGGCTCCGGCGCCAAGGCACGGGCGAGGGCCACACGTTGCTGCTGCCCCCCGGAAAGCTCGTGGGGGAAGCGCTTGCCCAGGTTCTTCAGATTGACCAGCTCCAGCAGCTCGGCGACCACGCGGTCTTTCTGCGGGTGCTTGCGAATGCCGAAGGCGATGTTGTCGGCCACGCAGAGGTGAGGGAACAGCGCGTAGTCCTGGAAGACCATGCCAATGCGACGTTTCTCTGGGGCAAGGGTGAAGCCGGCGCTGGAGATGACTTCGCCTGCCAGGCTGATTTCACCATCGTGCACCGGTTCGAACCCGGCAATCGCGCGCAGGGTGGTGGTCTTGCCGCACCCCGAGGAACCCAGCAGGCAGCCGATGTCGCCGGCATTCAGGTGCAGGTTGAGATTCTGCACCACCCGTTGGTCTTGATAGCCGCATGCCAGATTGCGCAGGTTCAGCAGTAAGGACTGGCTCATGCGTGGTGGTACGCCGGCTCGACCAGGAACTCAAGCAGGGCCTTTTGCGCGTGCAGGCGGTTTTCAGCCTGGTCCCAGGCGACCGAACGTTGATCGTCAAGCAGGTCGAGGCTGATTTCTTCGCCACGGTGGGCGGGCAGGCAGTGCATGAACAGCACATCCGGCGCGGCCAGGTCGAGCAGGGCGCGGGTTACCTGGAATGGCGCAAACAGCGCCAGGCGCTTGGCGGTTTCGTCTTCCTGGCCCATGGAGGTCCAGACGTCGGTGCTGACCAGATGCGCACCGATCACCGCCTCGCGCGGGTCGCGCACAACGGTGACGCGGTCACCCGCCTGTGCCAGGAAGCGGGCGTCAGGCTCGTAGCCTTCCGGGCAGGCGATACGCAGTTGGAAATCGAACTGGATCGCCGCTTCTATATAGCTGTTGCACATATTGTTGCCGTCGCCGATCCAGGCCACAGTCTTGCCCTGGATCGAGCCACGGTGTTCGAGAAAGGTCTGCATGTCCGCCAGTAACTGGCAAGGGTGCAGGTCATCGGACAGGCCGTTGATCACCGGGACGCGTGAGTTGGCGGCAAATTCAGTCAGGGTGCTGTGGGCAAAGGTACGGATCATCACCGCATCGAGCATGCGCGACATGACGATCGCGCAATCGCTGATCGGCTCGCCACGGCCCAATTGGGTGTCGCGCGGCGACAGGAAGATGGCCTGGCCACCCAGCTGGATCATGCCGGCTTCGAAGGACAAGCGGGTGCGAGTCGACGACTTCTCGAAAATCATCCCGAGCACGCGGTTTTTCAAAGGCTCGAACAGTACGCCGCGGTTACGCAGGTCTTTAAGCTCAATGCCTCGACGGATCACGCTGACCAGCTCTTCGGGCGTGCAATCCATCAGGGAGAGAAAGTGCCTTGCGCTCATCATTAACTACCTTTTTGCAACAGACCGCAGATACTCAAAGCCTTGTTTATTGTGACAACGGGCGAGACCTGCGGCGAAAGCCGCACGGGGCGACGAAATAGGGGAAGGCGCGATCTTATAATTAAATGTCGCGTCTTACCAATAGGGCTACGGTTTTTAGGGGTGTTCAAGAAGGGCGCGAGAGCGCTTTTGAAGACGATTTCCTGACAGCAGCGGGTCATTTGTACACTGGCGTTACGACCTTTTGCAATCTGCGAGGCCGGGCACAGGCCAGGCTGCGTCGCTTTCAGGGGCTGCGCAGGCGTTTTCTGAAACATTTGCTCACGCTTAGCCATGGCTTAGCCTGATGCTCGTCGATTCACAGGACGAACGTTGCTGGCGCCTCTGGCGGTCGCGGCCCATAGTTGGGCCAAAGCCCAATAAAGAGACTGGCCATGACCAAGACTCTCCATCACCGTGCCTGCCATCTGTGCGAAGCCATTTGTGGCTTGACCCTGGAAACCACCCGCGCCGACGACGGTAGCCTGGCAATTACCTCGATCAAGGGGGACCCGCAGGACACGTTCAGTCGCGGCCATATCTGCCCCAAGGCCGTGGCATTGCAGGATATCCAGAATGACCCGGACCGCCTGCACCAGCCTATGTTGCGAGTGGGCAGCGAATGGCAGCCGATCCCCTGGGAAGACGCCTTTGCCCTGGTCGCCGAGCGACTGGCGGGGATCCAGGCGCGGCATGGGCAGAATGCCGTGGCGGTGTATCAGGGCAACCCCAGCGTGCACAACTATGGGCTGATGACCCACAGTAACTACTTTCTCGGCCTGTTGAAGACGCGCAATCGGTTTTCCGCAACCTCGGTGGACCAATTACCCCATCACCTCACCAGTCACCTGATGTACGGCCATGGCCTGTTGCTGCCGATCCCGGACATCGACCACACCGACTTCATGCTGATCCTCGGCGGCAACCCCCTGGCGTCCAACGGCAGCATCATGACCGTGCCTGATGTGGAGAAGCGTCTCAAGGCCATCCAGGCCCGGGGGGGCAAAGTG
This sequence comes from Pseudomonas sp. MPR-R2A5, assembly GCF_058793055.1. Lineage (NCBI taxonomy): Bacteria > Pseudomonadati > Pseudomonadota > Gammaproteobacteria > Pseudomonadales > Pseudomonadaceae > Pseudomonas > Pseudomonas sp. MPR-R2A5. The sequence goes on from NZ_JBXAFK010000021.1 coordinate 28,379, forward strand.
GTGGTGGTCGATCCGCGGCGCAGCGAGACGGCGGCGATGGCCGACCAGCACATTTTCGTGCGGCCTGGCGGGGATGCGGCGCTATTGTTTGGCTTGCTCAACACGCTGTTTGCCGAGGACCTGACCCGCGACAGCCATTTGCCGGTTGAGGGCCTGGAAGAGGTACGCCGCGCTATCGCCGGATTTACCCCAGAGGCCATGAGCCGTCAGTGTGCGGTGCCTGCCGGGCAGATTCGCCAGTTGGCGCGGGACTTCGCCGCGGCGGACAAGGCCGTGTGTTACGGACGGATGGGGGTTTCGACCCAGGCGTTCGGCACGCTGTGCCATTGGCTGGTGCAATTGATCAACCTGGTGACTGGCAACCTCGACCGCGAGGGTGGTGCGCTCTGCACCAGCCCTGCAGTGGATCTGGTGGCCTCCACCGGCGGTGGGCATTTCAACCGCTGGCAGAGCCGGGTTTCCGGGCGCCCGGAGTACGGCGGCGAGTTGCCCGTGTCGGCACTGGCTGAGGAAATGCTCACCGAAGGCGAAGGACAGATCCGCGCCCTGGTGACAGTGGCCGGTAACCCGGTGCTCTCGACACCCAATGGGCGTCAGTTGGAACAGGCTCTGGACGGGCTCGAGTTCATGGTCAGTGTCGACCTCTATATCAACGAAACCACGCGATACGCCGACCTGATCCTGCCGTCCACCTCGGCGCTGGAAAACGACCATTACGACACCACGTTCAATATGTTCGCCGTACGCAATGTCACCCGTTTCAATCGCGCGATCCTGCCCAAGCCTGAGGGCGCGCTGCATGACTGGGAAATCTTTGTCGGGTTGGCCAAGGCTTTTGCGGCGCGGACCGGTGTGGCACTCAAGCCGACCCTGCCGCCGGCGCAGATGATCGATTTCGGGCTGCGCGCGGGTGCCTACGGTGATGCGTCCGCTCACAAATTGTCGGTGGCAATGCTGGCGGACCATCCCCATGGCGTGGACCTGGGGCCGCTCAAGCCCAATCTTGCCGAGCGACTGAAAACGGCCAACGGCCGGGTGCAGGCGGCCCCTGCGGTGATCCTGGCAGACCTGGCGCGTTTTGCGGCGCAGCCGGTACCCGTGGACGACGAACTGCTGCTGATCGGCCGCCGCCATGTGCGCAGCAACAATTCCTGGATGCATAACTATCATCGGCTGGTGAAGGGCAAGCCGCGCCATCAGTTGCTGATGCACCCTGATGACCTGGCCAGCCGTCGGTTGAGTGATGGGCAGCGGGTGAGGGTCAGTTCGCGTATCGGCATGATTGAGGTGGAGGTCGTGGCCAGTTTGGACATGATGCCTGGCGTCGTCAGCTTGCCCCATGGTTGGGGGCATGGGCGTCCGGGGGTGCAGATGGCTATCGCCAGCACTCAGCCTGGGGCCAGTGCCAACGACCTGACCGACGAGCGGCAGTTGGATGAGCTGTCGGGGAACGCGGCGCTCAATGGCGTGCCTGTACAGGTCGCGGCCGCATAAGGTGCCCGAGCACCGCGCTGGAATTTTGCGTTACAATGCGCCACCGTGCCGACCTGTGAGTCGCAAAGTTCCAGCCGAGGTGTTCCATGGATATCATCGAAACGATCAAAGAGCAGATTGCCAACAACACCATTCTGCTTTACATGAAGGGCGCCCCAAACGCTCCGCAGTGCGGTTTCTCCGCGAAGGCGTCCCAGGCCGTGATGCAGTGTGGCGAGAAATTCGCCTACGTGGATATCCTGCAAAACCCGGAAATTCGCGCCAACCTGCCTAAGTACGCCAACTGGCCGACATTCCCACAGCTGTGGGTTGACGGTGAACTGGTCGGCGGCAGCGATATCATCACTGAAATGGCCGCTGACGGTTCGTTGCAGACGCTGATCAAAGACGCAGCGGCAAAAGCGGCAGCCAAGACTGAAGCTTGATGCTGGTGTAAAAGCGCGTAATAAAAAGCCCCGCTTCTCCTGAGAGAGCGGGGCTTTTTTGTACCTGTCGCTAAGGGTTATTCACCCATCTGCGATTGCAGGTAGTTCTCCAGGCTGACCTTGTCGATCAGGCCCAGTTGGGTTTCCAGCCAGTCGATATGTTCTTCCTGGTCTTCCAGGATATCTTCCAGCAGTTCACGGCTGCCGAAGTCGCCTTTGGTTTCACAGTGGGCAATGGCGGCCTTGAGGTCGCTGTGGCTCTTGCGCTCGAAGCCCAGGTCGCTGTTGATCATTTCCTGGGTGTGTTCGCCGATGTTCAGCTTGCCCAGGTCCTGCACGTTGGGCAGGCCTTCCAGGAACAGGATGCGCTTGATCAGCGCGTCGGCGTCCTTCATGGCCTTGATCGATTCTTTGTATTCGCGTTTGCCCAGCTTTTCGAGGCCCCAATCGTCATACATGCGTGCATGCAGGAAGTACTGATTGATCGCGACCAGTTCATTGCCAAGGATTTTATTGAGTTGCTGGATGACTGAGATGTCGCCTTTCATGACTGGGGTCCTGCCCTGTAATAGCTGTATATAGGGCGGAGTTTGAGTGTCGAAACCCCTACTGTCAAACCTAAGTTATTGAATAATAAATGAAAATTAATAGGAATAAGAATGTTTGTGTTCCGCGTCTTGACGCTAACTAATTGAAATACGGGCATAAAAAAACCGGACACTCTGTCCGGTTCTTTAAAACACGCTTATTTAAGCGTGTGTAAATTCTGCTGAGTAGGGGAGCGCGGCCTGGGCTGTTTGCAGCTGCGTCAGGGTTTCCCGTACCACTTGCTTGGCGAGGCAGGCGCATTTGCCGCATTGGCTGGCAACGCCGGTGGTTTCACGCACTTCTTTGTAGCTGCAGCAACCTTCATAGATTGCTTCGCGGATTTGTCCGTCGGTGACGCCAGTGCAGAGGCAGACATACATAAGGGAGAACCGTCGCGGGTTGAGGCTTAAGTGCGATGGATCTTAATGTTAACGAGAATGATTGTCAAAGTAGAATTGTAGGTCTTTAGGCTAAACGCCCGCGCGCTGACGAACGGTTTTTTCAGTGTATGATGTTCGGTCTTCACGAAGCGTGACTGCGTCACAGGTCTGTCGCTTAGGTGCGACAGACTCGAGGCCGGTCCTTTTACTTCAATCGTCACCCCTACATCAGGAGATAACCCATGAGCGTACTCGTCGGTAAACAAGCCCCGGATTTCGACGTCCCAGCCGTCCTCGGCAATGGCGAAATCGTTGACAGCTTCAAATTGTCTGAAGCCATCAAAGGCAAATACGGCCTGGTGTTTTTCTACCCGCTGGACTTCACCTTTGTCTGCCCTTCGGAACTGATCGCCCTGGATCACCGCATGGCCGATTTCAAGGCGCGCAATGTTGAAGTGGTCGCCGTTTCCATCGACTCCCATTTCACCCACAACGCCTGGCGTAACACTGCCATCAATGATGGCGGCATCGGCAAAGTCCAATACACCATGGCTGCCGACATGAAGCACGACATCGCCAAGGCCTACGACGTTGAGTCCGAAGGCGGCGTGGCTTTCCGTGGCGCGTTCCTGATCGATGACAAGGGCGTTGTGCGCTCGCAGATCATCAACGACCTGCCGCTGGGCCGTAACATGGAAGAGCTGATCCGTCTGGTCGACGCCCTGCAATTCCACGAAGAACACGGCGAAGTCTGCCCTGCCAACTGGAAAAAAGGCGATAAGGGCATGAACGCTTCGCCTGAAGGTGTTGCGGCTTACCTGACCGAGAACGCTGGCAAGCTGTAAGCCAGATTCCGGGTAAAAAAAACCGGCCTGAGAGGGCCGGTTTTTTTATGCGCGGGCGATGAACTCAGTCGCTGAAGTCTTCCCAGCCACCCATCTGTTTCCAACGGTTGACGATACCGCAGAACAGTTCGGCGGTCTTTTCAGTGTCGTAGCGGGCCGAATGGGCTTCGCGTCCGTCAAAGTCGATACCGGCCGCCTGGCAGGCTTTGGCCAAGACGGTCTGGCCATAGGCCAGGCCGGCCAGGGTCGCCGTGTCAAAGCTGGAGAACGGGTGGAACGGGTTGCGCTTCATGTCCAGGCGCGCCACTGCGGCGTTGAGGAAGCCCAGGTCGAAGCTGCTGTTGTGACCCACCAGGATCGCGCGTTTGCAGCCATTGGCCTTCAATGCCTTGCGCACGCCACGAAAGATATCGGTCAGCGCCGCTTCTTCACTGACTGCCATGCGCAATGGGTGATCAAGCTTGATCCCGGTGAACTCCAGGGCCGCGGCTTCGATATTGGCGCCTTCGAACGGTTCAACCCGGAAGAAATGCGTGTGTTCCGGGAACACGAAGCCCTGTTCATCCATGCCAATGGTGGTGGCCGCGATTTCCAGCAGGGCATCGGTGGCGCAGTTGAAGCCCCCGGTTTCTACGTCGATGACAACCGGCAGATAGCCGCGAAACCGCTCGGCCATCGGGTGACGGGAGCCGCCCCCGCTATGCTCGTGTTCGTCGTCGTAATGGTCTTCACTCACTTGCTTTCCTCCAGCAGGCGCCAGCGCAGTGTTTCACCGGCGCGCAGCGGGATAACAGTCAGCTCGCCAAACGGCAGGCTGGCAGGGGCGGTCCAGTCTTCACGGACCAGGGTAATGCGATCGGTATTCGCCGGCAGGCCATAGAAACGTGGACCGTTGAGGCTGGCGAAGCCTTCGAGCTTGTCCAGGGCATTGCGCTGTTCGAACGCTTCGGCATACAGCTCGATGGCGGCATACGCGGTGTAGCACCCGGCACAACCGCATGCGGCTTCCTTGGCGTGCTGGGCATGGGGAGCCGAGTCGGTACCGAGGAAGAACTTCGGGTTGCCGCTGGTGGCGGCGTCCAGCAAGGCCACCTGGTGGGTATTGCGCTTGAGAATCGGCAGGCAATAGAAGTGCGGCCGAATCCCGCCCACCAGCATGTGGTTGCGGTTGTAGAGCAGGTGATGCGCAGTGATGGTCGCGCCCACGTTGACCGAGGCCTCGGTGACGAACTGCACGGCATCCGCCGTGGTGATGTGTTCGAACACCACCTTGAGCGTGGGGAACAGCTCGACCACGCGGCGCATGTGCTCGTCGATGAAGATCTTCTCGCGATCGAACACGTCGACGTCGCCACGGGTGACTTCACCGTGGATCAACAGCGGCATGCCAACTTCAGCCATGGCTTCGATGGCGGGCAGGATCTTATCGATGCTGGTCACGCCTGAGTCGGAGTTGGTGGTTGCGCCCGCCGGGTACAGCTTGGCGGCGTGCACGAAACCGCAGGCCTTGGCCTCACGAATTTCGTCGGGCTGGGTGCGGTCGGTCAGGTAGAGCACCATCAGCGGTTCGAAGCGGCTGCCGGCCGGCCGCGCAGCGAGGATACGCTGGCGATAGGCGTCGGCTTGCTCGGCATTGCGCACCGGAGGTACCAGGTTAGGCATGATGATGGCGCGGCCAAACGTACGCGCTACATCGGCCACGGTTTGGGGCAACGCAGCACCATCGCGAAGATGAATATGCCAGTCGTCGGGACGCAGCAGGGTCAGGCGGTCGGACATTGGGGATTCCAGGCGGGTCAATCTGGTGGGAATGCTACCGGAAAAGACTCTTGCAGGCACTCGCTATCAAGTTTTGCAGGATGCGACCGATATCCCTGGGTATGCCTTAACGATGTATGACGCTTTGAAGTGTTGTAGAAACCAGTGGAGCCTCCCGTGCGCCAGCATTATCTAGCCCTGCTCAGTGTGTTCGCCAGCCTGCCTGCGATGGCCCTCACGTTCCAGACACGTCTGGAAAATATTGAGTGGAAGGTGGAAGGCGACCAATTCGAGTGCCGCCTGACCCAGCCGATCACCGATTTCGGCTCGGGTGAGTTCGTGCGCCGGGCCGGCGAGCAGGCCACGTTCCGTTTGAAAGCCTACAGCGGCGCGTTGGGCGCGGGCTCGGCCACGTTGCTGGCGGCCGCTGCGCCCTGGCAACCGGGCCGGGGCGATATCAACCTCGGCGCCGTGCACGCGGGCAGTGGCGATGTTCTGTTCAACAGTTCCCAGGCCCAGGCCGGGCGCCTGTTCACCGGTTTGCTCGAGGGGCGCAGCCCGACCGTGCGGCATTACGCCCGCGAGGGCGGCTATTCGGAAATTCGCCTGTTACCGGTGAAATTCAACAAGGCCTATAACGACTATCAACTGTGCACCGCCAAGCTGTTACCGATGAATTACGATCAGGTCAAACAGACCGAAATCGGCTTCCCCGGTGGTGGCATCGAACTGGATGCTGCGGCCAAGCGCAAGCTGGCGGTGATTCTCGCGTTCATGAAAGCCGACCCGACGGTGAACCATATCGAGTTGAACGGCCACTCCGACAACAGCGGCAATCGCCTGACCAACCGCGATGTGTCGCGCCGGCGTGCCCTGGCGGTGATGGACTACTTCAAGGCCAATGGTATCCAGGAGTCGCAGATCACGATGCGCTTCCATGGCGAAAGCTACCCCCTGGCGCCTAATACCAACGCCGCCAACCGCGCCCGTAACCGCCGCGTGAACATTCAGCTCGAGCGCGTTGCCGTTCCGGACAAAACGGCGCCCCAGGCCAAGGCCCCCAGCAACCCTGCTGCCACGTCATAAGGTGCGACCATCGGTCGCTCGGTCGACATAATCTGTCGCTTTATCTTCATTTGCTGTCGCGCCCCTGTAAATTCACGGTTTTGGTCGGTAGAATCGACGCCTTTCCGTAAAACCCCGTGGAGTGATGGCATGGCCGACGTAAACAAGGTCGTTCTCGCGTATTCCGGCGGCCTGGACACTTCGGTGATCCTCAAGTGGCTGCAGGATACTTATAACTGTGAAGTGGTGACCTTCACCGCTGACCTGGGTCAGGGCGAAGAGGTCGAACCTGCACGTGCCAAGGCGCAAGCCATGGGCGTGAAAGAGATCTACATTGACGACCTGCGCGAAGAGTTCGTCCGCGATTTCGTTTTCCCGATGTTTCGCGCCAACACCGTCTACGAAGGTGAGTACCTGCTGGGTACTTCCATCGCACGCCCGCTGATCGCCAAGCGCTTGATCGAAATCGCCAACGAAACCGGCGCTGACGCCATTTCCCATGGTGCCACCGGCAAGGGCAACGACCAGGTACGCTTCGAATTGGGCGCCTACGCGCTGAAGCCTGGTGTGAAAGTGATTGCTCCTTGGCGTGAGTGGGACCTGCTGTCCCGTGAAAAGCTGATGGATTACGCTGAAAAGCACGCAATCCCGATCGAGCGTCATGGCAAGAAGAAATCCCCGTACTCGATGGATGCCAACCTGCTGCACATCTCCTATGAAGGCGGCGTGCTGGAAGACACCTGGACCGAGCACGAAGAAGACATGTGGAAATGGACCGTCTCCCCGGAGAACGCTCCCGACAAGCCGCAATACCTGGAACTGACCTACCGCAACGGCGATATCGTCGCGCTGGACGGTGTCGAAATGACCCCGGCCACCGTGCTGGCGACCTTGAACCGTATCGGTGGCGCGCACGGTATCGGCCGTCTCGACATCGTCGAGAACCGCTACGTGGGCATGAAGTCCCGTGGCTGCTATGAAACCCCGGGTGGCACCATCATGCTGCGCGCTCACCGCGCCATCGAATCCATCACCCTGGATCGCGAAGTGGCTCACCTCAAAGACGAGCTGATGCCCAAGTACGCCAGCCTGATCTACACCGGCTACTGGTGGAGCCCTGAGCGCCTGATGCTGCAACAGATGATCGATGCTTCCCAGGTCCACGTGAACGGCGTTGTACGTCTGAAGCTGTACAAGGGCAATGTGATCGTTACTGGTCGTAAGTCTGATGAATCGCTGTTCGACGCCAATATCGCCACCTTCGAAGAAGATGGCGGCGCCTACAACCAGGCGGACGCGGCAGGCTTCATCAAGTTGAACGCACTGCGCATGCGCATTGCGGCCAACAAGGGTCGCAAGTTGTTCTGAGTCTTTAAGATGGTGTGAAAGATGGCCCCTTTTTCAAGGGGCCATTTTTTTTGCCTTGAAAAAGGTGGGAACTCCATATGTTTAAGCAGTGTTTAATGCGGAATTTTAAGCGCTTAAAAAGTTGAGTTTGCGGGCGTAGCTGTTTTTAAAGGTATGAATGAATTATTTACACCTGATCAGGAACTATGTCTTACAGAAAATTCACTCATAAAAGTGCGGGGCAGTTGTAAGACGCAGAAAGTTCTGTAGGAAAATTAGGGTGTAAGTAGATATGTTAAATGGAACTGAAAGAGTCAGGCTTTTTTTGCCAGCTCGTACGCGTGAAGGCGACAAACAAGGGGCGTTTCCTGAAACTCCTGTGCGCCACGTTTACCTTCACCCCCTTATGTATTGGATATTTCACTCAAAATATGTGTGCCCCCGGAAAGGTCTGAAAGGCTCCATAAAACTCGATACATCCGCGTTGGTGATTTTTTGTAGGTTAATTCCTATCTGGTTGTGGGTTGGGTCTCTGCTTGCTGTTGCTCAGGGGGGAATGCTATGCCAACTAGGAAACGACTAGGCTATTGTGCTTGCTCTGAATAATTCGAACAGCGAAATTGGACTTTCTCATGAATAAAGTGCTGATCGTGGATGATCATCCCGTCATTCGTCTTGCTGTGCGTATGCTAATGGAACGCCATGGTTATGAGGTCGTTGCCGAGACCGATAACGGTGTCGATGCGTTGCAACTTGCGCGGGAGCATATGCCGGACATTGTCATACTGGATATTGGAATTCCCAAACTGGATGGTCTGGAAGTTATCTGTCGACTGTCCTCCACCAAACAGGCCACGCCGTTCAAGGTGCTGGTGCTGACATCGCAGGCACCCGGGCATTTCTCTATGCGTTGCATGCAGGCAGGGGCGGCCGGCTACGTGTGCAAGCAGCAGGACCTGACAGAGTTGCTGAGTGCTATCAAGGCGGTGCTCTCCGGCTACAGTTACTTCCCGAATCAGGCGCTGAACTCGGTACGTTCCACCATGGGCAACGCCAGTGAGGCGGACATGGTCGAGCGTCTCTCCGGCCGGGAGATGATGGTATTGCAGCAATTGGCGCGTGGTAAAACCAACAAGGAGATTGCCGATGGCATGTTCCTCAGCAACAAGACCGTGAGTACTTACAAAACGCGCTTGCTGCTCAAGCTCAATGCACGCTCCCTGGTCGACTTGATCGAGTTGGCCCAGCGCAACGGGCTGGTATAGGGGAGGGCGTCATCAAGGTAGATCGGCAGAAAAAAGCCTCCGCAAGGGAGGCTTCCGGCCGTCATCGGCTCTATCAGAGGTCGAAATCGTAGTCGGCCAGCTGTTTTTGCAAGCGTCGCTCTTCCAGGAGATTGTCGATAGTGCGGCGTTTGCTTAGATTGGTCTTGGCCACCTCTACTACAGGTGTTTCTGCCCCGTCGTCATCCGACTCAACGAGGTCGTCATCCACTTCCAGTTGTTCTTTGCCAGTGCTCATAAGGTTAACTCCGGGCTAAGACTGCCGTTGGCGCTCCTTATAACGATAATCCATGGATGGGTAAAAAAGATTTTTTCAATCGACTGATCGTAAAAATCAATGATTCCTCAATCGTCGGAGGTTTTTTCCTTGTACTCGCACAGGTCCTCGATGCGACAGCTGCCGCAGCGTGGCTTGCGCGCCTGGCAGACATAACGCCCGTGCAGGATCAGCCAATGATGCGAATCGAGCAGATAGGGCTTGGGAACAAACTTCATCAGCTGCTTTTCCACTTCCACCACATTCTTCCCACGTGCAATGCCGGTGCGGTTGCTGACACGAAAAATATGTGTGTCCACGGCCATTGTCAGCTGGCGAAACGCCGTATTGAGCACCACATTGGCCGTCTTGCGGCCCACGCCGGGCAGCGCTTCCAAGGCTTCGCGTGTTTGCGGTACTTCACCGCCATGCCGCTCCACCAGCAGGCGGCAGGTCTCGATGACATTCTTGGCCTTGCTGTTGTACAGGCCGATGGTCTTGATGTACTCGGACAAACCCTCAACGCCCAGGGCATAAATCGCCGCGGGTGTGTTCGCCACAGGAAATAGCTTGGCCGTGGCCTTGTTGACGCCCACATCGGTCGATTGGGCCGAGAGAATCACGGCAATCAGCAACTCGAATGGCGATGAGTAGGCCAGTTCGGTCTTGGGTTCCGGATTGTCTTCGTGAAGCCTACGAAAAATTTCCAATCGTTTTGCGGCGTTCATGGGGCGGGCGGCTCCTTGCTGGCGGTCAGCGTGATTTCGAGTAGTGGGCCCAGGCTTGGCACCCTGCGAGCAGTAACCCGAGCAGGATAAACCCGGCAGGCATGAATGTGGTGGCGGTACCGGCGCGTAGCAACCCCAGCAGTATCAGCAGGGCGGCGAAAAGGCCAAACAGCCGCAGGCGTGCCTTGTGCTGGCCGGCCGCGAAGAAGCCGCCGTGTTCCAGTACTACGCATTGCACGCTGATCATGGCGAGATAGAAGCCCAGTTGCTGATAGGTCGTGAGTGCAAATGCCTGCAACAGTAACTGCACGACACTGACCAGGGTCGCGGCCAGCATCAGGCTGGCAATCAATCGTAAGGGGGCGCTGAGACGGGATCGCACGCCTGCCATGACCAGGCCGTACAGCGTCACGACTAGCACGGACAGCCCCAGGAAACTCAGGGCCTTGGGCAGCGTGTCACTCACTCCGATCAACGGTGTCAGCATCAGCGTATTGGCCAGGCCAAAGGCTTTAGTCATGGGCCGCGTGCTCCAGCAATGCAGATCGATGTTCGTCGAAAAAACGCAGCGCATCGTGGGCGGCATTGGACACCGCGCGGGAAGTCAGGGTCGCGCCTGCCATCTGATCGAATGTCGGGTCTTTCAGGTCGCTGCGGGTGCGGCCTTTGAAGGCGGCCAGCCAAGGGTTGCCGGGCTCACTGATATGGCCACCAAGGCTTGGGGTTTCCGAGTGCGCCAGCGGTTTGATTGCCAGCAGCTTACCGTCGCGGTCGATGGCCACCAGCAGTTCAATCGGCCCGCCGTAGCCGTTGGCTTGTAACCGCAGGATCACGGCGCTTGCCTGGCCGGCCAGGGTTGCCAGGTAGCCACCTTGAAGCTGGCTGTTTGACAGGGGTTGGGGAGCGATCGCCAGCGCCTGGTCCAAGGGCTGGTTGTCGTAGCGGTCCGCGGGTAGCAGGTCGAGCAGGGCCTGACGCTGTTGCGTCTGGGCTTGGAGCGCCGCATGGCCGGCGGTCAGGTGCTGCAGCCCCAAGGTCAAGGCGATGCCGCCCATGCTAATCAGCAGCGCCAACAGCAGGCCTCGGGTGACTCTCATGCATTCACCTGCGGCTGTTTCGGTGCTACCAGGCGCTCCAGCGCGGGCACGGCCAGGTTCATCAGCAGTACTGCGAAGGCTACCCCGTCCGGGTAACCGCCCCACGTGCGAATCAGATAGGTCAGCGCGCCTACGCCCGCGCCAAAGAGCAGGCGTGCCCGCGGGCTCCTGGGGCCCGACACCGGCTCGGTGATGATGAAAAAGGCGCCGAGAAGCGTGGCGCCGGTCAGCAGATGAAACAGCGGCGAGCCATGGGAATCCGAACCCGATCCGTTCCAGCACAGCAGGCTGATCACAAACAGGCTGCCCAGCATGCCAACGGGTGCATGCCAGCTGAACACGCGCTGCCATAACAGCCAGAGGCCACCCATGAGATAGGCCAGGCCGACCCACTCGCTGGCCCTGCCGCCGAAATGCCCAAATGCCGGGCTGCGCGCGAACAGCTCGTCGATGGTCAGGCTCTTGTTGATTCGCAGGGCATCCAAGGCGGTGGCCTGGGCCCAGGCATCCGGCGCCGCGCCGTGCAGGCCCAGAACCTGATTGACGCCGGCCAGCAGGTCCAGGCCATGGGGCGCCGGCCAGTGGCTCATGGGTTGGGGAAAGGCCACCAGCATCAGGGCGTACCCGACCATGGCCGGATTGAATGGGTTTCGATTGCCACCATACAAGTGCTTGCCCAGCAGCAACCCTCCGGTGACAGCGGCTACACACAGCCACCAGGGACAATAAGGTGGCAGGGCCAGGGCCAGCAGTGTGGCGCTGACCAGGCTGCTCAGGTCACGAACGCCCCGTCCTCGCAGGCGGTCGACACCCGCGTCCACCAGTAGCGCGCATCCCCCAGCCAAGATCAAATTGATCAACACCCCCCATCCGTACCACCAGCACAGTGCCACGACGCCTGGCAGCGTTGCGAGCAACACGCGCTGCAAGGCCTGCTGCGGATCAGGCGTTGTCATGGGCGTCCACCAGGCGCTGTGCCTCATCCAGCTTGCCTTGCGCCTCGGCCAATTGCTGCGGGTCGGCCTTCTGATCCTGGGCTCTCTTCAGCTCTGCGCGGCGCATGGCCAGTTGGATCTTGGCGCGCTTGAGTTCGGCGGTATTGCTGGGGGCTGCAGCCTTGGGGGTGCTGTTCAACTCCAGCGCGGCAAGTGCCTGCTCTGCGGCCTCGAACTGCTGTTGCAGCACGATCAATTGCGACTGCTGCTCAAACGTCGGTGGATGCCCGAACGCCTTCAAGGATTTGTGCAGTTGGGCGCGACTCATGGCCACGCTGATTTTCGCTTGCTTGACCGCTGCCTCCCTCGCCGCCTGGGCTTTATCGACCTGCACTGGCTCCGGCGCAGCGGTGTGTCTGGTCCGGGCCAGGCGTTCGGCGATCTTGAGCGCTTCTTCCCGTCGCAGACGTGCATTGCGTTGCTCAAAGCGCCGTCGTGCACGATCACGCTTGAGGCCGCGCTGACGGCGTTGGTCTTCGTTGGTGGCGAGGCCTCCGACGATGGGTAGCGCCGTGAGCAACGGGTGCATTTCGATGCAATCGACCGGGCAGGGCGCGACGCACAGGTCACAACCCGTGCATTCGTCGATGATCACCGTGTGCATCAGCTTGGCGGCGCCGACGATGGCGTCCACCGGGCATGCCTGGATGCACTTGGTGCAACCGATGCACTCGGCTTCGCGGATATACGCAACCTGCGCGGGTGCCTCGCCCCGCGTGGCGTCCAGTTCCAGCACCGGCACTTTCAGCAACTGTGCCAGCCCGGCGATGGTTTCCTGCCCACCCGGCGGGCACTTGTTAATCGCCTCACCCTGGGCAATACCTTCGGCGTAAGGCTTGCAGCCTGGGTGGCCGCACTTGCCGCATTGAGTCTGCGGCAGCAGCGCGTCGATACGTTGAATCAGGTTCATGCTTTGAACATTGCGTTGAAGCCGAAGAAAGCCACTGCCATCAGCCCGACGCTGATCAGTTCGACCGGCAGACCGCGAAAAGGCAGGGGGATGTCGTTGTCGGCGATGCGTTGGCGCAAGTCGCTGAACAGGCTCAGCACCAGCCAGAAACCGAGCCCGGCGCCCAGGCTCAATGCGGCCATGTGCACCACGCCTTTATCATTTTGTGTGCCCATCACGACCACGGCCAGTACGCCGGCGTTACCCAGCAGCAGTGGCCACAGACCGTTGGTTACCAGGGCGGGGCGCACGCGCGTCAGCAGGCTGAGCACCGGGTGGATCAACAGCGCGGTCAGCGGCAAAAACACAAATAGCCGCAGTGTCGTCAATGCGAACGGCTGCAACAGATAGTGGTCCAGCAGATAACCCAGCACACCGCTGAGCACCATCAATAGGGTGGTGGCGATCCCGAGGGCATGCAGCCGTTGGCGTGAGGCCAGGGCCAGCACCGGGTCGACCGCCAGCGGCATCTGCAACACGAAGTTGCTGATCAGGGCGGCGCTGACAAGGGTGAGGAACATATCGGTCATGGTCATGCCGGTTAAGCAAACAGGGCCTGATTATCCGGCAAGCGAGAAGGGGGTACTAGCTGAAAAGCCCCGTCGCCGTAACGACAGGGCTGTTTCGCCGGGCTTACTTGATGCGTTGACCCGGCTTGGCGCCGCTGTCAGGGCTCAGCAGGTAGATTTCTTCGCCGCCAGGGCCAGCCGCCATCACCATGCCTTCGGAAATACCGAACTTCATTTTCCGCGGCTTGAGGTTGGCGATCATCATGGTCAGGCGACCATTGAGCTTGGAAGGGTCCGGATAGGCGCTCTTGATCCCGGAGAACACGTTGCGTTGCTCGTCACCGATATCCAAGGTCAGGCGCAGCAGCTTGTCGGCACCTTCAACGGCTTCGGCCTTGACGATCAGCGCAACGCGCAGGTCCACGGCGGCAAAGGCGTCGAACTCGATCTCCGGGGAGAGGGGGTCCTTGGCCAGTTCACCGTTGCCCGCTGGCGTCGATTCGCCGGTATCGGTCTGGCTGGCGACCAGGTCTTCTTTCGAAGCGTCGGTCATGGCCTGGACTTTTACCGGGTCGATGCGGGTCATCAGCGGCTTGAACTCGTTCAGCGGGTGGTTGCCGAGCAGGGTGGCATGGTCATTCCAGGTCAGCGGCGCGACGTTGAGGAACGCCTCGGCGTCGGCGGCCAGCAATGGCAGCACGGGCTTGAGGAAGATCACCAACTGGCGGAACAGGTTGACGCCGGTGGCGCAGATCGCCTGGACTTCAGCCTGCTTGCCTTCCTGCTTGTTCAGCGACCACGGTGCCTTGTCGGCGATCCAGGCGTTGGCACGGTCGGCCAGGCCCATGATCTCGCGCATCGCGCGGGCAAAGTCGCGGGCCTCATAGGCATCGGCAATGCTTGGCGCGGCGGCCAGGAAGGCCTCGGTCAGTTCCGGCGCGGCATTTTCCGCCACCATCACACCGGCGTTGCCCTTGTGGATGAACCCGGCGCAACGGCTGGCGATGTTGACGACTTTGCCCACCAGGTCGGAGTTGACCTTCTGTACGAAGTCTTCCAGGTTCAGGTCGAGGTCGTCGACGCCACGGCCCAGCTTGGAGGCGTAGTAGTAGCGCAGGTATTCCGGCGACAGGTGGTCCAGGTAGGTGCGCGCCTTGATAAAGGTGCCACGGGACTTGGACATCTTCTGGCCATTGACCGTCAGGTAACCGTGTACGGCGATGCCGGTTGGCTTGCGGTAGCCCGAACCTTCGAGCATGGCTGGCCAGAACAGGGCGTGGAAGTTGACGATGTCCTTGCCGATGAAGTGGTACAGCTCGGCGGTGGAGTCCTTGCCCCAGAAAGCGTCGAAGTCCAGCTCCGGCGTGCGGGCGCAGAGGTTCTTGAAGCTGGCCATGTAGCCGATCGGCGCGTCCAGCCACACGTAGAAGTACTTGCCTGGCTCGTCGGGGATTTCGAAGCCGAAGTACGGCGCATCGCGGGAGATGTCCCACTGTTGCAGGCCTGCGTCCAGCCATTCGGCGATCTTGTTCGCCACGGCGTCCTGCAGGGTGCCGCTGCGGGTCCAGGTTTGCAGCATCTGCTGGAAATCCGGGAGCTTGAAGAAGAAGTGCTGGGAATCCTTGAGCACCGGGATGGCGCCGGAGATAGCCGAACGCGGGTTCTTCAGGTCAGTCGGTGCGTAGGTGGCACCGCATTTTTCGCAGTTGTCGCCGTACTGGTCTTCGGTGCCGCATTTTGGGCAGGTGCCCTTGATGAAGCGGTCGGCCAGGAACATTTTCTTTTCCGGGTCGAAATACTGCGTGATCGAACGCGTGGCAATGTGCCCGGCGTCGCGCAAGCGCTTATAGATCTGGCTCGACAGCTCGCGGTTTTCGTCGGAGTGGGTCGAGTGGAAGTTGTCGAAGTCCACCAGGAAGTCGGCAAAGTCGGCGCTGTGTTCAGCCTGCACATTGGCGATCAGTTGTTCCGGGGTGATCCCTTCCTTTTCGGCGCGCAACATGATGGCCGAGCCGTGGGCGTCGTCCGCGCAGACATAGATGCATTGATTGCCGCGATGCTTCTGGAAGCGCACCCACATATCGGTCTGGATGTACTCAAGCATATGGCCAAGATGGATGGAACCATTGGCATAGGGCAGGGCGCTGGTGACGAGGATCTTGCGTGGCTCGGACATGGGGCTCGGCTACTTGATGAAACGGAGGTCGGCCACTATAAAGCGCCGGGAAATTTATTTCACCCCGTGGCGTTGTTTCAGCATCTTCCCTGTCTTCGAAAGCATGCCGTTAAGCCGCTGGAACGGTTAGGATAGCCGCCTGTTTCAGTCAGTCTTTTTTCGGGAGTAGCCCATGAGCGCCGTCAATCGCGCAGCGGTGGAAGCCGTTCTTCGCCAATACACCGACCCCTATTTGAACCAGGACCCGGTCAGTGCCGGCTGTGTACGCGCCATCGAGGTCCAGGGCGATCAGGTGTCGGTCCAGATGGAACTGGGTTATGCCGCCGGCCTGTTCAAGAGCGGCTGGGCGCAGATGCTGCAAATGGCCATCGAAGGCCTGGACGGCGTGGGGGCGGCCAAGGTCGACATTCGGTGCGTGATCGCGCCGCACAAGGCCCAGGCGCAGATCCCAGGCCTGGCCAACGTCAAGAACGTGGTCGCAGTGGCGTCCGGCAAGGGCGGTGTGGGTAAGTCCACCACGGCGGCCAACCTGGCCCTGGCCCTGGCCCGTGAAGGTGCGCGGGTGGGCATTCTTGACGCCGATATCTACGGCCCGAGCCAAGGCGTGATGTTCGGCATTGCCGAGGGCACGCGGCCGAAGGTCAAGGACCAGAAATGGTTTGTGCCGATTGAGTCCATGGGCGTGGAAGTGATGTCCATGGCCTTCCTCACCGATGACAACACGCCGATGGTCTGGCGCGGGCCGATGGTGTCCGGCGCACTGCTGCAACTGGTCACGCAGACTGCCTGGGGCGACCTGGACTACCTGGTGATCGATATGCCGCCGGGCACGGGCGATATCCAACTGACCCTGGCGCAAAAAGTCCCGGTGGCTGGCTCGGTGATCGTGACCACGCCCCAGGACCTGGCGCTGCTCGACGCGAAGAAAGGCGTCGAGATGTTCCGCAAGGTCAATATCCCGGTGCTGGGTGTGGTGGAGAACATGGCGGTGCACATCTGCTCCAACTGCGGCCATGCCGAGCACTTGTTCGGTGAAGGGGGAGGCGAGAAGCTGGCGACCCAGTATGGCGTCGAACTGCTGGCCTCATTGCCGTTGTCGATGGGTATTCGCGAGCAGGCCGACGGCGGCAAGCCTACCGTGGCGGCCGAGCCCGATGGCCAGATCGCGATGATCTATCAGGAGCTGGCCCGCCATGTCGGCGCACGAATCGTGCTGCAAGAGGCTGCGACGCAGGCCATGCCGACTATCACTGTCAGTGAAGATTGAGGGGGGCAGGATCGAGTCGGGACTGCCAAAGCGGCGAATTGCGCTTTTACGCAATGGCGCGTGTAAGCATTCGCTTACTTTTACGTAAGTGTTTGGTTTTTTTGCCCGCCCGTAGCGCCTCTAAATACCGGAGTGTTTTTCTATCTGATTGAAATATAACAACTATTTATTGTGTCTCGAGCAATGATAGCTGTCAGTCCAGCGGTTGGATCGCGTTGAACTTCGCCGGGAACTCTCTAAGATCAGCCCTGTGTCCACGGATTGGCACGGCCATCAAGGAACGATGGCTTGAAGGAACGTCGCAGGATGCGATTCATCAGGATGATGAAAAGGAATAAAGGGACTAGGGAAAAAATGTGGGCGGGTCATACCGCCCCTTTTTTTTGCCTGAAGAAAAGTGAGCGTCTGCCCCTGAACGCAAAAAAGGCCCGGAAGGGCCTTTTTTTTGGACTGCGACGCTGTCAGCGCTCGAGTTCTTTGATCTTGCCTTTTTTGCCATCCCACTCTTCCGCGTCCGGCAGCGGTTCTTTCTTCTCGGTGATGTTCGGCCAGATTTCAGCCAGCTCGACGTTCAACTGGATAAATTCCTGCATGTCTTCCGGGACTTCGTCCTCGGAGAAAATAGCGACGGCCGGGCATTCAGGCTCACACAGGGCGCAGTCAATGCACTCGTCCGGGTGGATGACCAGGAAATTCGGGCCTTCGTAGAAGCAGTCCACCGGACACACTTCTACGCAGTCGGTGTACTTGCACTTGATGCAGTTGTCGGTGACGACGAAGGTCATTTCTAATTTTCTCCTCAGGCGGCGGCAGCGAAACCCCTTATGGTGGGGCTCGCGAGGTTCGAGAGCGATAGTCTGCGGACCAGGCTAAAAGCCCGCAGCATCCCAAACCGCGCGAGATAATATCAGCTTGCAAGCGTCTGCGTTAGACCCGTGTCTTCAGTGTATAGAGCATTTCCAGCGCTTTTCGCGGCGTCAAGTCGTCCAGGTCAAGCTTTGCCAACTCCTCCAGTACCGGATGGGGCAGGGTGGCGAACATATCACTCTGGTGTGGCGCGCTGGTTTTGCTGTTGGTTTTTTTCGGGCTCGCGACCACGGTTTCGTGGGGCAGGGCCGTGGCCTCCAGGCGGCTGAGGTGCTCGCGGGCGCGGGCGATTACGTCGTTGGGCACGCCCGCCAGTTGCGCCACAGCCAGGCCGTAACTCTGGCTGGCCGGCCCTGGCAGCACATGGTGCAGGAACACGATGCGCTCGTTGTGCTCGGTGGCATTGAGATGCACGTTGGCCACCAACGGCTCGCTTTCCGGCAACACGGTCAGTTCGAAATAGTGGGTGGCGAACAGCGTATAGGCGCGCAGGTGCGCCAGGCGTTCGGCCGCCGCCCAAGCCAGGGACAGGCCGTCGAAGGTGCTGGTGCCGCGACCGACTTCGTCCATCAGCACCAGGCTGCGGTCGGTGGCGTTGTGCAGGATATTCGCGGTTTCGCTCATTTCCACCATAAAGGTCGAACGGCCACCGGCCAGGTCATCGCTGGAGCCGATCCGCGTGAAGATGCGGTCCACCAGGGACAGTTCGCAACTGGCCGCCGGTACGAAGCTGCCAATATGCGCCAGCAGCACGATCAGGGCGGTTTGGCGCATATAGGTGGATTTACCGCCCATGTTCGGACCGGTGATGACCAGCATGCGCGTATCGTCATCCAGCGACAGGTCGTTGGCGACGAACGGCGTGGTGAGCACCTGCTCCACCACCGGGTGGCGACCTTGCACGATGCGCATGCAGGGCTCGCTGACAAACCGCGGGCAGTTCAAGTCGAGGTTCAGCGCGCGTTCGGCAAGGTTGCTCAGTACATCCAGCTCTGCCAGGGCAGCGGCGGTGTCCTGAAGCGGCGCCAGTTGACTGATCAGGTCTTCAAGCAGGTTTTCATAGAGCATCTTTTCGCGGGCCAGGGCGCGACTCTTGGCCGACAGCGCCTTGTCTTCGAATTCTTTCAGCTCTGGCGTGATAAAGCGCTCAGCGCCTTTGAGGGTCTGGCGACGCTGGTAATCGATGGGCGCCGACTCGGCCTGCTTGCTCGGCAACTCGATAAAGTAGCCATGCACGCGGTTGTAGCCGACCTTGAGGTTGGCCAGGCCGGTGCGCGCTTTTTCGCGGGCTTCCAGGTCGATCAGGAACTGCCCGGCGTTTTCGCTCAGGGACTGCAATTCATCCAGTTCGCTGTCGTAACCGGTCTTGAGTACGCCGCCATCGCGGATAATTGCCGGCGGGTTGTCGATAATGGCCTTTTCCAGCAACGCCGCGAGTGCCGGGTAGGTGCCGGCTGTGACGGCGAGTTGTTGCAGGTGGGGCGTGTCCAGCTCGGTCATTGCCACTTGCAACTGCGGCAGCGCGCTGAGCGCGTCGCGCAGGCGCGCCAGGTCACGGGGCCGCGCATTACGCAGGCCGATCCGCGCCAGGATGCGCTCGATATCGCCGATTTCCTTGAGCTGCGGTTGCAGCTTTTCAAAGCGATAGCCGTCCAGCAGGCAAGTAATCGACGTCTGGCGCGCTTGCAGGACGGTCAGGTCGCGTAGCGGGCGGTTCAGCCAGCGGGTCAGCAGGCGGCTGCCCATGGCGGTCTGGCAGCGGTCCACTACCGATTGCAACGTGTTGTCGCGGCCACCGGCCAGGTTGGTGTCCAGCTCCAGGTTGCGACGGCTCGCGCCATCGAGCACCACGGTGTCGTCCAGTCGCTCATGACGCAGGCTGCGCAAGTGCGGCAGGGCGGTGCGCTGGGTTTCCTTGGCGTAGCTGAGCAGGCAACCGGCGGCGCCGATGGCCAGGGTCAGGGTTTCACAGCCGAAGCCCTTGAGGTCTTGCACCGAGAATTGCTGGCACAGGCTTTTCAACGCCGAATCACGCTCGAAATCCCACGGCGCGCGACGCTTGGTCCCACGACGCTTTTCTGCCGGCAAGTCTTTTGGCCAGTCATCCGGGATCAACAACTCCACCGGGTTGATGCGCTCCAGCTCCGCCAGCAGGTTCTCCCAACCTTTGATCTCCTGCACGCTGAAGTTGCCGCTGGTGATATCCAGTACGGAAAGGCCGAACAAACGCTCATCGCCCAGGACGGCGGCGATCAGGTTGTCACGTCGCTCATCCAGCAGCGCCTCATCACTCACCGTCCCCGGCGTAATAATGCGCACCACCTGACGTTCAACCGGCCCCTTGCTGGTAGCTGGGTCACCGATCTGCTCGCAGATCACCACCGACTCGCCCAGCTTCACCAGTTTGACGAGGTAGCCTTCCAGCGAGTGGTAAGGAATCCCACACATCGGAATCGACTGCCCTGCCGACTGCCCGCGCGCGGTCAGGGTGATGTCCAGCAATTTGGCCGCCTTCTTCGCGTCTTCATAGAAGATCTCGTAGAAGTCGCCCATGCGATAGAACATCAACTGATCAGGGTGCTGGTTTTTCAGGCGCCAGTACTGCTGCATCATCGGGGTGTGGGAGGACAGATCGGACGTGTTTTTACTCATTGGATAGTAGGCAAATTCGTTGAAAGTGGTGGGGCAAAGGGGGCGCTCGGCCCAGCATTTTTTGCGATGGGCGCAAGGTTAACACGCGAGGTCCGGGGTTCGCAGGTCGCAAGCGGGTAGGCGCGGCGGCATGGCATGTGCATAAAATATGCAAATTAGCATTTGCAAACCCAAAAAACTCCCGTCACTATCCGCGTTATGCAAAAACGCAACGTTTCTATCGTCTTAAGAGAGCTGCTGGACCGCGACCGGATCTCCCCCACGGAGCTTCACCGGCGTACCGGCGTGCCTCAATCCACACTGTCCCGGATCCTCAGCGGCAAGATCGTTGATCCGTCGGACAAGCATATTTCCCGCATCGCCGAGTATTTTCGCGTCAGCACCGACCAACTGCGCGGGCGCGCAGCCGTGGGTGCTTTGCGTGATGATGGACGCGACCCGATGCATTCGGAACTCAAGGACATAAGCCTGTGGGATGACGACACCCCTGTGAATGACGACGAGGTGTCGATCCCCTTTCTGCGCGAGGTTGAATTGGCTGCTGGATCAGGAAGATTCGTCATCGAAGAAAGTGAGAAGGCCAGCCTGCGTTTTGGAAAGCGCAGCCTGCGGCATAACGGTGTGCAGTTCGACCAGGCCAAATGCGTGACGGTACGCGGCAACAGTATGTTGCCGGTGTTGCGCGATGGCGCGACGGTGGGGGTGAATGCGGGCAAGAGCGCCATTGGAGACATCGTTGATGGCGACTTGTACGCCATCAATCACAACGGCCAACTGCGGGTGAAACAGCTCTACCGCCTGCCTTCCGGGATTCGCCTGCGCAGTTTCAACCGCGATGAGCACCCGGACGAGGACTACAGCTTCCAGGACATCCAAGATGAGCAAATCAGCATCCTGGGTCATGTGTTCTGGTGGGGCATGTACGCCCGTTAACCACCTTGTGTAAGACAAAGCCCGCTATCGAGCGGGCTTTTTTTCGCCTGCACAAAATCGTCAACCCTTTGCCCATAAGGCTGAAAATGCATCTATGCATTTCTTTGCTGAAAATAAATGCATTTGTGCATTGACTGTATATGCATACATGCATATTCTTTGTTCCAAGCCAGCCAACAAGGCTTGGTGGAGGCGGCAAGGATGCTGCCAAGGAAGACAAGGAAGGCACGCAACATCGGCAAGGACGCCATCAGAGCGATGGCAAGGATGCCAGGTAACACCGGCAAGGATGCCGACGCTCTTTAGTGACACCGCTTCAACGAACAGGCAGCGATGAATCGGCCTCAACGGTTCAGAGGGTTGGCAACTGACCCGGGTGTGCAGCGTAAAGCACCAGAAGCAGTTATCCGGCAGACAGGGATCGTGGTCGGAAAAACATCGAGGAAAGGTCCGTACCGCGCCAGTAGCGCCGAAAGACCGAGGACCGCATTACTGAAAAGCCCGGGTAACCGGGCTTTTTGGAATGCCTACCTACACATGGAATTACCCAAGCGCCGGCACTCTGCCGGCATTGTTCAGCCAGGAGGCGTGACATGACAAACGAGCAGCAAGCGTTAGCGGAAATGCCTATCTGGCTGGTGATCGTACTGGCCCTGGTCGGCGGGGTCTCCGGCGAAATGTGGCGCGCCGACAAGGAGGGCGCGCGGGGCTGGTCGCTGGTGCGGCGCCTGGCCCTGCGGTCGGGAGCATGCATGGTCTGCGGGGTGTCGGCATTGATGCTGTGCTACGCCGCGGGGATGTCGATCTGGACTGCCGGCGCCATTGGTTGCCTGACCGCCATGGCGGGGGCCGACGTTGCCATCGGCCTCTATGAACGCTGGGCGGCCAAGCGCATCGGGGTCAACGAGACCCCGCCTTCCCGCCCGGATCAGCCGTAACCGTTGCAAGGACGCGACTACATGACACTTATCGAAAAACCTTCCCAGCTCCCCGTGGCGATTGGGGAAGCGCTCAAGCGCGCCTTTCCACTATTGCGCGTCGGCAATCATCAAGACTTCCAGGGCGCCAGCGACCGAACCGGTGTGCTGATTACCGTGGAGCGCAACGGCCCCGACGTTCGCTCCTTTGAAGGGCGCAAGGCCCACGCCTTGGCGGTTTCACTCCGCGTCACGGTTGCCAGCGGGGCTACTGCTTTTGACGCCTGTGACCTGGCCAGCCAATTGATGGACCTGGCGTTGGATAACCGCTGGGGCCTGCCGCCTGATCAGTGCGACCTGCCCACGGCCATCGTCGCGGCACCGACGGTACTCACCGGTAACGAAACGGACTACGACAGCTGGACCGTGTCCTTCACCCAAAACCTCTATTTCGGCCCGTCGCTGCTCGAAGATCCCACAGGTACGCCGTTGTTTGCCTGCACCTGGGAAGTCTCGGACATCGACGATCCGGATCAATATCGCCCGTTGCAGGAGTAGGCCATGTTCGACGCATTGTTACGCATGCAACTGGGGCCGATTATCGAGCGCCTGGCGGAAATGGAAGCCCAGCTCGAAGACCTGTATCGACGCGCGGATAGTTTCTGCCGCATTGGCGTGTGCCAGGAGGTCGACGCCGCCGGCAATACCTGCAAGGTCAGCCACGGTGAGTTGCTCAGCCCGGCGATCCGCTTCTTCAACCCCAGTGCCGGGGCGCAGAGCGAAACCCGCATTCCTTCCGTGGGGGAGCAATGTCTGTTGCTCAACTATGGCGGTGGAGAGGGCGGTGCGCAGTCTGTAGCCCTCTTCGGCCTCAACAGTAGCTTGTTTCCGCCGGTCTCCAGCGTTGCGTCATTGACCCGACGCCGTTATCAGGACGGTACCCAGAGCGATTACGACGACGCCAGCCACACCTTCAACTGGGCCAACGGCCCCACGACCCTCAGCGGTTCCCGCGAACAGGTCGAGGTGAAAGTCGGCCCCGCCACCCTGCAAATGACGGCCGATCACATCGCTGTGCAACTCGGTGCCGTCGGCCTGCTGCTGGACGCTGGCGGTGTGCACTTGAGCGGCCCACTGGTGGATCACCAGGGCCGTGTGATCAGCAGCGCATAAGGATTTGCCATGATCGGAATCGATAGGAACACCGGGGCAGCGGTCGATGACTGGCTGCAATTTGTACAGCGTGCCACCCGAGCGCTGACCACCCCCGTGGGCACTCGCCAGAAGCGCCCGTTGTACGGCTCGCTGATCCCGCAACTGCTCGGCCAGAACCTCGGTGACGATCTGCTGATCCTCGCCCAAAGCCACGCCGCGCAAGCGTTCTACACCACCCAGAACGGCATCGCCGATTTCCAACCCCAGGTCATTGTCGCCACGCGCCAGGGCGCAGGTTTATTGCTGCGTTTTGCCGGTACCTGGAAAAACCGCCAACAATCCTTCGAGGTCGTGACATGAGCATGCTGATCCCTGGCCAGAACCAACTGGCGGAGCCGGCGATTATCGCGGTCGATGAATTCGAACCGCTGCTGGCGGAGTTCAAGGCGTTCGTCGTCGACTACGTCGCCACCCGCGCGCCGCAAACCGCAGCCAAGCTCAAGGTCAGCCTCGATAACGAAAGCGAGCTGCTGACCCTGGCCCTGGAAGCGTTTTGCGTGCGGCTGCAAACTCATGAGCGCAAATACAACGCCCGTATCAAGCAGATGCTGGCGTGGTGGGCCACCGGCAGCAACCTGGATGCGCGCCTGGCCGACATGGGCCTGGAGCGCCAGGTGCTCGACCCCGGCGACCCGGCCGCCTTCCCGCCGGTGCCACCCACCCTGGAAAGCGACGACGATGCGCGCCTGCGCTATTACCTGGCACCCCATGCGCCGGCAGCGGGTTCGCGCATGCAGTACCGCCGCGAAGTGTTCACCCTCGGCGAGCGGCCGTCGGTCAAGGTGCAGAGCGCTACGCCGGGCGTGGTGACCGTCAGCTACGCCTTCGATCCGGACGGCTACGCAGCCCAGGTCAAGGATGGCAACGGGCGACGTACGGCTCCTGGCGAAGTGATGGTCACCGTACTGTCCAGGGAAGGGGATGGCACACCTTCCGCCGATTTACTCGACGGTGTGCGGCGACATTTCGCACGGCCGGATGTACGACCGGAAACCGATCTGGTCACCGTGCAGGCTGCGCAGATTCAACGGTACAAAATTCGTGTGGTGGCCAAGATCAATGCCGGACCGGATTCGGGCCTGACTCAAGTGGCTGCGCAGCAACTGCTGCAAACCTACGCCGACTCCTGTCATCGCCTGGAAGGCCGGGTCGACCCAAGCTGGATCGACTACGCCATCCACAGCGCCGGCGCGGCGCAACTGCACATCCTCGAACCGCTGGAGCCGATCATCAGCACGGCGTTCCAGGCCCCGTATTGCACGGGTGTCGAGGTGGAGGTGCGCACGCTATGAGGGATCCCAAAGCAAGCCTGTTGCCGGTCAACAGTTCGCCGCTGGAAAAGGCGTTGGATCAAGGCTTTAGCCAGCTGCTTGAGCGAGTAACTCCGCCATTTCCCGAACTGATGGACCCGATGCAAACACCCGCGGAGTTTTTACCTTATCTCGCGGCTGATCGAGGGGTAATCGAATGGAGTGCCACCGCTGTCGAGGCTGAAAAACGCGCAACGGTAAGTTTCGCCTGGCCCACCGCTCGACAGGCCGGTACCCGCAAGGCACTCGAGAACGCAGCCAAAGGTCTGCAACTGATCCCCGAAGTGCGCGCCTGGTATCAACAGAGCCCACGAGGCAAACCCTACAGCTTTTCCATCAGGGCTTATTCCGAGCTGCCCTACAGCGAAGAACTCGACGCTCGGCTGGACAGGCGTCTGGCGGAAGCCAAGAGCGAACGTGATGTTTTCACTGTCACGTTGGGGTTGAGCGCATTTGGAAACCACTCCATCGGCGCCGCGACCGTCTGCGGTGAACTGACCACTATCTATCCGATGGTTATCGAGGGGCTTGAAGCGTCCGGCATGGTCTTTATGGCTGCGGGGCTCTACACCATCGAAACCGTCACTATTTATCCACAGGGGTCCTAAATGGCCGACTTTTATACCCTGCTGACCAATGCAGGTATTGCTTATGAAACTGCCTGCAAGGCTGCTGGCGTACCGATCAAACTCGCGCAAATTTCGGTGGGTGATGGTAACGGTGCCGTCTACAACCCCGACGCCACCGCCAAAGCGCTGAAACGTGAGGTGTGGCGCGGGCCATTGAACGCGCTTTTTCAAGATGAGAGGAATCCGAGCTGGTTGTTGGCTGAGGTGACTATTCCGCCTGAGGTCGGTGGCTGGTATGTGCGGGAGGCTGGGCTTTGGACGGACACGGGGGTTCTTTATGCGATCGTCAAATACCCGGAGTCATTCAAGCCAGTGTTGGCGATGTCGGGTTCGGGTAAAGAGTTTTATATCCGCTCGGTTTTCGAGACTAGTAACGCGTCGCAGGTGACGTTGTTGATTGACGACACGGTGGTCAAGGCTACGCGGGCTTGGGTGATGGATTATGTGGCTGATGAGTTGGCCAAACTGGATGCGAAACAATCGGTGCGCGTGGCGACCACGACAAGTATCACCCTGAGTGCAGCACAAGTAATTGATGGTGTGGCTGTTGTTGCAGGTGACCGGGTTCTTGTTAAAAACCAGACCGCTGCGAAAGATAACGGGCTGTATATGGTGGCGAACACAGCATGGGTTCGGGCTAAAGATGCAGACTTAAATGCCAAAGTGACATCAGCGATGACGGTGTCAGTTGAGCAGGGGGTGACGCTCGCAGATACGATCTGGCAGTTGGTCACGGATGGAGCCATCGTACTGGGTACCACGCCTTTGTCGTTTCAGAATGTGACGCAAGGGTTTGCACCGCTCAATTCGCCAGCATTTCAGGGGTTGGCAACGGCGCCATCGGCTCCGCGATTCGATAACTCTTCCTTGCTGGCAACGACTGAGTGGACGCGGCGGCTGGGTAAGCAGTATTCAGGAAGTACTTCTATAAGTAATAGTGGTTCGATTCCTGCCGCCGCGGTGGGTCAGATGACTGTATTGTTTGGTGACACAGTCAGCACTGTAGATCTCCCCGTCTCGTCAGACCTCCCGAATGGTGCGACTGTCACGGTAATTTGTTACAACACTGTTTCGGCAGCGGTAACTCGGGCTGGGACTGATCTTATATACGGGGCAGATCCGGGTCAGTCGGTTAGTGTGAAAAGTATACGCATGATTTATGGCGATATTCTTGAACTGACGCTGCTGAATAACGTTACTGGTGCAGGGGCATGGTATGTCAGCGGCGGAAATATGTTTGCCAGTGCCGTAGTTCCGCAGTTTGATATCAGCCAGCGGCCCGCGTCTACTCAGTTCGTGCAGCGGGCTTTGGGAAACTATAATGACGTCTCCGTGCTTTCAGTTAGTGCAAGTTTAACGTCGCAATATTTCGGGAGGGTATTGCTGCTGAATTCAAGCACCGAATTCACGGTAACACTACCGCCCTCTAGCACCGGGCCGGTAGGAAGTGTGATTTCTGTGAGAAACGTAGGTTCGGTAAACGCAAAGTTGGTTCCTGCTGGCACCGATACTATAGCAGTCATAGCGACGAGGCCTCAAACCAGTCTGGTCATCCCTCCTGGCTCGTCAGTCGATTTAGTGTTGCAGGGAACTAATTATTTTTTGTCGGGCGCAGCGGCATTGAAGTTAGCTGGCGAGTTTGCTTCGTCGATAGACTACCACGGTTATCAGAAACTCCCCAATGGGCTGATTATTCAGTGGGGAACTGCCGTTTCCAATGGGACTGGATTTGGAAATTGGTCGGCAACCTTACCAATAACGTTCCCAACTGCGTGTCTCAGCGGGTCTATTCTGGGAAACGGAGGGGCGACGGTTTTCTCTCTGACGTCGATGACTACCAACGCATTGAGTGCTACTGCGATGCTCTCTACGACGGGGGCTGCTACTTCTAAACTTGGTGGTTTTTTTATCGTGATCGGCTACTGATATAAGGAGATATCAATGTTTGCTTCAAAATCTACTCGCGGGTTTTATGACCCTGAAATAAACAGTTTTATGCCGAGTGATGCACTTGAGATCTCGACTGAAAGATACGCCGAATTATTGGTCGGTCAGTCTGAAGGTAAAGTCATCGCTTGGAATAATGATGGTTTTCCAATTTTGGCTGAACCGCCGCCACCCAGTGACGAAGAGTTGATTGCTGCTGAGCGAGCTTGGCGCGATGTTCATTTGTCTCCGACGGATGGAATTATTTCAAGGCATCGTGATGAGCTAGAGAGTGGTGGTCCAACGACCCTCACGCCTGCTCAGTATTCCGAGTTGCAAGAATATCGACGCCTCTTGCGTAATTGGCCGCAACAAACCGAATTTCCGTTGGCGAACCATCGTCCGACGAGCCCTTCCTGGCTAGAACCTCAACTTCACTAAACACTCCTGCACCATTGGGGGGCTTTCCCGTACCACAATCCATCTGAAACGAAAGAAAGCCGCATTGCGGCCTTTTTTATGCCCGGAGATTCACCTATGGCAAACCGCCAAACCTACACCGTCCTCATCCCATTCCCCACTCACGCCGGCCACTGGTCCGTCGTCGGCCAGGAACTGGACCTGCTGGACATCGAAGCATCCGCCCTGCGCACCGCTGGCCGCCTGGAACTGACCAGCGTGCTCGCCGCGAAGGACACCACCCCGGCCAAAAAGGCCACCACCAAGAAGGCTGACTAATCATGGCTGAGGTTTTGAACTTCGAGCACAACGGCATCACCGTGAATGCCACTGAATCCCCCGAGGCCATGGGTGGCCTGGGTGACAACGTAATCGGCCTGGTCGGCACCGCGCCGAATGCCCATGCGTCGATCCCGAAAAACGCGCCGTTTCGCATCAACAGCTTCACCACCCAGGCGTTGCTGGACCCGACCGGTGCCGAGACCGGCACGCTGTTCCATGCCGTGTACCAGATCCTCAAAGTGGTGAAGGTGCCGGTCTATGTAGTGATCGTGGAGGAGGGCGCGACCCCGGCCGATACCGTCAACAATGTGATCGGCGGCAACGAGCCGGTCACCGGTCGCAAGTTGGGCCTGGCGGCACTGGCCAGCGTGCCGGAAGACTTGACCATCATCGGCGCCCCAGGCTTCACCGGCACCAAGGCGGTGGCCGGTGAGTTCGCCGCGTTCGGCAAGCGCATCAAGGCCCGCGTGGTGCTGGATGGCAAGGACGCCTCGGTGGCCGACCAGGTGACCTACAGCGGCGAACTGGGCGGTGCCGACCTCGGTTTCGACCGTTGCCTGCTGGTGCATAACATGCCGTCGGTGTACTCCAAGGCGGCGAAGAAGAATGTGTTCCTGTCGCCGTCGTCCCTGGCCATTGCGGCGTTGGCCAAGGTCAAGCAATGGGAAAGCCCAGGCAACCAGGTGACGTTCGCCGAGGACGTTTCCCGCGTGGTCGAGTACAACATCCTCGACACCTCCACCGAGGGCGACCTGCTCAACCGCTACGGCGTGAGCTACTACGCCCGCACCATCCTGGGCGGTTTTTCGCTGCTGGGTAACCGCTCCATCACCGGCAAGTTCATCAGCTACGTCGGCCTGGAAGACGCGATCAGCCGCAAGCTGGTCAAGGCCGGCCAGAAAGCCATGGCCAAGAACCTCACCAAGTCCTTCATGGACCAGGAGGTCAAGCGCATCAACGACTGGCTGCAAACCCTGGTCGCCGACGAAACCATCCCCGGCGGCAGCGTGTACCTGCACCCGGAACTGAACAGTGTCGAGAAGTACAAGAACGGCACCTGGTTCATCGTCATCGACTACGGCCGTTATGCGCCAAACGAGCACATGGTTTATCAACTCAACGCCCGTGATGAAATCATCGAGCAGTTCCTGGAGGACGTTCTCTAATGTTTACCAACCGAGTCAGACAGGCCATCGCGGCCACCCTTCAAGGCCTGCCGTTGTCCGCGACGGTGGAGGAGTTCACTCCGCCGAAGATCGAGTTCGACATGGAGCCCATGTCCGGCGGGCGCTTTATCGCCGAGGAAATGGCCAAGAGCGGCAAGGTGCTCGGCGCCACGCTGGTGCTGCAAGGCGCCGGCCCGGAAGTCATGCTGGCCCTGGGCGTGCGCCTGGGCGACGACATCCTGCTGAACGTGCGCGAAGCCGGCCAGGACCAGGATGGCAAGACCTACTTCACCTATCACACCGTCGGCGGCAAGCTCAAATCCCTGGCCGAGGCGAAGCTGAAGATGGGCGACAAGCCCACCACCACCCTGGAGCTGTCCTGCCGCACCTACAACCGCTTGGAAAACGGCATTCCGGTGATCGACATCGACGTGCGCACCCAGAAGTTCGTGCTCAACGGCGTCGACATTCTCGGTGATGCGCGCCGTGCTGTGCTGATGCCTTAACCCTTGGGGGCGGGAGTGCTCGCCCCCTATTTCACCAAGGAAGAGCCCCATGGCCTGGATGCCACCGCTGCACCTGCTGCTGTCCCCGATCACCGCCGATACCGGCGCGGTGATCGACAAGATTCAACTCAAGCCGCTGTTCTACGCTGCGCAAAAAGAAGCGCTGGCCCGGGCCGGTGACGACGAGGACGACCAGTTTTTCGAACTGGCGAAACTCGCCACCGGCCTGTCGGAAAAAGAGCTCGACCAACTCAAGCGCCCGGACTACGTCAGCATCGCTCAGTACGTACACGAAATGTCGACGCGCCCTGCGTCGTTCTTTCTGGATGAGCGCCAGGAAGTGACCCACGACCAGCCTGTCCATTTGCTGCTGCCTCTCGAGGCCGCCGGTCGCACCCTGACCGAGTTGCCTCTGGAAATGCCTGCGCTGCGCGCCACCAAGGTGATGAAAAAACTCGCCACCAACAAAGAGCGCGCCGAGTTCATCACCGCTCACTGCACCGGCCTGATGATCCCTGACCTTGCCGGCCTGACCGTGCCCGATTGGACCGAATTGCAGGAGCGCATCGACGATTTTTTAAATCAACCGGCGGCCTTCTTTCGCAACGCGACATCGACGTGATCCTCGATGTGGTGCCGCTGGTGTACTCGGTCAATGAAGCG
The DNA here is from genome assembly GCF_058793055.1 of Pseudomonas sp. MPR-R2A5. Lineage (NCBI taxonomy): Bacteria > Pseudomonadati > Pseudomonadota > Gammaproteobacteria > Pseudomonadales > Pseudomonadaceae > Pseudomonas > Pseudomonas sp. MPR-R2A5. The sequence continues at coordinate 59,066 of NZ_JBXAFK010000021.1, forward strand.
GAGATCCTGGAGTGGGACGCCGCCAAAGCATTGCGCCGCTACGACATTGCGATCACTCGCCTTGGCGTTAAACAGGAGTAGAGCGGGATGCAAGAGACTAAATATGGGATCAAGCTCGCCCAGGAAGACTACCGCTGGATGATCGGCGACGCGGATCTAGGCAATGTGCTTGCACCGTTTTCCACAAGCGCTGTGGCGCCCGTGAGCCTGGATGCCGCAGCGCAGCCGCCGTTGGAGCTGCGCTCTGCGTTGGTCACACTTAGTGTGGATATCAACGCATTGACCCAGGAGCAGGTGCGGCTGCGTGAGGCGTTGGAGGCGCTCAACAGCACATTGTTCATCAATGGAAATTCCCTGGCGCCCAAGCAGGCCGACGTCACCGCGAGCGCGCCGGAAGAGAAGGCGAAGGAGCCCGCCGATGGCCCTGTGATGAGCGCGATCAAGGAGTCTGGAGGCGAATTGTGGGACGCGTTCAAAAGCAAGCTCGCCGAAAAAGCCATTGATTTTGTCGCAGGTTCCCTTGGCAAGGTGTTCAAAGGGCGCAAAAACATCAGCGGGCGTAATACAGGATTACGTCGCCTGTTCGAGCAACCCGGCCAGGCTTTGGGCGGCTCGCCAATGGGTTTTCATTCGGGCGCGCCCTCACAAAACTATCCAGCTTTTGCCATGGCTAACCCGCCAGCGTCCGCGGCCAACCTGCCCTCGGGGGCCTTGACCGATGCCCTTGGCAAATTCGAATCCCTCGGCATCCGGCGGCTTGGGCCATTTAGGGTCGCCGAAGCCTCCCTGGACGTGATCCAAGGTGTACGCAACGGCGATGCACATGCCATCGGCTCAGGCCTGAGCACCGCCGGTGGCGCCTGGGCCGGCGCCTCCGCAGGTGCGGCCATTGGCACGATGGTTTTCCCCGGCGTTGGCACCGCTGTCGGTGGCGCAATCGGCGGCCTGCTGGGCAGCGAGGCAGGCGCTTGGCTCGGAGACAAATTGTTCGGGTCAAGTGATCGCCTGCCAACACCCGGTGCGGTGAGTAAGGAACTCAGCAGTGCGCGCACGGACAACGTGCAAGTGACCCTCGCCCCGAGTATCCAGATCACCGGTGTCAACCCCGCCGATGCCCAGCAGGTCGTCAACCAGGTGATCCAGGCGCTGCAGTTTCAGTGTCTGCCGATGTTCAGCGACGCCCTCGGCATCCGACGCAATGCGGCACTGGCCGATTCTCCTGGAGGTGATTGATGCGACAACAAATGGTGCTCGGCGACTTTATTTTCGGTTTGTCTCGAGGATTTGCCTATTCCTCGTTGGTCCGTAACAGCGACGGCGGCTGGAGTGACCTGGCTATTATTGCCAGCAAGTCGCAGTCGCGACAGAGCGGTCAGAAACTGGAAAAACTCACATTCAGCGGCACGGCCATGTACGGCGTAGGCATGCAGCGCCTGGACGAATTGCGCGCGCTGCAAAATGCGCGGGCGCCGTTGCCCCTGGTTGATGGCATCGGCCGTAACTGGGGCTTGTGGCGGATCAATTCGATCGTGGAAACGCAGAGCAATGTGATCGATGACGGCACCGCCATGGTCATGGCCTGGACGCTGGAGTTGGAGGAATTCGTCAATGCGTAGAGTGCGAAGTATCGCCGGTGATTCGGTCAACCTGTTGCTTTATCGGGAGTTGGGCCGTTGCGATGACGCGGCGGAAGAAACCCTTTGGCGCCTGAACCCCGAGCTTGCCGAATATGGCCCGGTGCTACCGGCCGGCGTGTGGGTGATCGTGCCTGAAATGCGCGCGCGGCCGGTGGCGGTGCGCCTCGTTTTGGCCTGGGATTAAGGAGGCTGCATGGCACAGGGATTTACGCCTATCGTGGAGTTTTATGGCGCCAATGCGGCGCTGCTCAATCAGCGCTTGATGCGTTGGAGCCACACCGACGCGGCGGGCATTGAGACTGACCGGCTGGAGCTGACCCTCAATATCGAGGGCTTGGACGGCCTGCCCACTCTGAACGGCAAGATCGGCTTGCGTGTCGGTTACCTGGAATCGGGGTTGGTGGAGAAGGGCGAGTTTGTTGTCACCCAACGCACCCCGGTGCTGTTTCCAATGCGCTTGATGATCGTGGCCACGGCAGCGCCCTTCAGCGTGGTCGATGCAACGGGTTACCGTCAGCGTCGATCCGCCAGTTACGGCCCGACAACCCTTGGCGCGCTGTTTCGCCAACTGGTCAGTCGTCACGGCTATTCACCGCGAGTTGCGCCCGCGCTGGAGGGGATTGCGATCGCGCACATCGACCAGTCCAACGAAAGTGACATGGCGTTCATTTCGCGCCTTGCCCGCCTCTATAGTGCGGTCACCAAACCGTTTAACGAGCTATATGTGTTGGCCGAAGCCGGCCGAGCCAAGTCGCTCTCCGGCCAGTTGCTGCCGGAAGTGAAGCTGTCGGTGACTGAGGATAACCGCCCCGGTGAACAGAGCTTTATCACCGCCAAACTCGACGAAAAATCCCGCTCGAAATACGAAGGTTGCCGCGCCAGTTGGTGGGATGCCGCCGCCGGCAGGCAGCGTGTGGTTCAGGTGGGGAATGCTCCGTTCAAAACCTTGCGCCAACGCTACCAGAACGAAGCCGAAGCCCGCGCCGTTGCCGAAGGCGAACTACGCCGTGTGGGGCGTGAAAATTTGAAGTTGGTGATCGATTGCCCGGGCAATCCATTGTTGGCCGCGGAAGGGCTGTTGGTGCTGGATGAGAGCTGGCCGTCTTATATGCAGGGACGATGGTCGATAAAGCAGGTGGTGCATGTCGGCGATCCGGCGACGGGATACCGCAGTTCGATCACGGCGGGTGGGTTGTCGATATAGAGACTTTTCGAGAGTAAAACCAATGGTGATAACACTCCCCCAGCTGCTTGGCGTTATGCCGGATGCCCGCCTGAGAGCGGGCGTTTTTTTAACGCCCTTGAATGCGGCTTTCGTTCGCTTCGAGATTGACCGTGCGAAGCGCATCGCCGCCTTCCTCGCTCAGATCGGCCACGAATCCGGCGAGCTGCGTTACGTCCGTGAACTGGGCAGCGATCAATACCTGAGCAAATACGATACCGGCGGCCTGGCCGTACGCCTGGGCAATAGCCTCGAAGCGGATGGCGATGGTCAGCTGTACCGGGGCAGGGGGCTGATCCAAATTACCGGCCGGCGCAATTACCTGGCCTGTAGCCAGGCCTTGTTTGGCGATGATCGTTTGTTGCGTCAACCGCAACTGCTGGAGCAACCGCAATGGGCTGCCGAGTCGGCCGCCTGGTTCTGGCAGAGCAACGGCCTGAATGAGCTGGCCGACAAGGACCAGTTCACCACTATCACCCGGCGCATAAACGGTGGGCTCAATGGGCTGGAAAACCGCTTGCAGCTATGGGCGCGGGCGAAGGCGGTCTTATGCGTTACCTGACGGTTTGCCGGCTGATCGGCGCTTGCCTGTTGATCGCGCTGACTTGGCAGGTGCAGGCCTGGCGCTATGGTGCGCAGCTTGAGCGCGAGGCGTCTGCCCAGGCGCGGGCGTTGAGCCAGCAGCATCTAGTGGCTTTGCGTCAACAACAGGCGGAGAACGACAAACGGCAGGCGTTGGAACAACAGCTCAGCGCCAGCGATCAACAACACACTCGGGAGTTAAGCGATGCCCAACGTACTCAAGCAGCTCTGCGCGACCGCCTGGCCACTGCTGATGTGCGGTTGTCAGTCCTTCTCGACGCCAGCGACCCCGCCAGAGGCAGTACAATGCCCGCCACCCCCGCCTCCGGCGGCGTGGTTCATGCAGCCCCGCGAGCCCGACTTGACCCGGCGCATGCTCAGCGAATTATCGCCATCACCGACGACGGTGATAACGCCGTGATCGCCTTGCGTGCCTGCCAGGCCTATGTGCGTGCCGTTGCGCGTTAGTCTCTGGATACATGCTGCAACTTGCATGGTCGATAGGCTCCTGTAGGGTAGGCAAACGCCCGCCCACTCCAGGAGACGACCGTGAAAGAAATCACCCAACTTGCCGCTGAACTGGGTCGCCGTTTACAGGTGCTCAATGCCCACGTCACCACGGCTGAATCCTGTACCGGTGGCGGTATTGCCGAGGCTATTACGCGGATTCCAGGGAGTTCGGCGTGGTTCGAGGCTGGCTATGTCACCTATTCCAACCGGCAAAAGACCCGCCAGTTGAACGTGCCTGAGGCGCTGTTCGCCAAAGTCGGCGCGGTCAGCCAGGAAGTGGTGGAGGCGATGGTCCGCGGCGCACAGGAAAAAAGCCTGGCGCGTTTTGCCGTGGCGGTCAGTGGCGTGGCGGGGCCCGATGGCGGTTCGCCGGAAAAACCGGTGGGCACGGTGTGGCTGGCCTTCGGCGTCGGGGACGAGGTCACCGCTGAGCTTGCGCACTTCCCGGGTAACCGCGACGAGGTCCGCCGACAAACGGTAAAGGCCGCGCTGGAGGGCTTGTTGCGACGAGCTGCAGCAGAAATAGAAAATCAGGGGTAGGCGATCTCTGATCTTTGTGGAACAATACTGTCTACTTATACAGGTGTTGGCCGCCAGGCCTTATTGATTACGTGAGGACTTTAATGGACGACAACAAGAAGAAAGCCTTGGCTGCGGCCCTGGGTCAGATCGAACGTCAATTCGGCAAGGGTGCCGTAATGCGTATGGGCGATCATGACCGTCAGGCGATCCCGGCTATCTCCACTGGCTCTCTGGGTCTGGACATCGCGCTCGGCATTGGCGGCCTGCCAAAAGGCCGTATCGTTGAAATCTACGGTCCTGAATCTTCCGGTAAAACCACCCTGACCCTGTCGGTGATTGCCCAGGCGCAAAAAATGGGCGCCACTTGCGCGTTCGTCGACGCCGAGCACGCCCTTGACCCTGAATATGCCGGCAAGCTGGGCGTCAACGTTGACGACCTGCTGGTTTCCCAACCGGACACCGGTGAGCAAGCCCTCGAAATCACCGACATGCTGGTGCGCTCCAACGCCATCGACGTGATCGTGGTCGACTCCGTGGCTGCCCTGGTACCGAAGGCTGAAATCGAAGGCGAAATGGGTGATATGCACGTGGGCCTGCAAGCCCGCCTCATGTCCCAGGCGCTGCGTAAAATCACCGGTAACATCAAGAATGCCAACTGCCTGGTGATCTTCATCAACCAGATCCGGATGAAGATCGGCGTCATGTTCGGCAGCCCGGAAACCACCACCGGTGGTAACGCGCTGAAGTTCTATGCTTCGGTTCGTCTGGACATCCGTCGTACGGGCGCGGTGAAGGAAGGTGACGAGGTCGTTGGTAGCGAAACCCGCGTCAAGGTCGTAAAAAACAAAGTCGCACCGCCATTCCGTCAGGCCGAGTTCCAGATTCTCTACGGCAAGGGTATCTACCTGAACGGCGAGATGATCGACCTGGGCGTGCTGCACGGTTTTGTCGAGAAGTCCGGTGCCTGGTATGCCTACAACGGCAGCAAAATCGGCCAGGGCAAGGCCAACTCGGCCAAGTTCCTGCAAGACAACCCGGATATCGCGGCGACCCTTGAGAAGCAGATTCGCGACAAGCTGCTGACCCCTACGCCAGACGTGAAAGCGGCCGCCAATCGCGAGCCGGTTGAAGAAGTAGAAGAAGTCGACACTGACATCTGAAGCAAACGATGACTGTTGTACTGGATACACTTGTCGCCGTTCGGCGCACCGCAATGGACCTGCTTGCTCGCCGCGAGCATGGTCGAGTCGAGCTGACGCGTAAACTGCGTCAGCGCGGCGCGGAGCCTGAGATGATCGAGACCGCCCTTGACCGTTTGACGGAAGAAGGGCTGCTGTCGGAGTCCCGCTACCTCGAAAGCTTTGTCTCCTACCGAGCCCGTTCCGGCTACGGCCCCGCGCGGATTCGCGAAGAGCTGAGCCAACGCGGTTTGCAGCGCGCCGATATAGACATTGCCCTACGTGAGTGCGGTATCAGTTGGCAGTCGCAACTGGAGGACACCTGGCGCCGCAAGTTTGCCGGTCACCTTCCAATTGATGCCAGGGAACGCGCGAAGCAGGGGCGCTTCTTGAGTTATCGCGGTTTTTCGATGGAAATGATCAGCCGCTTACTCAGTGGCCGAGACATGGACGACTGAGCACCTTGCTGTGTGTTGAACAGGCTTGTTGTGTGGCGAGCGGGCTTGCCCCGCGTTGGGCTGCGAAGCAGCCCCAATAGCCTCACCCTCGATCTAAACCTGAACCACCAAACACTGCCCCAAAAAAAGGCCCGCTATGAAAATAGCCGGGCCTTTTTGCGTTTCTGGATTCTGCGTCGCGTTTCTGGATTTCACGCCGGCTGCGGCGCTACTCGCTGTTGCGTCTTCCCCTGGGACTGCGCCCAGTTCTCCGGCAAGTTGATGTAGTCCACCAACTCCCGCAGCCGGCCCTGATCGCGTCCGTTGAAGTTGAACACCAGTCGCGTCAAATGGCTGAACCTCGGTTCATCATGCTCCTCGCCGGTATAGGCAAGCTGCTGGAACTCTCCACTCAACCGTAGGCTGGCGAACTCGTTCTGCAAATGAGCCAGCGCACGCTCGCTGAGCGGGTGATTCATGCGCACCACGAATTCACGCTTCAACCAGCGTGTGGAATGGAAGTTGGCATAGAACTGATTGATCTCTTCGACGGCCTCTTCAGCGCTGTACACCAGGCGTATCAGCTTGAGGTCAGTGGGGAGGATATAGCGATTGGCTTCCAGTTGATTGCGGATAAAGTCCAGGGCGCCCTGCCAGAAACCGCCTCCAGGTGCGTCCAGCAGTACCACGGGTACCAGTGGGCTTTTACCGGTCTGGATCAACGTCAGCACTTCCAGCGCTTCATCCAGCGTGCCGAAACCGCCTGGGCACAGCACCAACGCGTCGGCTTCCTTGACGAAGAACAGTTTACGGGTGAAGAAAAAGTGGAAGGACAGCAGGTTCTCGGTACCATCGATGGTCGGGTTGGCGTGCTGTTCAAATGGCAGGGTGATGTTGAACCCAAGGCTATGTTCCAGGCCTGCGCCTTCGTGAGCCGCCGCCATGATGCCGCCGCCGCCACCGGTGATCACCATCAAGTCTGATCGGGCCAGCGCTGCACCGACTTCACGGGCCAGGGCATACAACGGGCTCTCGACAGGCGTGCGTGCCGAGCCGAACACCGTGACCTTGCGCCGGCCCTTGAACTGCTCCAGTACACGGAAAGCGTGGTCCAGCTCGCGGATCGCCTGCAAGGTGATCTTGGCGTTCCAGCGGCTACTGTCGTCCTGGGCCATGCGCAGAACGGTCAGGATCATGTCGCGATAAAGGGGGATGTTAGGGCTGTCAGGCGCAATCAGCTGGAGTTGAGCGTCGACCTGCTGTGTGAGGTCAGCTCCGTTTGCTTCAAAATGCTGAAGCAGTCGGTCATTCGGTTCGTAAGGCATTCAACGTCTCCTTCTTCACAGAGGCCAGGTCAACGACGAGATATTCGTCCGTCGCCACGACACTGCATGTGTCGCTGCATGCCCAAGGCAATGAACAATGTTCGCCAAGCGGCAAAGCGGGCTCTGTATGTTCCTTGTGATGTAAAAACCTTTGCACTGCAAGTTGCAGGAGGGCAACCCTCTTTTGCCCTGAAAATGTTACAGGACGGCGTGAAGACCGCTGTAGAAGGGCTGCTGGGATGACTTGATCATGGGCCGAAAAACCCTTGGCTGGCAACCGCTTATTGGTCGCTCATCACGGTAGTTTGACTGCCGCTGGAAACGGAATCGGGGAAATCGGCGCGCCGCTGGACAGCAGCGCGCGAGGGCCAAGCCACATTACTTTTTCTTTTTCGCCGCAGCCGGTGCCGGGCAATCCGCTTCCACGAACTTCACTGATGCCACAGGACGGTTGGTCTTGTTCTCGGTGATTTCGTAGCGCATCACCGCGCCCTTGGCCATCAGCTCGCGGTAGCCCTTGTTCAGGCATACGCTCTGACCCAGCTGGAAATACACTGCCTTGGGGTTGGCACGCATCTGTTCGGCGCGATCAGGCAGCACGCTGAGGTGGTCGATCAGTTGCATTCCCTCAACGGTGTAGGCCACTTCCAGGGTTTTTTCGTCAATTTCCCGGGGCAGCTCCTTGTTGCTTTCGGCCGCGACGCTTTGCAGCTTCTTGTTCATTTGCGCCTCCAGCAACGAGGCTGCCTGGGCGCCCACAGGCAGGACCAACGCGAGCGCGACGGATGGGGCAACAAGACGCAGCATGGAACGCAGCATGAAACTCTCCTGATTCGGTTACTGGTGCATAGACCAGCCACTGCGCTATGCGTTCAGTGGCGCGCAATTATAGTGGACCCCTTGCCATGACAGCCAGGCGTATCGATGGGAAGTACGACGGGCTCTGGTAAACTGCGGCCACTTAAGCCCTTCTCGAGTTCCCCCAGTGTCGATTTCCTCTTCCGTGCGGCGCATCCAATGAGCCATGCCGTCTCCCGCCTGCGCACCCAACGCCTGGCGCGGGCCGTCAGGCCTTTTGTCAACCGTGGCTCCCGCGCCGAGCGCTGCCCCGGCTGCCGGGTGATCCCGCAATACTGCCTGTGTGCCTGGCGGCCTCAGGTCGAGGCCCGGTCTGCGATGTGCCTGTTGATGCACGACGTCGAACCGATGAAACCGAGCAACACCGGCTGGCTGATCGCTGATGTCATCGACGACACCCGTGCATTTGCCTGGTCGCGCACCGAGGTCGATCCTGAACTGCTCATCTTGCTCGCAGATCCGCAATGGCAGCCGTATATCGTATTCCCTGGCGAATTTGTCGCACCTGAGCGAGTGGTCAGCGAAGTCGTCGTAGGGGAGGGCAAGCGCCCGCTGTTTATTCTGCTGGACGGCACTTGGAGCGAAGCGCGCAAGATGTTTCGCAAAAGCCCCTATCTGGAGCATCTGCCTGTCCTGAGCCTGGCCCCGGAGCAACTGTCGCGCTATAAACTGCGGCGTTCCAAGCGGGATGATCACTTCTGCACCGCCGAAGTGGCCGCGCTGTGCCTGGAGCTGGCCGCCGACCAGGCCGCGAGCGAAGTGCTGGATGCTTATCTCGACGTGTTCAGCACCCATTACCTGGCCGCCAAGTTCCAGTTACCGCTGGACTTGGCAGACATCGTCCATACTCGTCTTGCACCCTATATCCCGGCGGTATAACCAGACGACGTTTGCATGATGGCACTGCAGCCCCACAACTCGCTAAAATGCCACGGGCGTAGTGCTTGACCCCCCAGGCTGCGCTGGGCATGCTGGGCGCCGATCAGGGCGCAACCGTGAGTTTTCAACGTCGTTCCAGGTGTTTTTGACGTTGAGCCTGCCCTGTGGCGATGGCTGCCTGGCCGTCGCCTTGTGTACTGGCGAACCCTGAACCCATCAGGGCTGCCATAAAAAACAGGATCATTTAATCAATGGCCACATACGAAATCCTGATAGCCGATGACCACCCGCTGTTTCGCAGTGCATTGCATCAGGCGGTAACCCTGGGCCTGGGCCCCGATGTCCGCCTGGTCGAAGTGGCCAGCATTGCCGAGCTGGAAACCCGCCTCACCGAAAAATCCGACTGGGACCTGGTGCTGCTCGACCTGAACATGCCCGGCGCCTATGGTTTCTCTGGGTTGGTGCTGCTGCGCGGGCAATACCCGCAGATTCCGGTGGTGATGGTCTCGGCCCAGGAAGAGGCCGACGTGGTGGTGCGCTCCAAGGAGTTTGGCGCCAGTGGTTTCATTCCCAAGTCCAGTTCCATGGAAGCGATCCAGCGTGCCGTGCGCGCGGTGTTGGAGGGCGATGTGTCCTGGCCGCCGCAAGCGTTTGAAGAAATCAACGTGTCCGACGAGGCCAAGGCCGCCCGTGATGGCTTGGCCAGCCTGACACCCCAGCAGTTCCGGGTGTTGACCATGGTCTGCGAAGGCCTCTTGAACAAGCAGATCGCCTACGAGTTGAGCGTGTCGGAAGCGACCATCAAGGCCCACGTGACAGCCATCTTTCGCAAGCTGGGCGTGCGTACGCGTACCCAGGCAGCACTGCTCTTGCAACAACTTGAGTCAATTTCGCAGCATTAAGCGGTCATTGCTTCACGCTTTTTTGACTTTGCTTGATCTAGTTTCCCCACTCCTTTGGTTCAGTTGCCTACATCTATGTCGCCTTTCAAGGGTCAAACCGGTATCAAACGTATCTTCAATGCAGGGGGCTACTCCCTGGATGGCCTGCGCGCAGCTTTCACCGGCGAGGCGGCTTTCCGTCAGTTGGTGTTGTTGAACGTCATCCTGATCCCACTGAGCTTCTTCCTGCACGTCAGCCGCGTCGAGCGTGCGTTGCTGATTGCGGTATGCCTGCTGGCCTTGATCGTTGAATTACTCAATTCGGCGGTAGAGGCGGCGATCGACCGCATTTCCCTGGACCGTCATCCCCTGTCGAAAAACGCCAAGGACATGGGCAGCGCCGCGCAATTCGTGGCCCTGACCATGATCACTCTGGTGTGGGCCGTGATCCTGATCTAAGGCTCAGGCAATGCTCGGCAGCACGATCTCGTCGCTGCGCTGTACCCCGGCGGTAAAGGCGCGGCACAGTTCGAGAAACTCGCGCATGGCCGAGGTCTGGTACTTCTGTTTATGCCAGATGAAGTAGAACTGCCGGGCCAGGTCCAGGTCCGGGGTTTCCACGGGCACCAGGCTGCCCCGGCGGAAGGCATCACGCAGCGCCAATCGGGAAATACAGCCAATCCCCAGCCCGGACTCCACTGCACGCTTGATCGCCTCGGTGTGTTCCAGCTCCAGGCGGATATTCAGCGCGCTGCGGTGATGGCGCATGGCCTGGTCGAAGGTCAGTCGTGTACCTGAGCCTTGCTCCCGCAGGATCCAGGCTTCATGGGTCAACGCTTCCATGGTCGCTATGCCGCGCTTGGCCAGGTGGTGCTGCGGCGCGCAAAACACCACCAGTTCATCCTCTACCCAGGTTTGCACCTCGATATCCGGGTGGCTGCAATCGCCTTCGATTAGACCCAGGTCAATTTCATAGTGGGCCACCTGGTGCACGATATTGGCTGTGTTCTGTACATGCAGCTTCACCTGGCTTTCGGGGTGCTGCTGCATAAAGCTGCCGATCAGCAGGGTGGCCAGGTAATTGCCGATGGTCAGGGTTGCGCCGACCGCCAGGGAGCCGAAACCGGACTTGCCGTTGAGCAGGTCCTCGATTTCCTTGGCCTGGTCCAACAGGGCCACCGCCTGGGGTAACAGCTGGTGCCCGAGGGCGTTGAGGCTCAGGCGTTTACCGGCGCGGTCGAACAATTGGCAGCTGGATTGACGCTCCAGCTCGGTAATCGAAGTGCTGGCGGCGGATTGAGATAAGGCCAGGAGACCAGCAGCGCGGGACACGCTTTCCTGCTGGGCGACGGCGACGAAGACTTGCAGTTGACGGAGAGTAAATCGCATATCGATATAACCGATAACCCTTATCTTAATAATCCAGTTAACAGATATTGTCGCCGCCATTAGAATGCTGTGCAATTGCGCACCTATCATTTGGCGCAGACCCATTTCCAGGAGTCCCCCGTACATGAGCAACATGAACCACGAGCGTGTCCTCAGTGTTCATCACTGGAACGACACTCTGTTCAGCTTCAAGTGCACCCGCGATCCGGGCCTGCGCTTCGAGAACGGTCAGTTCGTGATGATCGGCCTGCAACAGCCCAACGGCCGCCCGCTCATGCGCGCATATTCCATTGCCAGCCCGAACTGGGAAGAGCATCTGGAATTCTTCAGCATCAAGGTGCCGGATGGCCCGCTGACTTCCCAATTGCAGCATTTGAAGGAAGGCGACGAGATCATCATCAGCAAGAAACCGACAGGCACCCTGGTGCTTGACGATCTGAAGCCGGGCAAACACCTGTACCTGCTCAGCACCGGTACTGGCCTGGCGCCGTTTATGAGCGTGATCCAGGATCCGGAAACCTACGAGCGTTTCGAAAAAGTGATCCTGTGCCACGGCGTGCGTTACGTCAACGAAGTCGCCTACCGCGAATTCATCACCGAGCACTTGCCGCAGAACGAATTCTTCGGCGAAGCCCTGCGTGAAAAGTTGATCTACTACCCGACCGTGACCCGTGAACCGTTCGAGAACGAAGGCCGCCTGACCGACCTGATGCGCAGTGGCAAGCTGTTCCGTGACATCGGCCTGCCACCGATCAACCCCGAGGACGACCGCGCCATGCTGTGCGGCAGCCCAAGCATGTTGGACGAGACCAGCGAAGTGCTGAACAGCTTCGGCCTGAAAGTTTCGCCGCGCATGCGTGAGCCGGGTGATTACCTGATCGAGCGCGCGTTCGTCGAGAAGTAAAGCAGTCAGGCCATGTGCTGACTGGGCAACACAGAAGATCTGAATGTGGGAGGGGGCTTGCCCCCGATGACGGTGATTCAGTCAACTTACATGTCGACAGACCCACTGCCATCGGGGGCAAGCCCCCTCCCACATTGGGTTTCCGGTTTATCCAGCCGGCACCACTTCCAGCACACAAATCATCCCAGCCTCGGGATAGTGCCAGCGCACATCCACATCCCAGAACTGCGCTCCATATTCGCGCTCAGGCCCAGGTGTCTGGTACGCCGGCCGTGGATCCTGCGCCAGGCACTGATCGATCAACTCCACCAACGGCTCCCCAAGGCGCTGGGCGTGGCCTTGTGCCTGTTGCAGCGCCGTCTTCAGCCATTGCACCGGAATCAGTTGCGGCGCACCACTGGCGATGCTGTTGGTGGCCGTGTCGATGATGTCGGCGTAGGGCACATACGGCTTGATATCCAGCACCGGTGTGCCATCGAGCAAATCAATCCCGGAAATCCATAGTCGCCCCGGCTCCACCTTGTCCAGCTTCACCACCGACTGGCCAATCCCATTGGGCCGATGGGTGGCGCGGGTGGCAAATACGCCCATGGACGTGTTGCCGCCCAGGCGCGGCGGGCGCACTTTCAAGCGTGGCTTGTCTTCCAGGGCCTGGTGGAACAGAAACAACAGCCAAACATGGCTGACCTGCTCCAGGCCCTGCACCGCCTCGCCCTGGTCGAACGGCGCGACCAGTTCCAGCACGCCCCGTGCGGCAGGCGCCAGTTGCGGCTGGCGCGGAATGGCGAACTTCTCCTTGAAACAGGAGCGCACGAAGCCGACGGGCGAGACGTGGTAACTCATGGTTTACGCGCGAACCCGCAGCGTCAGGCCCTTGAGGAAGTTACGCAGCAACTGGTCGCCGCACGGACGGTAGTTGGTGTGGCCGGCCTTGCGGAACAGCGCGCTCAGCTCCGGCTTGGACACCGGGAACTCGGCGGCCTTGAGGATGGCATGCATGTCGTCTTCCTTGAGTTCGAAGGCCACGCGCAGTTTCTTGAGGATGATGTTGTTGGTCACCGGGGTTTCGATCGGCTGTGGCGGACGGCTTTCGTCCTTGCCACGCTTGAAAATCACCAGGCCATCGAGGAAATGCGCCATGACCTCATCCGGGCAGAACACGAAGCCCTCTTCCTCGTCTTTCTTGAGGTAAGTCAGCAGGTCTTCCTTGGTCACGTCCATGCCGCCGAGCTTGATGATCTCGACCATCTTGTTGTCGCTGATGTCGAGCATGTAGCGCACGCTGCGCAGTACGTCATTGTGAATCATGGTGGGCAATCCTGGTTTTCAACAGTGGGCGCCGCCGGGTGGGGCGGCGCCTGGAAAGGGGGAGTGGCTTAGAACTTCTCTTTGCCGGACAGATAACGCCATTGACCTACCGGCACCTTGCCGATGGACACGCCGCCGATGCGGATACGGCGGATGGCGATGACCTTCAAGCCAACCGCTTCGCAGAACAGGGCGATCACGCCCGGTTGCGGGTTTTTCATCGCAAAGCGCAGGCGGTTTTCGTTCTGCCAGCTGGCTTTCACCGCCGGCAGCTCTTTGCCTTTGTAGGTCAGGCCATGGTTGAGGCGGTTCAGGCCATGGGCAACCATGTCGCCCTCGACCTCGACCACGTATTCCTGCTCGATCTTGGCGGCATCGGCGGTCAACTTGCGCAGTATCTTCCAGTCCTGGGTGAACACCAGCAGGCCGCTGGCCTTGGCTTGCAAGTCGGCGCTGGCGGTCAGGCGCAGGAAATGCCCCTTGAGCGGGCGCTTGCTGAAGCGGTGCTCTTCGGACAGCGTTTCGGCGCTGATCGAGGCCATGGCCGTCTCGGCATCCACGCCAACCGGCGCGTGCAGCAGGATAGTCACCGGCTCCGGCGCGGTGGCCTTGGCGTCGGGGTCCAATTCGACCTTTTGAGTCGTGACCTTGAACTGCGGCTCGTCGATCACTTCACCGTCCACCGAGACCCAGCCGCCTTCGATAAACAGCTCAGCCTCCCGACGGGAGCAACCGACCAGTTCGATAAGGCGTTTGGAGAGGCGTATGGGGTCAGTCATGACAAGGGCCGTAGCAAAAGGGGGCGGCTATTGTACCTGCCTGGAGCCGGTTAATCCCGGCTCCATTTCATTTAACCCTGGCGCGCCTGCTGCGGCGCCTGGCGCAAACGCAAATGCAGCAACGGATAAGGCTGCCCCAGGCCATCATGCTCTGTGCGTCCGATCACCTCGAAGCCTTGTTTGAAGTAAAAGCCCAGGGCCTGGGGGTTCTGTTCGTTGACGTCCAGCTCATCGGCATTCATGCATTCGATCGCGTACCGCAGCAATTGCCGGCCCAGCCCCTGGCCACGGTATTGCGGGTCGATAAACAACATCTCGACCTTGCCTGCGGCCACCCCGGCAAACCCGGTAATGCGCTGGCGCGAGTCCTTGGTGCAGATCAGCATCACCGAGTCCAGGTAGCGGGTCAGCACCAGGTTTTTCAGCAGCTCGATATAACTGTCCGGCAGGAAATCATGGGTGGCCCGCACCGAGGCCTCCCAGATCCTTGCCAAATGCGCGTAGTCGCTGGTTCTGGGTGTATGGATAACCGAATGCTGACGCATGCCCGCTGCCCCTTGCCGAAATTGGCGTCGATGGGCAAAACGATAGACCTAAAAAAGCCCCGCATCTTGTCCAGAGGCAGGGCTTTTGCACTTTATTTACAGGCGGAAGCGATCAGTCGCGTTTTTCAGCCCACAGGTCGTATTCGTCGGCGTCGGTCACGGTGCACCAGACCTTGTCACCTGGCTTCAAGCCCGTGGCATCGTCGATAAACACGTTGCCGTCGATTTCCGGCGCATCGAAGAAGCAACGGCCAACCGCGCCTTGTTCATCGACTTCGTCGATCAGCACTTCGATTTCCTTGCCGATGCGCAGTTGCAGGCGCGCCGAGCTGATCGCTTGCTGATGCGCCATGAAGCGCTCCCAACGGTCCTGCTTGACGTCATCCGGCACCACGGCCAGGTCCAGCAGGTTGGCCGGGGCACCTTCCACCGGCGAGTACTGGAAGCAGCCGACGCGGTCCAGCTGGGCTTCGGTCAGCCAGTCGAGCAGGTATTGGAAGTCTTCTTCGGTTTCGCCGGGGAAGCCCACGATAAAGGTCGAACGGATGATCAGGTCCGGGCAGATTTCGCGCCAGTTCTTGATGCGCGCCAGGGTCTTGTCCTCGAAGGCCGGGCGTTTCATGGCCTTGAGCACTTTCGGGCTGGCGTGCTGGAACGGGATGTCCAGGTACGGCAGGATCTTGCCGGCGGCCATCAGCGGGATCAACTCGTCCACGTGCGGGTACGGGTAAACGTAGTGCAGGCGCACCCACACACCCAGGCTGCTCAAGGCTTCGCACAGTTCGGTCATGCGGGTTTTCACCGGCGCGCCGTTCCAGAAGCCGGTGCGGTACTTCACGTCGACGCCATAGGCGCTGGTGTCCTGGGAGATCACCAGCAGCTCTTTTACGCCGGATTTGACCAGGCGCTGGGCTTCGTCCAATACATCACCCACGGGGCGGCTGACCAGCTTGCCGCGCATCGACGGGATGATGCAGAAGCTGCAACTGTGGTTGCAGCCTTCGGAAATCTTCAGGTACGCGTAGTGACGCGGGGTCAGCTTGATGCCTTGCGGCGGCACCAGGTCGATCAGCGGGTTGTGGTCCTGGCGCGGTGGCACGACGTCGTGCACGGCGTTGACCACCTGTTCGTACTGCTGCGGGCCGGTCACCGCCAACACGCTCGGGTGCACATTGCGGATATTGCCTTCTTCCACACCCATGCAGCCGGTCACGATGACCTTGCCGTTTTCCTTGATGGCTTCGCCGATCACTTCCAGCGACTCTGCCTTGGCCGAGTCGATGAAGCCGCAGGTATTGACCACCACCACGT
Organism: Pseudomonas sp. MPR-R2A5; assembly: GCF_058793055.1. Classification (NCBI taxonomy): domain Bacteria; kingdom Pseudomonadati; phylum Pseudomonadota; class Gammaproteobacteria; order Pseudomonadales; family Pseudomonadaceae; genus Pseudomonas; species Pseudomonas sp. MPR-R2A5. Next base: position 75,333 of record NZ_JBXAFK010000021.1, read on the forward strand.
CCGCGTCCTGGTAAGTGGACACCACGTCATAACCTTCCATGCGCAGTTGGGTCAGGATGCGTTCGGAGTCAACCAGGGCCTTCGGGCACCCTAACGATATCATACCTACACGCGGGGCTTTCTCTGTCATCATTATAGGTAGATCCTCATCAGGGCTTATATTTTCTAATGGCAAAAAACGGTGCGCGAGTATACAGCTATTTACGCTTCTCAGACCCCCGGCAGGCGACCGGTAGTAGCGCTGATCGTCAACTGCAGTACGCCCAGCGCTGGGCGGCGGAGAAGGGGTTGGCGCTGGATGAATCCTTATCCCTTAGGGATGAAGGGCTATCCGCCTATCACCAGCGCCACGTCAAGCAGGGTGCCTTAGGCGTCTTTCTCCAGGCGGTCGAGGATGGCCGAATCGCTGACGGTTCAGTCCTGGTCGTTGAAGGGCTGGACCGACTGAGTCGGGCTGAGCCCATTCAGGCCCAGGCTCAATTGGCGCAGATTATCAATGCCGGCATTACAGTTGTTACGGCCAGTGATGGTCGAGAGTACAACCGTGCCGGTCTGAAAGCGCAGCCAATGGACCTGGTGTACTCGCTCCTCGTTATGATCCGGGCGCATGAAGAGTCGGACACCAAGTCAAAGCGTGTGAAAGCGGCAATCCGTCGACAGTGTGAAGGCTGGATCGCTGGTACATATCGTGGCGTCATTCGCAATGGTAAGGATCCCCAGTGGCTGCACTGGGATGGCCAGGGCTGGCAGTTCATCCCGGATCGAGTGGAAGGTGTTCGCCTGGTTATCGATCTGTTCCGTCAGGGTTATGGCTCGGTCCGTATCATTAGAGAGCTTACAGAGCGCGGATTGGCGGTGACCGCGAAGGGCGTCACCGCGCTGCAGGTTTACCGTTTAGTGAGATTGCCGGCGTTGGTGGGTGCCAAGGTACTGGAACTGGACGGCGAAACGTATCGCTTGGAGGGCTATTACCCATCGCTTATGGATGCCGCCGAGTACGCGGATCTGGAGTTACTGATTAATAGCCGCGTTCGGCGCAAAGGCAAAGGTGAGATACCTGGGCTTATTACCGGCCTTGGCATTACGTACTGCGGATACTGCGGTACGGCCGTGATCGGGCAAAACGTAATGCACCGCGCCAGGCCTGACGGCAGTTTGTCTGACGGTCATCGGCGTGTGATCTGCGTGGGTTACTCGCAAAACAGCGGATGCCCCGTGGGAGGGAGTTGCAGTGTCGTGCCAATCGAGAAGGCGTTGATGAGTTACTGCGCTGATCAGATGAATCTCAGCAGCTTGCTTGAAGAGCGTGATCAGACACAGGTGATACGTGCGCGGCTGGCGAAGGCCAAGACAGAAACGTCAGCGATCGAGCAACAGCTTGAGCGAGTGAGTGAGGCATTGCTTGCGGCTGAGGGTGGTGCTGCACCGTTAACATTTGTGCGCAAGGCCCGTGAACTCGAAGAGCAGCATTTGTCCATGCAAAAAGAGGTGGCACAGGCCGAGCGGGAGCTGGTGGCGGTGTCAAATCGTGATCAGCCAGCGCTCGCTGAGGCATGGTCGAGCTTGGCGTCGGGTGTAGAGGCGCTGGATTTTGATTCGCGGATGAAGGTCCGCCACCTGGTGCGGGAGACATTTGAGCGAATTGTTGTGTACCACCATGGTATGCAGGCGGTTGGTCGAGAGGGAATGCTGATTGATTTGTTGCTGGTTGGGAAGGGTGGCCAGCCCCGGTTGTTGCGGATAGATCGCAAAACCGGGGAGTGGCAGGTTGGTTTTGGAGTTTAGATTTAGGCTGCCTTGTCCGTCGTGAGGGGGAGCGGTTTGCTGAGTACCCGTAGGTGGCCCTGACCAATCCAAAAGTTATGTTGCACCTGAATGCAGACATTCCAGGCTTCTTGGGCTACATGCTGCCCAGCGGCGACTACATTGCCTTCCTCGTCGACGAGTGCCAGGCTTAGTTTTTTTCCGTCACGAGTCCTGCAGGTGAACCCTTCATGGGTGACTCCACTGATTGTGGCGTTTGACAGGGTGTCTGTCTTGGCGTCGAAAATCATTATGCTGCCTCCATGGTTACTGGCTCCCAGGCCGACTCGCAGAGCCCGTAGGCGCTGGAGCAGGCGGAGGCGTCAGTAGCAATCATCAGGTCGTATTGGATGCCGCCTCGGGCTGTCTTGGACCATTCAACGGCCTGGCGAATGCTTGCGATCTCCATGACTTCAATGGCTGTCATGCCTGAGATTGATCCTTTCGGATGCTTAGCGTTAGATCCGGCAAAGAATGTGGCAGCACCGCGTTTGCTGGCCTGCTGGACGGTTCGCTCCCAGCGATCGATCCGGTCAATCGCGTCGGGGAACCGCAGGGCAATTTCCCGTAATTCATCCTTGCGGCAGTTGATGCAGGGCATGCAGCCCACGCGCCCCATGCCTTGTGAATAAAGCGGATTCGGTTTAATGCCCATGTAGCGGTGAGCCTCGAACACCGCCGGGACATCCCACTTCAAGATCGGGCGGTAGTTGAACAGGCCTCCACCCACTTCGTCGCACTCCGGCAGATATCGTCTGTTCAGCGACTCGTCTGCACGCACACCCTGCCAGCTCAAGATCATGTCGCCGGCACCCATCAACGGCATGACTACTTGCTCAAGCATAGGGTCGCGCTTCAGTTCCATGGTGCAGAACTGGGCCTTGCGGCTAGGAAACCGGCCTTTCCAGATGCACAGATCTAGGAACGGATTACCGGTTGGCTGCAGCACATCCAACGCTGCAAGCACCACCTCCTCTGCGATGCCTTGCGCTCGCCATTTCGACTCAATGAATCGGCGCTTGCCTTCGATACGCTTGGTAAAGTCAGCTCGCACGCGGGTTATTTTCGTGCGTGTGGCTTGTTCCAGGTAGTCAAGGTACTCGTAAGTCTGTTCGTGCTCGTTACCAGTATCGGCGAAGACGGCCTGCAGATTGGGTGCCTCTAGGGCCATGGCGACCAGCAGAGTGGCAGTGCTGTCTTTGCCGCCGCTGACGCTGACGATATTGCGAGTGCTCATGTCGCCACCTGCTTGCGATAGTTGGCGTCGATGATCCGCTCGAACAGCTCACGGTCAGCAGCAGAGCACATTCCAAGCCGACCTATCTCGTCAGCTAACTGACCAATTAATTCCTCGCGGTCATCCGGCGTGGGCATTGGTGCGGGCTGCTCGGCAATGCCAGTGGCTTTCACCTCCAGCATTGGAAGCCAACCGACCGGAATGCCCTTGCCTTCCGTGAAGTGGTCGTGAGACCAGCACCATCCAGCGAACTTCCACCGATCCTCGCCGTCATTGTCGAAGTTGTTCGCGCCGATGGTAGGGGCCTGATCGGCATCTTCCGTTGAATGATCTTCAAACTCGACCAGCAGCCGCAGCATAGTTCCATCACGGGGCGCGGAATCCATATCTTGCCATCCAGGGTCATGGTCCTCTTGTACCCCGCAGGCAGTACACACGAGCAGATAACCACCATCGTCCGTCCACTCATGGCTGCACGGCACCGGCTCGCGCTGGGCTGCCGTATTGCTGGCATTCGCGCGCTCGATGTAGGCCGGTAGGAGCGTCGGTGGGAAAGTGTCCTCCCATGGCTTTACGTTGCGCTTTGCCGAGTCCTGGAGCTGAGCCACATGGCCAATCAGTTCGCGCACAAGGCCCGACCAATCAGTCACGTCATAGAACTTGCAGAGTACCGGATCAGGTTCAACTTGAGGGTTTGCGCAAGGTGCCGATTCAGGCGCATCCAGCAGGCGCTGTTGTAGTGCGTCGAGCTCGGCCTGCAACCGGTTGACATGGGCGCGGTCCACCAACTCAGTTCCCACGGGAAGCCGGTCAATTCCCGGTCGATGTTCTACAACTGTTTCTTTGAAGTGCTCGCCTTCCTCATTGATCACGGCGACCACTTCAGGATGCCTGCCAGTGGCACCGTTTACACGCCGCTCGATCATGTGCCAGGCCGGCTCGTATTCGGGCCAGTCGCTTTCGATCACCAAGTACTTCCGCTGGGGTATGCGCACGTGATGCTCATTCAGGCGCTCCAGAGCGGCAAAGAATTGCTCTCTGACATCTTCTCTCCAGAAACCCTGGATATCGCTGTGCTTGATGACGATGTACCGATCTTCGCGTTTGAGCTCGCTCGTGCCGCCTTTATCGTTACGAGATGATATGTTCATGGTCACCCCCTCTTACATCCGAAATGATTGATGAGCGCGCGACGGTAGTAGCTTCTGCTCTGCGGGTTGCGCGCCGTCGGATTGGATCTCGCAGACGAATCGGTGCCGTTTTCGGTTGGGGGCTGTCAGTGCTTTGGTGAGCCCAGGAATGGTGCCAATGCACTGCTCGTACGCGTCCGGTCCATTCCAATGCTGAGCTGGCAATACCTGGCAGTTTGTTCGGGTGGCGTCTGCGCACAGGTACAGCAGAAGAAAGACGGTCATACGGCACCCCCCGGCTGAGCCACGCTTATATGTCCCGATGCGTGCGTATACCCCACGACAAGCTGCGCGGTCGGGCGGGAGGAAGCGGTAAGCGTTGCATCACTGACCGCTGCCCCGCGCAGCTTTTCGTGGGGTATACGTGACTCGGCAGTGGCGCTGGAAGGAGCAATAATGCCTGCTGCTGCGCAGCAGAGACTGTTTGTTACTGGCGTGTCGACACCACTGGCGCTTCGGAGCAAAGCGGCACCGGCGCTGATGTTTTCCTGTTGGTTCTTCATGCCGCTTTCCTCCGATGTTCGACAGCGAGTTGGTCCATCAGGCGCTGGTGATAGGTGAGTCGGGCTTCTGCGGCTGGCCATGGACGGATGGTTTCAGCCATGGGTTGTATGCCGACCAAGCAATCCCAGATAGCCGGGTCGGTTGGCATGAGGTCGCGGCGTTCGGTGGCCAGCGCAATCAAGTCGGCCTGGTGGACGCACGCAGGAAGTTCGGCAGCGATGTCGAAGCGCTGGCACACGCGTTGCCATATCCAGTCTTCAAAGTCCTGGTATGCATGTATCCACTGCTTAAGTGGCTTGGTCATGTCGCCCAGGTACGCCTCTGGCGCGTCATGGAGCAAGGCAGCTAGCTTGTGTTCTTCCGGCACCAGCTCGGCGACGATGCAACTGTGTTGCGCCACGCTGTAGAACTCGCGGGTGTGCCCGTTGAAGCGGCAGAGGTGTGCCAGTGAGTGGGAAATGTCCCGTGGATCGATCATGTCGGCGTCAGGCTCGAACAGGTCAAAACGTTTGCCGGTGTGGGTGAGGATCCAGTTCATGCGGCCTCCTTCACGAGATCGGCCAGCAGCAGGGCGTTGTCAGTTGCCTTGTGCAATTCGCGCAGGGCGTCGTAACCGATCAGCGCTTTCAACTGCCGGTCGAACTCTTTGTTATGGCGAGTCACCGCGCTCAGTTCCTTCATGGCCTTGGTGTACTGCTGCTGCAGTGTTCCGGCGGCCTGGGGCGTCAGACGCAGCATTGGGATTGGGCGGCTCATGCTGGATCCTCCTGGTGAAAGGAATCCAGCTCGTCGGCCATGCTCAATGCGTGGTCACGCAAAACGAGTGCTTGGGTGGCGTGGCTTTCGGATTGCAATGCGCGGAATGTATCGGCGGCGAGTTTGAGCTTTCCGGCGATATCCAAAAGGATCTGACGGTCCTGTGGCTCGCGGATCAAAATCAGCTCCAGGCGCGTGCATCGTTTCGTAGCCTGTTCAAGAGCCGTCGCGCTCGACGACTCGCCCTCCTCAATGCCCTCGATGTAGCCTTTGGCGTGGCCGTCGTCGTAGCCTTCGCTCCAACCATCCTTTAAGCCGCCTCGATAACCACTCCAGTAAAGAATGGCGACCGAGATTACGACGGAGATCAGTGCGCAAATTTCAAGTGCTGTCATGTGGTTTGCTCCTGTTGGATTCGCTTAGCTGGTGGTGGCAGCAGTGTTGGTACAGATTTATTCGTGATTAGGATCTGGTGGATCTGCCAGGCCACACATCAGCTTGGCTTGGTACGGCATGTAACCTTCTTCGCGTAGATCGTCGTATAGGCGGTAGTCGGCTGCGAGATAGCTACAACGCTCGCAAAGTCGGTCGGTTGTTCCGTCCGCCGATAACTGTGCCCGGCAGTGCCGGCAATAGTCTTGAAGTGACATGTCAGTTTTCTTCCGGATTGCTATGAGGTCTCGGTAACGTGTGAGATTGAGTGTTTGCCATCTCCTCATCTGCGGCATCCGACTGTGTATCAATGAAGATGGCCAGATGTCGGATGTCGATGAAGCGGGAACGCTTGGCGCTGGTATCCAGGGTGGTGATGGGCAGCGCAACACGGCCACTTGTTAGTGCGCGAGTGAAGTTGTCCTGGTTGAGATTGCTGAAGTAGCGTTCGCGTACCTGTTCAAAGGGTACGAGTAGATCTCCGAAGATTCGGTACAGCAGCTCAACGGTTTGACTTCTGGGCGCTTTCGGCAGGCGCAGTTCGCGCTGTGGGGAGGCCGTCATGCTGCGTTGGCCTTATCTACTTGCGCTTGGAGACTGCCGAGCGTCAGTTTTCCGGTTTTACGTTGCGGCGCTGCTTTGGCATGAGGTTGGTGGCTTGCTCTAATGTCGCGGTTGATGGCTGCCAGTGCCGCGCGTGCTGTGCTGCCGAAGGCTACGAAACGCGGCAGTGGGGAGGTGCTGTCTAGTGGTTCGAGCACGGCACCTAGCTCTACTCCCTCAATTCCGTAGCCAAGGCGCAGCATGGCGCGGGCCCGGTAGTTCGGACCGAGGTCGATGACGAGCTGGTCGAGGGCAGCCGCCAGTTGCAGGTGCTCGATCTGCAGCGGTGCGGCACTGGTGCTGAGGGAAATGCCGGCAGCAGTGGCGGCCAGTGTGAGGTTGGCCAGAATCTTCTCGGGCGTACGGCGCTCTTCGGCTAGATTCAGCAGCTCGATCAGTAGGGTATCAATCAGTTTGCGGTCCATGTGTGTTACCTCGGGGGTGGTTCCAGGCGATCTCGACGTGGGTGCGCACCAGCTCGCGTAGGTGCTCCGGTACTTCTGCCAGCGCGGCGATGCGTTCCTCACGGGTTCGCATCGCCGTGATCTGGCGGGCGTACTGGCGCGGCCATGCTTCGGGCTGTCTCATTACGCGACTTCTCGCGGGTCGGGCACGGCGGGTGGGGCTGGGCGCTCAATACCAATTTGCTTGGCCAGCCAGGAGATGCCGATATCGGTCACGCGCGTGGTGCGCTGGTATTGCATGCCGTACTTCTCGTGAAACCAGCGGCCCTCACGGGTGACCAAGAAGTCTTTGGTTGCGGCTGGGTTAGCTGGCAGATTTTTTTTATCCAGCAGACCTTTGTCGCGCATGCGTTGCATCAGCTCGCGGTGACCCAAACCAAGGCGTTCGGCTACGCGTTTGAGGGATAAGCTCACGGCGGCACCTCATGCGGCGGCTGCGAGGCTATTGCGGTAGCCCTGCAGGAATTGATTGAGGTTTTCAGCCAACATTGCGTAGGCGCGCTGGTTGTCGGCGGGCAGGGTGAGTAGGCAGCCGGCGTCGTCGTCGATTTCGAGCTTGGCGATATAGCCGCCGCGTGGGTTGCGCTGGATCTGGAGCGAGGGCTCCAGTTCGTCAGCGATCAGATGGTAAATGCCGCGCCCACGTCGGATAGCCAGACGTAGGGTGGCCTCTATATCGCTGACAGCTTCATGCTCATCTACGTCGGGCACCCCGGTAGGGCTGCGGCCGTTGGCGATACCTTCGATAAAGCTCGCAACGCGCGTGGCGTTGTTTTTGCGGTTCTTATCGAGGGTGACTGACGTATTGAGCGTCCCGCAGATGCGCACCATCACCGTGATGCCGGCGGTGCACTGTTCAATCTCGACCTGAGCCGCTACGGATTGGCAGCCATCACACGAATGCAGGGTGTGATTGAACGTGCCGCTAAGGTTTACCTGGGCCTGGAGGCGAATATAGGCGGCGGCGTTGAGAGATAGTGTGCTCATGCTGCACGCCCTCCATCGTCTGGATTGAAGGGGGTCGGGGTAGGGGTGGTGGTTGATTTGCGTTTGGTGGGGGCGAAGGCGCAGCCGTAGATTATGGCTAGGCGGCGCACCTCGAAAACGCGGCTTTCTGGGCACGTTGGGAGTACGTGCAAGGTTGCGGTTTGCATGGGAATTGCCTCGCTCTGTGGTAGGGAGTGAGGCAAATATCACGCACCGTGCTTATCCGTGTCAATACGTTCCGTGCTTAAATTTCGTCTGCGCTGTGCAAAAACCGTGATGACTTGAGAATTCCGCCAACTAAGTGAATTTCGAGAACGTCTTGTTCTGGGACGTGAACGGACTCGTGTTCAGCATTCACGCTGTCTAGCCTGTACATTCCGTCGCGAAGGTAGATGAACTCTTTAATCATTGTTCGGCCTGCCGAGGTGCGGACCATTACCTCGTCGCCGCTGTAAAAGCTTTTGTTGGGTTCAATTAACACAAATTCGCCGTTTTTAATGCGCGGCAGCATGCTGTCGCCTGTCACTTTCAGACCGTAAGCGTCGGGGTCATCGCTATGGATATTTAGGTAGCCATCACCATGGCCTGGTGGGAAATCCAGAGCTTCAAAATAGCCTGCATTGCCAAGCTGAGCGTTTCCTATTACTGGCACTTTCCCTTCCTTGGCCCATCCGACACGGCTGCTGACGGGCTGGCCTTTATCTTTAGATCGTCCGAAATCCCTGACAAGGCTGTCTTCGGATCGAACTCTGCCTTGAATAGCATCTGGGAATGCATTGATTTCGGATCGATCGCGTCCAGCCACTAAGTCTGGGAATGGCACCCCTAGCGCAATTGCTAATTTCTCTAAATCTTGAAGGTTTGGCTCACGGGTTCCCCTTTCATAATTGCCAATTCGAGATTGGGATTCCCATCCACAGGCGAAGGCAAGAGACTGCTGGCTCATACCTTTCGCTTTCCTAAGTCGTTTGATGCGATTGCCTAATGTGTTCATGTGCTTTTTTTATCACTTCTTGAAATATTTCATTCTTACTTTTCGTGTTGAACATTTCACGTTATGTGCTTATTATCGGCGTGACTCAATGGAGGCCATGGTATGAATCGTATTGCTGAGTATCGGGAGCGGGCAGGAATCAAGCAGCGGGAACTAGTTGCTGCGTTAGGGTGGACCCAGACTCGTGTGAGCAATTATGAGGCTGGCCGTCGTACCGCTGGCCTTGCTGAATGCCGCGCCATCATCCACGCGCTAAACAAGCTTGGTTCTGTTTGCTCGCTAGATGAGGTTTTCCCTCCAGCGCAGGAAATAGCGAGCGCGGCTTAGAAAAAAGGCGACCTAAAGGCCGCCCAGTTCCTCCCGGCACACACCACCACAGTGCTGTCGGGGTCGCGATAAAGGTAGGCGGGCAAACCACATGCAAACCGCCTCTCTTTACCGCGCTGCCAAGGCACGGACGCCTTGGGTTGCCTGCTAACCCACCACGGTCTGCAGGCTGTAACGGCAAGGTACATGCGGAGCGTGTGCCTTGCCATTGGGGTGCAGCCGGAGTTTCTACCACAGAGCGCCCGGCTGCATGCGACCACCTGTGAGTGATCACGGCGCAACTGTATCAAACAGGCACGCGGCGGTCACTGGCAGAGTTTTTGGAGTTTTGCCATGAACCGTAAACAGTTCAATTCCATTGAGCGCGCACGGCGTTCGCTCTTGACTCTACCGCAAGCTTTGCTCCACGCCGCACGCGATTATCCCGGCGGTGCCACAGCCATTGCAGCTATCGACGGCGGCAACGCCACCACGCTCAATCATAAACTGAGCCTGACCAACACCAGTCACACGCCTAATATTGGCGATCTTGAATTGGTGCTGGATGCCACGCGCGATCCGCGCATCGTAGATGCGTTATTGCATCCCATCGGTTGGGTGGGAATCGACGTTTCCGAGTTGAGCGATACCGACACAGCGCAGTCGCTAATGGCTTGCATTGGTGAGTTGCTTTCCCGCGAGGGGCAGTTGGCCACACATGTATCGACCTCATTGACCGATGACAAACTGGACGATGACGAGCTGGCTGAGTTTGAACTGCTGGCCGAACGCATGGTGCAGGCGGTTTTCAAATTGCGCGCGGTGCTCCGCAAGAAACACACGGAGGATCTGACCTATGTCTGACAATGCAGATGTTGCTGATAAGGTCATTGCTCTTAATCTCGCAGTGGCCATTGCCGCGCGACCTACTGCCAATCCAGGCCAATGTACGCTCAAGTGCGTGGACTGCGAGGATGTCATCCAAGAGGCCCGACGGTTGGCAATGCTTGATCGCGGCTGTACGCGCTGTACTGACTGCCAGGAGCTGGCAGACCGGCGTGAGGTACGGGCATGACTAATCACGAACTGCTCGATGATGTGTTGGCCCAGTTGCAGGACTACGGGCTTAAACCAGAAACCCCACTGGTGATTGGTAAGCGAACGCGTTGTGAGTGCGACGGTGATAAGGCCCCAGAGAAAACGGGCTGGTATGTGATCTATGAACATCTGACTGGCGGCAAGACACTGTATTGCGGTGCTTTTGGTGACTGGCGCCAGGGTGAGAAGGGAAGTTGGCAGAAGATCAAGGTCAAGGGTGGCCGGTTGAGCGCTGAGGATCGGGCGGTGATGCGGGCGCGAGCCGAGGAGGGCCAGCGTAAGGCGGCTGAGGCCGAAGCGCGCAAACATCGAACTGCCGCGCGCCGTGCTGCGGGTATGTGGAAGCATTTGGAGGTAAAGGGCCATTGCGCGTATCTGGATGCGAAGCGTGTGGCCGGGTTTGGCCTGCGTTATAAGCACAAATCAGGCTGTGCCCTTGTACCGATGCGCAGTGTAAAAACCTGGGAGGTGATCGGCCTGCAGGTGTTGTTCCCTGAGGTGCAGCCCAAGCTTGGGCGTAACAAGACCTATTGGCCGGCGGGCTTGGAGAAAGAGGGAGCAGTGCATTTGATCGGCCCTGAACCTGAACCTGGCGATGTGATTCTTGTGTGCGAGGGGTACGCGACCGGCGCGAGCCTGCATATGGCCACCGCACTGACCGTGGCGGTGTGCTTCGATGCTGGCAATCTGTTGCCGGTGGCACAGGGTTTGCGGGTGCGCTATCCCGGTCGCCCGCTGCTGTTCTGTGCCGATGATGATTGGAAAACCCAAGTGCAGGGTAAACCGTTCAACACGGGCAAGGTGAAGGCGGGGAACGCGGCGGTGGTCGTTGGTGGTCAGGTGGTGTTGCCGATCTTCGATAACGACCGCGAGGTTGGTTGGACGGATTTTAATGACCTGCACTGTGCAGAGGGGTTAGATGCGGTGCGCCGCCAGGTGTTGGCGCTGGTGAGGCCGGCGACGGATGCTGGATGGCATGAAAAGCTGCTGCGGTCTGCTAAGGGTGGAATTCTGGCGCACCCTTATAACGTCGGATTGATTCTGGGTAATGACTCGCGCTGGGGCGGGGTGATTGCGTGGGATTCGTTCGCGTCGAAAATTATCAAGGCGCGCACGCCTCCGTTTGGTGGCAGTGCAGGTGACTGGGAGGATATCGACGATATCAAGGTGATGATGTGGCTGGCCGAGGTTTACGGGTTGTCTGTGAAGTCGCCGAATGTGTTTGAGGCGGTGAACTCTGTTGCGCATGACAATGCCTTTCATCCGGTGCGCGATTATCTGGATGGGTTGGTGTGGGATGGTGCACCGCGACTGGATAGGTGGCTACAGGATCGGCTGGGCGTTGCGGATAGTGAGTATACCCGCAAGGTGGGTAAGCGTTGGTTGCTGTCTGCCGTGGCACGGGTGTTCCGGCCAGGCTGTAAGGTTGATGTGATGCTCATTCTGGAGGGGTTGCAGGGTGAGGGTAAGTCGACGGCTGCCGGCGTGCTTGCCGGCAAGTGGTTTATGGACACGGCATTCGATATGAGCAGCAAGGATGCGTATCAGGCGATCCGGGGTAAGTGGATCATTGAGATGGCGGAGCTGGATGCGCTTAATAAGTCCGATACGACGAAGGCCAAGCAATTCGTTTCATCGGCTACGGACCATTACCGAGAGAGCTATGGACGACGGCATTTGAGTGTGCCGCGCCAGAGCGTATTTATCGGCACCACGAACCAGGATGAGTACCTGAAGGATGACACGGGCAACCGCCGTTATTGGCCGGTGACGTGTACGAAGGTGGATCTGGATGGCCTGCGGGCCGATCGTGATCAACTCTGGGCCGAGGCGGTAGCCTGTTTTCGCGCGGGAGATATTTGGTGGGCCGAGCGTGAAGAGAACGAACTGTTTGCGGCTGAGCAGGATAAGCGCTTCCAGGCGGATATGTGGGAAGAACCAGTGGTTCACTACCTGGCAGCCAAGCATCTCGGCGAAACGGTGACGGGCGCGCACTTGTTGCAGCATGCGCTGAATATCGACCCCAGCCACTGGGGCAAGCCTGAGCAGATGCGGATCGGTAAGATTATGCACCGACTTAAATGGCCGCGCCGACGCCGGACTAGTGGCCCTGGTGGGGTGCGTGGTTATGAGTATTTGAAGCCGGCCGAGTGGAAGCGCGGGATGGTCGAGCCCAGGCAGGAGACTGCATTTTGATCCCTGAAATGGATGAGATGTTGAAGTTGTGGGCGCTCGATATGCATGGATGTGGAGGTGCAAATGGATCTGCTAGCACCATGTTGGGCCAGTTGATGGATTGCAAGGGAGAACTGATTCGTGGCACACGCGGTGGTTCGAGGATGCTGCTGCCATGGAGTGCGGACATTGAGGTGATAGTAAACAAGCATCTGTCTTGGCAACTGGAGCAGGTGGTGTACGAGCAATACCTAAACCGTGAGAGCGCAGAGCGTCAGAAGTGGGCGCATTGCGGATGCGGGCGTACGCAGTACTATGAGCGCTTGCATGCTGCCCATCTGGAGATCGCAGGTATGTTGCTGGAGCGCGCAGCGTGATCATGCTGTTTGTCCGGCCTGGCCTACTGGTGTTATTGCTGGTGGAGCAGGCGCAGACCGCGCCAATCGGGGCTTTGACCTTCCGTCCCACCTTTTCCGGGATTTCCCCGCGTAGTGCGCGTACCTACGCGCACGCGCATCACGCGCAGCGTTTATTAATCTCTCTCTATACGGGGGAAAAGGTAATAAATAGTAGGACGGTAGGTCAGCGCTTTGATTCTTGGGCGCTGCAAGTGGCGCACTTGTCTTTAGTTATGTGGGGCTGGTCGGTCACTGCCCTGCGGGGCGGTAGCCAGTTACGTTATATGTCCGCTGATTGCCGTTGATTTCCGGTACGTGTCCGTTGATTGCCGTTGATTGCCGCTGATGGCCGTTGATTGCGGGGTGGCAGCGTTAAACGCTTGCTGCCACCGGACTGGAGGGGTATAAATCAGCCATGTTCAAAGAGGTACGCAACCAGCGACCTCACCACAAACCCGGCCCTCGCGCCGGGTTTTCGCGTTTATGAGGCCGGGAAATGACGAACGAACAGCAAGCGCTGGCAGAAATGCCGATCTGGTTAGTGATCGTCCTGGCCCTGGTGGGCGGTGTGTCGGGCGAGATGTGGCGCGCGGACAAAGAAGGGGCGCGGGGTTGGGCGCTGATTCGGCGGCTAGCCCTTCGGTCCGGCGCCTGCGTGGTATGCGGAGTGTCAGCGATCATGCTGCTGTACGCGGCGGGCATGTCGATCTGGACCTCTGGCGCACTTGGATGCCTGACAGCAATGGCGGGCGCAGATGTTGCGATCGGGTTGTATGAGCGTTGGGCTGCCAAGCGACTTGGCGTGCGTGAGGTTTCTGCCGATGTCCAGTCAGAGCAATGAACGTCGCGGCAGTAGCACGGAGCGCGGTTACGGGTACAAGTGGCAGAAGTCCCGCGATGGACATCTGCGGGAGAACCCCTACTGCACGATGTGTTCGACTGATCAGCGGCCCGTCGCGGCAACAGTCGTCGACCACAAGATTGCGCCCAGGCTCAAGGACGCCAAGGACAGTGGTGATCCGGTGCGGCTCAAGGCGGCATGGAAGCTGTTCTGGAACCCGGCGAACTGGGCGAGCCTCTGCAAGTTCTGTCACGACTCGACCAAGCAGCGGATGGAGCGGACCGGCACGGTCCCAGGCTGCAACCCTGACGGTCGCCCCGTGGATCCCGGCCATCACTGGAACCGGTGACCAGGGGGTGAAAATGCACCAAAAAATGGCACTCCCCAGGGTAGGGGGGGGGAAAACTTTTTCCGGGATTCGTTCTAGACCGCTCGCCCCCCTCCGTGCGCAACGTCGGGATAAATGAGGGAGGGGGGGTATCAACAGGTAGGGGTTATTTTTATGGCCGGAAACGGAAATTCGGGGCGCCCTGGGAAACCAGCGGCGCTCAAACTGCTGCAGGGAAATCGTGGTCGGGAAAATATCAGCGACCTGCTGGCCGAAGTCACGGCGCCGTCGGTTCCGGTCGGCGCCCCGCCCATGCCCGATGTGCTGTCTGCCGAGGCCATTGCTGAGTGGGAGCAACTGGTCCCTGCGCTGATTTCGTTGGGCATCGTTTCGCAGCTGGATGCTATGGCGCTGGCCACCTACTGCCAGGCTACCGCTGATTGGCGCCGCTATCAGCGCTTGATCGCGAAGCGCAACGAAGCCTCCGATGATGACCTGGGCGGCGAAATCCAGACGTTCAAAACCGGCGCCCAGCAAATGCACGTACTTCGCCAGCTTGCGAATGACGCGGAAAAACGCGCCAACACCGCTGGCGCGCAGTTCGGTCTGTCGCCCGTGTCCCGACGTAACCTGAAAACGTCGGCGGCGCCGCAAGGTGAGCTATTCCCCAATGACCAACGAGACGCTGCAGACAAGTACTTCAACTGATGATCGCATCAGCGCGTTCGCCCTGGCGGTGTTGTCCGGTGAGACAGTCGCCGGCCCTGATGTCCGCAACGCCTGTAAGCGGCATCTGCTTGACCTTGAGCACGGGCCCTCTCGCGGCCTGATCTGGGATCTGGCGAAGGCCAACCGAGCCATCGGTTTTTTTGAAGAGGTGCTTTGCCTCAACGGTGGCGACTACGAAGGCATGCCCTTCCTGTTGGCCCCGTGGCAAGCGTTCGTCATCGGCAGCTTGTTCGGCTGGATGACGGTAGATGGGTTCCGGCGTTTCCGTCTGGGCTACATCGAAACCGGCAAAGGTTCGGGCAAAAGCCCGCTGGTAGCCGGGATCGGCCTTTACGGCCTGGTATCCGATGGTGAACAGCGGGCCGAGATCTATGCCGCTGCGACCAAACGCGACCAGGCGATGATCTTGTTTCGTGATGCCGTGTCGATGGTCGACATGTCGAAAAAGCTCAGCTCACGCCTGGTCCAGTCGGGCCGGGACGAAAAAGTCTGGAACCTGTTTTACCCCAACACCAACTCCTTCTTCAGGCCAATCAGTGCCGACGAAGGCAAGTCAGGACCACGGCCACACATCGGTTTGCTGGATGAGGTGCACGAACACAAAACTGCCGCCACCGTGAACATGATGCGCGCCGGTACCAAGAACCGGCGCAAGGCCATGGTGGTGATGATTACCAACAGTGGCTCCGACAAGAAAACTGTCTGCGGTCAGTATCACGACCTAGGCGTGCGGATCTGCGCGGGCATTGAGGATGACGACAGTTTCTTCGCCTTCATCTGCTCGCTTGATGAGGGTGACGATCCGTTCAGGGACGAGAGTTGCTGGGCGAAGGTTAACCCCTCGCTTGACCACATCGCAGCAGGGCAGACCGATGGCATCCCTGGTCGCAAGTACCTGCGCGAGCAGGTGAAGGCCGCACGGGGGTTGCCGGCTCAAGAGTCGGTAGTGCGCCGCCTGAACTTCTGCGAATGGACCCAGGCCGATGCGCCGTGGATTTCCTGGGCGGTTTGGAAACAGGCAGAAGAGCGCGTGCCGATGCGCATGTTGCGCAACCGCCGGTGCGTTGGCGGACTGGATTTGGCGAGCACCACGGACTTGACGGCATTCGTTCTGTTGTTCTGGCCGGCACCGCACGATCCGCACTGGCGGTTGTTGCCGTACTTCTGGATCCCAGACGATGACCTGCAAGGGCGGGAGGATCGCGACAAGGTGCCTTATGCCATGTGGGTCAAGGCCAAACACCTTGAAACCACACCAGGCCGGGCGATCAGCAAGCTGCATGTGTTGCGGCGCCTGGTGACGATCACCGCCTACTTTGGCGTTGAGCGCATCGCGTATGACCGCTGGCGGATCGAAGACTTGCTGCAACTGATGTCCGAGTACGACATCACGTTGCCTGAGATGGTGGGGTTCGGTCAGGGCTACAAGGACATGGGCCCAGCGGTTGATGAGTTCGAACGGCGTCTATTGGGCGTGGCCCCTGAGCAAGAGGGCGAGGGCGTGATTGACCTCGATCCTAGTGAGTGGGAGCTCGTCGAAAGCGAGACAGTCGAAACGCTGCGGCATGACGGTAATCCTGTGATGACGTGGAACGCCGGCAACGCGGTGATCGTTTCCGACCCAGCCAACAACCGCAAGGCTGATAAGGCCAAGGCCACGGGCCGCATTGACGGCATCGTCGCCGCCATTATGGCCACCGGCATCAGCGGTAAAGCCGCCGGCGCCGGTGGCACATCCATCTACGACGAAGGGGTCGGTATATGAAATTGGTCATCCTGTCCTGGCTGTCCGGCCTGCTGGGTTTCTGCCTGCTGGTCGGTGGTGTGGCGATGGTCTACGTGCCCGCCGCTTGCGTCGTTGCGGGTGTCGGGCTTATGGCGTGGTCCTGGCTCGCAGATCGCGCAGCTGCTGCAATGCAATCCAAACCCAAAGGAGGTTGAGCATGTTCTTTTCAAGCGTGCTCGGCGAAGGGCGCGGCAACCTCACGGAAACGGGGAGCGGTTTCTGGCGCGGCCTGATCGGCAGTGGGCGCAACAGCTCCGGGGTGAGGGTCACCCCGGAGTCGGCGTTGGGTTTGCCTATCCTGCAGAACTGCGTCACGTTGCTGGCCGAAACCATGGGCCAGTTGCCTTGTGAGATGTACAAGCGGCTGGACAAAGGCCAGCGCGAAGCGGCGATCAACCACCCGGCGTATGACGTGCTGCGGTACCAGCCGAACGGATTTCAGACTCCGTACGAGTTCATGGAGTGCATGCAAGGCGCCGCCGGCTTGCGTGGCAATGGCTACAGCTTCATTGACCGGCGCGACGACGGCAATATTGTGGCGCTCTGGCCGCTGTGCAACGACAAGGTGCAGGTGCTCAAGGGCGGCGATATGTTGCCGTACTACCGGATCGGGGGCGGAGAAGCGCTGCCGATGCGCATGGTTCACCATGTGCGGTGGTTCAGCACTAACCATTATGTTGGCCTGTCGCCGATTGAGGTGCACGCTGATTCGCTGGGACTGGCCCAAGCCGTCAGACAGTACACAGGCAAGAGCTTCGCCAACGGTGTAACGGTCTCCGGTGTGATCGAGCGGCCACGTGAAGCTCCCGCGATCAAGGATCAGGGCAGCATCGACAAGATCGTCGACCAATGGGGTCAGAAGTTCAGTGGCATAGACAACGCTAAGAAGGTTGCGATGCTGCAAGAGGGCATGACCTTCAAGCCCGTCTCGATGAACAACGTTGATGCCGAGGTACTGGGGATCCTCAAGACCACCGGCACCGATATCGCCCGGATATACAAGATCCCGCTGCCTATGGTCAACGACCTGGAGAAGTCCAACTACAACACCCTTGAGCAACTGATGATTCAGTTCGTGGTGTTCGCGTTGCTTCCGTGGGTCAAGCGCCATGAGCAGTCGATGATGCGCGACTTCCTGTTGCCTACCGATCGGCGCAACTACTTCATCGAATTCAACCTGTCCGGGTTGCTGCGTGGTGATCAGAAGAGCCGCTATGAAGCCTATGCGATTGGGCGGCAGTGGGGTTGGCTGAGTGCCAATGACATCCGGCGTTTGGAAAACATGCCGCCGGTACCTGGCGGTGACATCTACATGCAGCCGCTGAATATGGTTGATGCTGGCAAGAGCGGCGGCGACTTGACCAACCCTGCTGTGCGCGCGCAACTCGAAATGCAGCACGCTGAAATTGAGAGGATTCTGGCGCAATGAAAAATTACCTTCGAGCCTCCAGCCTGCTGTTCAATCAGCCGCTGTTGGTGATGCCTGATATGTTGGACCTGGGCGTTCGCTGGGCCAACCAGGTGATGAGCTTGAATATCGTCAACATCGGCGCCCAGGGGGCTCCCGGCCTGTGGTCGGATGACGGTATGGACCGCATCGCCCAGCGTGAAGAAGAGCGTCGAACTGCGATCGCCCGCACTGGTATCGAGGTGATTCCGGTCAGTGGCGTGTTGGTCAGTCGTGGCAGCCATATCGGCATGTGCGAGACGATGACCAGCTATGAACAGCTGCGCAGCCAGATCCGCAACGCGGTTGCCGACCCGATGGTCGAGCGGATTGTGCTGGACATCGACAGTCCCGGCGGTTCCGCCGTGGGGGCTTTTGAGCTGGCAGCAGATATTCGCGCGATGTCCCAGCAGAAGCCCATCACCGGCATCGTGAACTTCATGGCCTACAGCGGCGGCTACCTGCTCGGCTCTGCCTGTAGCGAACTGGTGGTGAGCCAGACCAGCGGTGTCGGCTCCATCGGGGTTATCGCCAGTCACATGGACCGCTCCAAGATGGAGGAGGGCATGGGCGTCAAGGTGACCACGGTGTTTGCCGGAGCCCACAAAAATGACCTCAGCCCTCACGAGCCCTTGAGCGATCAGTCGCTTAAGTATCTCAATGACGTAGTGCAAGAGAGCTACCAGCTCTTTGCCAACGCCGTTTCCGAGTACCGGGGGATGTCCGTTCAACAGGTTATGGCGACGGAGGCCGGGCTTTATCGCGGTCAGGCAGGCATCAACGCCGGGCTCGCAGATCGACTGCAGAACCCGCAGCAGGCCGTTGATGACCTTTCCCATTCTGTTGCGGTAAGCCGAGCGAATCGCCAAGGCAGCCGTATCGCGGTTCGCGCTTCAGCGCTGAATCTTCAAACACTGATCTGACCGCGTTCGCGGCAGTCGTCATAGCCCGCCCTGTGCGGGTTTTTTAATGCCCAGGAGGCACCATGTCCCTTGTACTTCAATTGCGTAGCGAACGCGCCAAGCTGAATGAGCAAGTCCAGGCTCTGGCCAAGATCGAATCGGACGGCGGTGAATTGTCCGTCGAACAGCTGGCCCAGTTTGTTCAACTGGAAACCCAGATCAAAGATGTAACCGCAAAGATTACTCGCGCCGAAAGTGCAGAGCGTATCGCGGCAGAAACTGCGGTGCCTGTCGAGGAAAGCGCCCAGGGTAACAAAGGCTCCCCGACCCATGTGACCACGCATAGCGAACCCACCAAACCGGGTGTCGCGATGGCGCAGATGGTACGCCTGATGGTACAGGCCGGCGGTAATCAACAGGTTGCCGCCGAGATGGCCAAGACGGGCGGTTACGGTGCTGACGTTCACATGGCACTGTCTACCGTTACACCGGGCTCCGGCGGTGTGCTGGTGCCGGAGAATTTCAGCACCAGCGTTATCGAGTCGCTGCGACCCAAGTCTGTAGTGCGCAAGATGGGCGCAGTCAGCCTGCCGTTGAACAACGGTAACCTGACCATGCCCCGCGTGCTGGGCAACACGCAGGTGACCTACCTTGGCACCGAAGAAGACATTGCGATCACCGATATGCAGTTCGGTGACCTCAAGCTGTCCGCCAAGAAGGCGGCTGCGATCGTGCCGATCTCCAATGACCTGTTGGCGTATGCGGGCGTTAACCCGCGCATCGACTCCCAGGTCAGCAGCGATCTAGCGGTCAGCATGGGGCTGTCGGAAGATCTTCACTTCATCCGTGGTGCGGGTACCGGCTCGCTGCCGAAGGGCCTGCGCTACTGGGCCCTGCCTGGCAACGTGATGGGGGCGCCTGCTGGTGCAACGCTCGCCATTGTCGACCTGTACCTGGGCGGCATGATGCTGCGCCTGGAAGGGGCCAACGTGGACCTGGCTGGCTGTGGCTGGATCATGGCGCCACGCACCATCCGTTGGCTGCAATCGCTGCGCGATGGCAACGGCAACAAGGCGTACCCGGAAATTGATGCCGGTATGTTGAAGGGCTATCCAGTGGCACTGACCACTCAGGTACCGGTCAACCTGGGCGCCAACGGTAATGAGTCCGAGATCTACTTCGTGAACTTTGCTGATTGCTACATCGGTGAAGACACCACGCTGGCGATTGCGATCAGCACCGAGGCGTCCTACAAGGACGCCGCCGGTAACACGGTCAGCGCGTTCCAGCGCGACCAGACCCTGATCCGTGTGATCAGCAAACACGACTTCGGCCCGCGTCACGTCGAGTCGATTTCCGTGGGTACCGGTATCACTTGGGGCGCCGGTATGTAATTCCCGGCCCTGCCACTGGTGGGGCCAACTACTTGAGCAGGCAACAATATGACCGATATGAAAATTGTCACCTTCAAGAAGGAATGGCGCGGCTATGCGATCGGGGAAACCGCTGGTTTTGATCCTGCTGCTGCTGAAGCTCTGATTGAGGCGGGCCGGGCAAAGCTTTATGTGGAAAAGACTACCTCTGAAAAGGTGGTCACCCCCCCTACTGCCGCCGAAAAGGTGGTCACCCCGCGTACGGGTAAGAAAACCGGCGGCAAGAAGAATGCGGCCCAAGAGCCTGCTGAACAGCCTCCGGGGGGAAATCCGGAAGAAGAACCGCCAGAGCAGGCGCCGCAGGAACAGCAGGAAGAAGAGGAAACCGAAGACCCCGATGAGAAGCCTTAAATCATGGCCCGTCGAATTGGGTACATCGGTGATCCGGTCCTGACGCTTGCCCAGGTGGCGTTCCAGTGCCGTGTTGAGCCGGAGGACATGGCGCCGGAGCTGATCGAGCAAATCATCATCCCTGGCGTCACCGCTCAATGTGAGTCGAAAACGGGCGCGGCTATTCGGGGCGCTGTGTACGAGGAAGAGTGGCCAGCGGATCGGCAGGGTGGTGATGCACTGGATGTCGGCCAGGCGACCGAGATTGTTTCGGTGTTCGCCCGGCAGGCCAGTGGCAGTTGGGTGGAGCAGGTTGGCCCATTTGATCTGCGGCAGGGGCAGCGGGAAAGCTTTCTGCACTTCCCCGCAGTTCGGCCTGCTGGGCGGCTGCGCATCAGGTACAAGGCAGAGCTTGATATTGACCTGCATCCCGGCGTGCGCAACTGGCTGTTGATGGCGGCTGCGACGATCTACCGACACCCGGAGGTGTTTCTGGTCGCGCAGACGCTGGCCGAACTGCCCTCGACATTCCTTGATCACCTGGTGGCGGATATCACCGTTCCTCCGAGGTTCTGAATATGGCCATGCGCGAACCGAGTGCCGGCGAGTTGGACCGTCGCATCCTGGTGCGATTGCGGTCTGATATACCCGCCGAGGATCTGGGGCTAGATTCGGTGTTCACCGATCAGAAAAATCGGTGGGCAAAGATCGAGCCGGTTGGAACCGCAGTTTATGCAAACGGCGTTCAAACGGACGTGAAAGTCACCCACCGGATCATCTTTTATTTCTTGAAGGGCATGAGCGAGGCACATGAGGTCGTGCACGGTAATTCTATTTATCGGGTGCGCCGCGTTGCCGACATGAATGGTGCACGACGCTTCACGATATTGGAGGTTGAAGAGTTGGGTATCGTCAAAACCGGCGGAGGCATCTATGTCTAATTCGGCTTCTATAGACGGCTACTTGCACATTGAGGGTTACAACAACCTGCCGCGCGATATTTTCGATAAGCGAAAAATTCGTGCCGGGATGCGTAAGGCCGGGCGGTTGGTGATGCAAAAGGCCCAGATGAACCTGGCCCTGGCTCGCGGGGAGGAGGGATACCCCATCAACCGCACCGGGGCGACATTGGAGTCGATCACCTACAAGGTGTCCCGCTCGGGTTTCCTGGTGAAGGTTGCCCCTCATAAGACCAGCAGGATGGAAGAGTACTACCCGGCCTACCTGCACTACGGGGTGAAGAAAGGCTCACGGCTCGGCAAGTTGGCACCTGGTAAAGGCAAGGGTAAATCCAACCGGCGCGCCGCCGGCGCACGTGCAGCTGCTCTTGCTGCGCGGGCTGCAGGTGAATGGCGGATCAAACCCCGCGACAACTACATGGCCGACGCACTGCAGGACTCCAAGTCCGAAGTGCAAGCCATTCTCTCTGCGGCGTTCGCTGCGGCACTGAGCTGACCCCAGCCAGTATTTTTTGGCACCTATAACGCTGGAACACACGATGAAAATCAGTCTGATCGTCGCGCAGCTGCGTGCGTACTGTCCTGCCTTTTCCGCCAGGGTATCGGCGGGTATTGACTGGGATGCGGTGGCCAGTAGCGCAAAGCTGAGTCATCCCTCGGCCTACGTGATCGCCGCCGGTGACGACGCATCCGCCAACGATGTGGATAACGCCATACGCCAGGATATCACCGACCTGTTTGACGTGATCCTGGTGCTCGATAGCACCGATGAGCGCGGCCAAGAGGCTGCAGATCTGCTGCACGATTTGCGTGCGGGCCTATGGAAAGCGTTGGTGGGCTGGAAACCCGGCGCCGAGTACGACCCGATCGAGTACGGCGGTGGAAGTTTGATCTTTATCAACCGTGCCCGTGTTGTGTACCGCTTCAGCTTTGAGGCCGCGTTTC
Source organism: Pseudomonas sp. MPR-R2A5 (assembly GCF_058793055.1). Classification (NCBI taxonomy): domain Bacteria; kingdom Pseudomonadati; phylum Pseudomonadota; class Gammaproteobacteria; order Pseudomonadales; family Pseudomonadaceae; genus Pseudomonas; species Pseudomonas sp. MPR-R2A5. The sequence goes on from NZ_JBXAFK010000021.1 coordinate 97,980, forward strand.
AACTGGGGCGCAATCGGGCATCCGAACCTGCTGAAACCTGGGAGGAGTGGAAGCTTGACGGCCTTCCGGCGTTTGAGGGCATGGACGTTGATGTCGATTTTATCGATCCCTCGGACCCCAACCTACAAACACCTGGCCCAGATGGCCGGATCGACGCGCAGTTTTCCGTAGACCTTCCCCAACCGTAAGAGGATTTCTCATGTCCCGCATCACTGTGTACCCGGCTGAGGGCCGGAAGACCCCGGATCCGGAGGCCGGTGATTATTTGCCGCCCGAAGGCCGTGCAGTCCCTCGCAACATCTATTGGTTGCGGCGCTTGAGTGACCAGGACGTCACTGAACAACCGCCGAAGAAAACCAAGTCCACCACCAAACCTGCCGCCGATGTCGCCGCGGCTGAACCTGGGAGCGCGGAGTAATGAGTGAAGTCAGCTTTAACAATATTCCCAGTGACATTCGGGTGCCGCTTTTCTACGCCGAAGTGGACAACAGCCAGGCGAACAACGCGACATCCAGCATGGCGCGCCTCATCGTCGCCCAGGTCAATGACGACTCGGTAGCCGAGGAGATCGGACACTTGACCTTGGTCTCCAGCCTTGGGCTGGCCAAGAGCATCGGTGGCGTTGGTTCGATGCTGGCACAGATGTACGAAACCTGGCGCTCCAGCGATCCCGCTGGCGAGGTTTGGTGCTTGCCGGTTAAAGGAGTGGGCACCAAGGCCGCTGGCACGGTCACCATCACGGGGGCTGTTACCGCCGGCGGGGTGATCAACCTGTACATCGGCGGAACCCGTGTACGCGCCACGGTGGCGACCGGTGCAAGTCCCACGGTGGCGGCTGCTGCTTTGGTGGCGGCCATCAATGCTGCTGGCCTGGCTGTCACTGCTGCAGCGGTCGCTGGTGTGGTCACCCTGACCTGTAAGTGGTCGGGTGATAGTGGCAACGATATTGCGCTGCAACTCAATCGGCTTGGCCGCAATAATGGCGAGACTACCCCCGCAGGTCTGACGGTTGTGCTTGCCGCGATGTCTGGCGGCGTTGGTTCCCCTGATGTGGCCGTTGCTCAGGCAAGTATTGGTGATGAGCCTTTTGAGTTCATCTGTGCGCCCTGGTCGGATACGACCTCGCTGGATGCCTGGAAGGAATTCATGGGTGATTCCAGTGGCCGCTGGAGCTGGGCCAAGCAACTCTATGGTCATGTGTATGGTGCGAAACGCGGCACGCTGGGTTCCCTGGTGGCATTCGGATCGGCGCGTAACGATCAGCACGTCACGGTGTACGGGTTCGAGGCTCTTGTGCCAGATCCATTTTGGAAAATGGCAGCGGGCTATGCGGCGCGCCAGGCCGTGTTTATTTCCGCTGATCCGGCTCGGCCCACACAAACTGGGGAACTGACCGGGGCTAACCCGGCGCCGGCGGGTAATCGCTTTTTGCTACTTGAGCGGCAATCGCTGCTGACGCACGGTGTCGCCACGGCTTACTACGGTGGCGGTGCAGTACGCATCGAACGCGCAATCACCACTTATCAGCGCAATGCGTTTGATCAAAGCGATGATTCGTACCTGGACAGTGAGACGTTGCACACCTCTGCCTATGTCATCAACTTCCTGAAAGCGCGGGTGACCAGCAAGTATGGCCGTCACAAGCTGGCCGACGACGGTACCCGCTTTGGTGCCGGCCAGGCGATCGTAACACCGTCGGTTATCCGCGCCGAAATGATCGCGGGTTATTACGCGCTTGAGCAACTGGGCATTGTCGAGAACGCTGACGCTTTCGCCGAAAACCTGATCGTCACGCGATCCTCCACCAATCCCAACCGGGTCAACGTCCTGTATCCGCCTGACTTGATCAATCAGTTGCGCATCTTCGCGCTGCTGTATCCGTTCCGCCTGCAGTACGCCGCCGACGCCGCGTGACAAATCGAGTAACCATGGCCCGCCAAGTGCGGGCTTTTTTGTAGGAGTAAGGCCATGGGCCAGAAAGTCGCCGGTACCGTCTACATCAAGGCGGACGGTATCCAGTTCACAACAACGGGTGGTGTGGAATGTCCGCTGAGTGACGTCAAGCGCGAATCCGTAGCGCCGGGGTTCTTCAAGGAAGAAGACCTGGTTGCCTATGTGAAAGCCACCATTGTTCATTCCCCTGACTTGCCCATCAAGCAAATCACGACCGCCACGGACCAGACCATTACCGTCGAGTTCAAGAACGGTGGCGTTTACGTATTGTCAGGGGCCTACGTCATCGGAGAGCCGGTGTCGAAGGGTGACGACGGGACCATCGACATCCAATGGGATGGCACCAAGGGAGGTTGGCAATGAGCGAAGTCGTAAAGCTGTCCGCGCCTATTGAGGCCCACGGCGCGCAATTGAGCGAGCTGACCATTCGCCGGCCTACTCCGCAGGAAGCCAGGGCCATCAAGGCGTTGCCCTACAAGATCGACAAGGATGAAGCGGTATCGATCGATCTGGACATCGCTGCCAAGTACATCGTCGTGTGCGCGGGTATCCCGTCGTCCTCGGTCAACCAGTTGGACCTGGCTGACCTCAACAGTCTCAGTTGGCAGATTGCTGGTTTTTTTATGACGCCGGCATCTGCGACCTTGACGGCCTGATAGCCGTTGCCTACGACCTGGCCTACTTCTGGAAAACGGACCCAGAGCTGGTTATGGCCAGGTCGCTGGATATCGTTCTTGAGTCGATTGCGCACGCCCAGCGCATCAACAATGTGTTGGAGGGGGGGTGATGGCAGATAAATTTCAGCTCAAGGCGTTGATCACCGGCGTTGATAAGCTTTCGCCTATGTTGGCCGGCGCCCGTAAAAACGTCGCCGCGTTCCGTAAGGGGCTGGAGAAAACCGGCCTTGGCAAGATTGGGTTCAGCGATGTCGTCACTGGCGGCGTATTGGCTGCACCCTTTGTCGCGGGTGCCAAAGCGGCCATTGATTTTGAGTCGCAGATGGCAGACGTGAGGAAGGTTGTTAACTTCGACACGCCGCAACAGTTCAAGCAGATGGGGGATGACATTGGCCGAATGTCGGACCGCTTGCCGATGGCTGCTGGCGACATTGCCAAAATTGTCGCTGCAGGCGGACAGGCGGGTTTTGCGCGTGAAGAGCTGCTGGGCTTCGCTGAGTCCGCAGTGAAGATGGGGATTGCATTCGACCAGACTGCCGAACAAAGCGGCGACATGATGTCCACCTGGCGAACCGCGTTCAGGATGACCCAGGAAAGCGCAATTCGCCTGGCCGATCAAATTAACTACCTGGGCAATACGGGGCCGGCCAACGCGCAGAAAGTGTCGGCGATTGTCACAGAGGTAGGGGGGCTAGGGGAAGTTGCGGGTCTGTCAGCGGCTCAGGTCGCGGCGCTCGGTGCGACGATGGCCGGCGTCGGCGTGAAACAAGATGTGGCGGCAACAGGCATCAAAAACTTCATGCTGTCATTGACCAAGGGCACTGCGGCGACCAAGAGCCAGTCGCAGGCTTTTAAATCATTGCGGCTGGATTCGAAAAGCGTTGCTGAGGGTATGCAGAAGGATGCACAAAAAACCCTGCTGGATGTCCTCACGCGTATCTCCATGGTCGATGCCACCAAGCGTCCTGCCCTGTTAACCGAGTTGTTTGGCAGCGAGTCGGTAGCGGCCATTACACCCTTGCTCACAAACGTCGAACTGTTGCGCACGAACCTGCTGAAGGTGGGGGATGCCACCAAGTATGCCGGCTCGATGGAAAAGGAGTACCAATCAAGAGCAGACACGACGGCAAATAACCTGAATGTATTAGGCAACAACGCCGACGGCGTGTCTCGGGCGTTTGGTGAGGGGTTACTTCCGAACATCAACTCGGTGGTGGACGCCATGCGGCCAATGATCACCCAGACAGCAGAGTTCATTAAAGCCAATCCCCAACTGGTCAAAGGCTTGGCGGTTGCGGGTATCGCGTTCACGGCGCTTCGTGCAGGTGTTTTTGCCGCGACCGTGGCCGTGCGGGTGCTGGGCGTTGCCTTCGCGGCCACTCCGATCGGCATCATTGCGGTAGCGATCGCGGCGGCGGCAGGCTTGATCGTCGCCAACTGGGAGACTGTTGGGCCTTTCTTCACGGCGTTGTGGGATCTGATCAAGGCTTACACCACCCCCTTCATTGACTTCATGAAATCGGTTTTTGGTTGGACGCCTATGGCGCTGATCATCAAAAACTGGACGCCGATCACGGAGTTTTTCAAAAAACTGTGGGAGGACATCCAGCCCTACATTCAGCCGATTCTGAAGTTGTTTGGCATGGAAGACGGTGGCATCGGGCTGACCGCAAAAGTCCAGCAGCAGGCCGAGGCGCAACGCATTCGCAATGCCGGGGTGGGTGGCGGTACGGGGGCGTTCTTGTTGGCGGATGCGCCGCAGACAATGCGCAGTCAGCAGGCCCAACGTAATGCGACCCAAGCAGGGTTAGATCCCAATCAGTTGCTGCGGGTACCCGGCTTGCCGGCTCCCGGCTCGCTGCTCCAGCAGACGGCAGCGGCGAACAAAACGCAGCTTAATGGTGAGCTGGTGATGCGCTTTCAAAACGCTCCGCCGGGGATGCGGGTTGACCCGGCCAAAACCAGCCAGCCAGGGCTTTCCATTACACCGAAGGTCGGCTATCGGTCCTTGTCGGGAGATGCACCATGAGTGAGTGGCGTGACCGAAAACAGGCCGCATCCTTTCGTGGGGTTCCGTTTTGGGTTGATACCGATAATGTACCGGTGGGCCGCCGCACGCAGGTCCACGAATACCCCCAGCGTGATCAGCCTTACACGGAAGACATGGGGCGCCAGACACGCAAATACCGGTTTTCCGGTTTTGTCGTGGGTGACGACTGCTTGTCGCAACGTGACCGCCTGCTGACCGCGCTGGACAAACCGGGCGCGGGCGAGTTGGTTCACCCCTGGTTTGGCCGGCTGACGGTCACCGCGGGGGAGTGCGAGGTCTCCCACGCGCGGGATGAGGGGGGCATGGTTCGCTTCGCACTGGAGTTCATTGACGGCACGTTGGAGTTTCCAGTCCAGGCCCCCAATACCAAACAGCAACTGGTCAAACAGCAGGATTCGTTGCTGGCGTCTATACAGAGCCGGTTCAGTACTGCGATGGCCGCCGTCAACTTGGCGGGGCAGCGAGCGCGGGCATTGCGTACCGCGTTGTCGAGCGTGTACGCGTTCGGTATCAACTTCCTGAAACCCATGACGTCGTTGGCGTCGGATCTAGATGCTTTCGTGAATGACCTGGTGAATGCACCGGATGCGTTTGCGGCGAGCTTGTTGAGTGACCTGACTCGTTTGGAAAGGACGTTTGACGGTTATGGCGCCGGCAGTCAGCTGAAGAGCAGCCAGGCCATGGCGGAGGCTATACCGGCGCTTGAGACTGGAGCGCCTTTGACGTCGACCGCCGATGAAGCTGCGATTCAGGCGGCGGTTATCGGATTGATCCAGGACGCTGCCATTCTGAGCCTGGTGCTGGATATGGCAGAGGTGCCCATTGCTGATGTGTCCAGTTCTGGCCAGGCCGCTAGCCTGGCTGCCCAGTTGGGTGAGCAGGGGCTGACGACGGTAGCGGGTGAGGCCGAGCTGACCAGTGTCCCGGTCGCTGACGACATTCTTGAATTGCGTGATGCAATCAGCGAGGCCGTATGGGCTGTTGCTGCCGATAGCGCTCCGGATCACTTCAGCGTCCTCAGTGATGCACGGCTACGCCTAGATCGCCATTTGACCGAGGTCGCCCGCAGTGGTGTGTGGTTGCGCGCCTACACCCCACGGCAAACGGTTCCGTCGCTTGTTCTCGCGTACAGCCTTTACGGCGATGCGCTGCGCGGCGCTGAGATTGTTTCGCGCAACCGCATCCGTCATCCCGGTTTCGTGCCGGCCACTGAGCTACAAGTCGCCAAGAGCTGATTATGGATCAATCCAATATCGTCACCCTAAGCGCTGGCGGGTACGACTACGCCGGGTGGAAATCGGTGCGGATCAGTGCCGGACTGGAGCGCCAGGCCCGCGACTTTGAGTTGGGTATCACGTGGAGCTGGCCAGGCGGTGGTGATGTGCCGGTACGCATCAAGCCGGGTGAAGCGGTCGAAGTGCGGATCGGCAGAGAGCTGATCCTGACGGGGTATGTGTCAGCAGCCCCCGTTCAATACGATGGTCGGGCCGTCAATTTGTCGATCTCGGGAAAGTCACGGACAGGCGACTTGGTTGACTGCGCTGCGATCAATACCCCTGGTCAATGGCGCGCCCAGAGTGTGCAGAGCATCGTTGCAGCGTTGGCGGGTGAGTACGGGATCACCGTTGTTGATGATTCCGGCCTGGCGCAGGCGATCGATGACCATACGATCGAGCCCGGTGAGACGGCGTTCGAGAGCATTGACCGGCTACTGACGCTGTCTCGCCTGTTCAGCACCGACGACGGTCGCGGGCGGTTGATCATCGCCTCACCTGGTAGTGCTGGCCGTGCGGCTGATCGGCTGGTGTTGGGTGAGAACATCCTGACCGGCGATGCACAGATGGATTTTTCCAATGTGTTCTCCCAATACGTCAGCAAGGGTCAGCGCAGTGGTACCGATACGAGCTTCGGTGTCGCCGCATCAGAGGTCGAGGCATCGGTTACCGATGATCGAATCGGGCGCAAACGCGTCAAGGTCATCCAGCAGTCCGGCCAACTTACCCCAGCCATCGCACGTGCGCGTGTTGTGTGGGAACGCGCCAATGCCATCAGCAAGGCCCTGGCGGCCACCTATAAATGCCAAGGGTGGCGGCAGAGTAGCGGCGAGCTGTGGCGGCAAAACATGATTGTGCGTGTGGTGGATCCCACCGTTGGTTTTGACCGGGACATGCTGATCACGGAAATCAGTTACGAGCTCGGCGAGCAAGGCACTTTTGCCACGCTCAGTGTCGCCCCACCCGATGGTTTTCTGCCCGAACCGAACGATGCCTATGAGAAGCGCAAGCTTCGCAAGGGCAAGAAAACTGACAACTTTGAATACCTTATACCTGCGGACTACAAACCCTCATGAGCGCACTGACGAACTTCCTCGCGCGTGGCGTGGTTGCCTTGGCCAACTCGGCCAGCAAGTTGCAGAGCCTGCAGCTTCGTTTGCTGGCTGGTGAAGTAAAGGACCAGGTCGAACACCTGGAACCGTATGGGTTCACGGCCTGTCCGCATGACGGCGCTGAGGCCCTGGCCGGATTTATTGGTGGTGATCGCAGTCACGGGGTGGTGATCGTCGTCGCGGACCGGCGGTTTCGGCTACAAGGTCTGAGCCCAGGGGAGGTGGCCATGTACACTGATGAGGGCGACAAGCTCCACTTCAAGCGTGATCGGATCATCGATATTGAAACCGTGACGCTGAATGTCAAGGCCACGCAGTCGGTGAACTTTGATACGCCCCTGATCAAAACAACCGGCCGCATTGAATCGGATGGAGATCAGGTCGCCGGCGGCGTGAGTCAGATCAATCACCCACATGAGGGTGTGCAGAGTGGGAACGGCCAAAGCGGGCCACCCGTTGGAGGCACTTGATGATCGATCGTGAGCAGCTTCTTCGCCGCGCCGTAACCATCAGCTTGTTTTCCTGGCGCCGGGCCAATGATGACGATGACTTGGACGACAGTGACCGCCAGGGTTGGTGGGGAGACAGCGTGCCTACCGTGGCGGGCGACCAGATAGGTTCACGCCTTTGGCTGTTGCGCCGACGATCGCTGGTGCCGGACACCTTCAAGGATGCCAAGGATTATGCCGATGAGGCCCTGGCCTGGATGGTCGCGGATGGCATCGTCACGGAGGTCGCTGTCACCGTAGAACGCTACGGCATCAACGGGATGCGCATGAGCGTGCTGATGACAGAGGCAAACGGCGAAACGCTAGAACTGGCCTTTGAGGATACCTGGAGTTTAATCAATGCCTTATGACATCCCAACGCTGCCTGCGCTGATTACGCGCACGGAGGCAGACTTTGAGCGAGACGCTCCCGATGCGTTGCGCCGATCTGACGCCAAGGCCGCTGCCCGTGCACACAGCGGCGCAGCCTTTGAGCTGTATGGCTATCAGCAATGGATCGCCAAGCAGTCGCACCCGGCAACTTGCGATGAAGAAAACCTTCTGCGCTGGGCTGACTGGCGGTTGGAGAAGGGGCGAACAGATGCAGTTGCTGCCGCTGGGCTGATAGCCGTGACAGGGGCGTCTGGCGCACTGGTCGACGCTGGCGTCGTTTACCAGTATGAGGACGGGCGCCGCTATACCGTTGCCCAGACAACCACCCTGGTCGCCGGTGCTGCCGTCGTGCCCGTTACGGCGAATGATGTCGGGACGATTGGCAACCTTGCGGCCGGCACCTTGACGGCGGTTTCTCCGGTGATCGGCGTCAATTCCACTGCGACCATCGGTGTCGATGGCATCGTCGGTGGAACCGACCAGGAAACAGTAGACGCCTTGCGGGGCAGGGTGCGGCAAGCGTTCAAGAACCCGAGCAAGGTAGGAAACAGCGCGGACTTTATTGAATGGGCCTTGGAGGTGCCAGGGGTGACTCGCGCCTGGGCTCTGCCCCGCTGGATGGGGCCGGGTACGTTTGGTCTGACCTTTGTACGTGACGCGGATGTCAGCATCTTCCCCACACCTGCCCAGGTAGCAGAAGTACAGGCCCATTTAGATGCCAGGCGTCCGGTTACCGCTGAAGTCTACGCCTTTGCACCGATTGATAGGGTGCTCAACTTCTCGATCAAGTTGACGCCTGATAGCACGGCGCTGCGTACGGCGGTTACGCAATCGTTGGCCGCGCTGATCAATGATGAGGCGGGAGCTGACTCGACCCTGCTGATTTCCCACATCCGTGGAGCAATCAATAATACCGCTGGCGAGACCGATCATGTGCTGACGTCTCCCAATGCTGATGTGGTCATTGCCATCAACGAAGTGGCTTCACTTGGGGTGATCACATGGCTATGAGTGAAGACGACTACAAGCAGCAACTGCAACAACTGCTGCCGCCCGGCCCAGCTTTTGACGTTGAACTACAGACCGACATTGCGGCACTGGTGGCTGCCTTTGCTCCCGAGTTCGCGCGTATTGATGCTGCCTTGGATGAGCTGCAGGCAGAGTTAAATCCCGCCAGTGTCAGTCAGCTTTTAACTGACTGGGAAGAGTACCTGGGCATTCCTGATGTGTGTGTTGTGCCTGGATCGCAAACGGTGGCAGAGCGCCGTCAGGCGGTGCTGAACAAGATGAGCGCGACCGGAGCACCCCAGCGTGCGTACTACCTGCGGATGGCCACGCAAACCGGCATTGGCATCGCCATTGATGAGTTCCGCCCCGCCCGTGTCGGCTCGACCAATGTGGGTGATTTTCTATATGGCGATGCATGGCCCTGGAGCTGGCTGGCGTCGGCACCGATCGATGCATACGGTACTGCAGAAGCCGCTACGTTGGATTGTCGCCTGCAGCTCGAGGCGCCTGAGTATACCGACGTGGTGCTGGGCTTCGGGCAGGAAGTCGTCCACAGCATTGTCAGCCAGGTCGACACCTTATTTAACGTTATCCATTACGTGACGCCTGCAGCGATCGCCGGCATTGAGGATTTTTAGCATGCAGCGAATTTCCAGTTGGACCGATCTTGTCACTGCGCTTGGCCGGTTTCGCTACGGCACCATCGTGGGAGGCGTGAGCCCAACGCCGATAAAGGCCGAATGGTTGAACGCCGTTCAGGAGGAACTGTGCAACTTGATCCTCGGGTATCTGCCTGCTCTGGATGTTGAGGACAACACTCAGGTGCTCAAGGCGATTCAGGCAGCGATTGCTAACTATGCGGTGAAGGCAACGTCATTAGCCGGGTACAACATTCTTGATGCCTATACGAAAAATCAGACTGACTTTCTACTTTCAAGTAAAGCGAACAATGCCATCACTCTGGGCGGTTATGGCATCGGCGATGCCTACACAAAGACTGCTACAGATTCGCTGCTCAATTCACTGCATCAGACTATCCAAACCGCGCTGGACGCACTTGACCTCGCGAAGCAAAACAAGAACACCGCGTTGTTGGGCGTTAACGGATGGAAGTTGGACAGCGCTACGGGGCTGTTAGAGCAGTGGGGGCAAGGTAACGTAGGCGGAGACGCGGTCAGTGCGCCAATCGACTTTCCAACTCCGTTTGCTGAGGTTTACAACTGCTTCGGGAACAAAGTAACTCCCAACTCCTCAGACAGTGATGCCAACGATGCGGGTGCCTATGCGGTAAGCAATACGCAATACAGGCTATTCAACGACACGCAGAACTTTGGAGCAACGATTCACTGGCGCGCGATTGGCAAAGCGCCGGGGTATTAATTCGCATCGATCCCAAACTTCAAAAAGCATCCAGGCCGCACTGCGGTTTTTTTTACGACTGGAGAAACATGAATGACTGATATTTCAGCGCTGGAGAGTTACGCGGGGCAGTTGTCGGAAGCGGCTCAACTTTCGCTAGGGGCGGCGGAAAAACAGCATCAATATATTCATGGCGATGCCGCGACTGATGTTGTTACTGAGTCGGGTCCAGTGCCGACAATTGCAAAGCAAGCCCGCTTGTCTCTGGAGCAAACGGCGGGTTTACAGTTGGAACTTGCCAGTGCAGACGATGCCGCCAAAGGTGCGAATTTAATCGGCGACAAGGGGACTACTGTCAGTGCGGCCCTAGCACTGAATCTGCGAAAACCGAGGAAAGTGTTCAGCAGGCTTTTTGCGGCCGCATCGTCTATTAGTCATCTGCGGGTGGTCATTCTTGGTGACAGCTTGGCCGGGGCCAAAATGCTTCAGCTCAACGCCTCGCTGGATCGCAGGATGGGCGGGGTTAACATGAGTGGTGTCAATAGTGCTGGTACAGGCGCTGGTGACGGTCCACCTACCGGCGGCTACGACCTCTCGCTCAGCACCGCCTCGCTCGTTACGGCGGAAACTTTTCAGTATCAGTATTGGCCCTCCGGGCTTGTCAGTCGTCTTAATGATGGCGCATCAGCACTTTGGGTTCGCTCGGGATCTTCGCCAACCTTTACCGATGTGAAGGTTTATTACATCAAAGAGCCCTCCGCCGGCACGCTGAATCTTTCCGTCGGAGGTACCGTTGTGGCAACCGTCTCCGCTGCCGCCGATGTCACTGGGCTTGGCGTTTTGTCCTACACGCAAGCAGCGGCTACTGCCGCCGTATTGACTACCGTTTCTGGCGGCTCGGTACGCGTTGTCCTGGTGCATACCCGCAACACCACCGTGTCCGGTCTCGACCTGCATCAGACCATGAACCGTGGTGGCCTGTTGCTGGCCGATGCAACGGCCTCCGCGCAAGGGCGTGCGATTTGGCAGGCGGCCCTGACTGACATTAACGCGGACCTCATCACCTTTGAGATGGACGATGACTTCGGGGATGGGGCGGCCGCTGATGCATCGTTCAACTACCTGATAGGTATTCTTGATGCGTCTAGTCCATACGCCGACAAACTGTTCATTGGGTCGACACCGAGAACCCTAAACGACTCGCTCAAGATGAGGTCCGGGCATTACCTGAAGGGCTTCTGCGGCAACAAAGGGGCGTCTTATCTGTTCTTCGACAGTTATCACCTCTTGGGCACGCACGCCGATATGAACACCATCTTCGGGACGGACGATGGCACCCATCCAGTAGCCGCCGCCCAGGCTTATGCCGCCGAGATGTTATGGGAGTTTCTCGGGCTTAACGGATTCAACTTAGGGTTCGTTTCTCGTGCGGTCAACGACCGTGGCACCCCATCCAGGCTCGCGCGCGGTACAACCATTGGTGATCGCCCAGGCAGGGAAATTTCGATCACTGGGGACGCCTCCTCGGGTTCGGACTTTACGCTGAACATGACGCGTTCTTTTGCACTTGCCAGCTCTACTGGAGTGGTCCTTCGCAGGACTTCGGTAAACCCCGGTGTGGTCTCCAACGTTGAGCCCATGGCCACCGACTTCGACACGCCCGCAAACGTACGCAAGCGCAACATAGTTACGGCGTCGGGAATAGAGATCACCCAGCTCGTAAAAACCGACAACCCAGGCGGCATGCAGCATCTGCGTGCGGGCCTGTTCTTCAACAGCTTTACGCGGGCTCAGCTATTGGCGCTCAGCGCGGCCAGCCAAATTGGGGCACTGGCGTACTGTTCGGACTGCACCGGTGGTGCTCAATGGGTCTATGCGAAAGGCCCGGCCTCGCAAGATTGGGTCACAGTGGCCGGCAATACCGCGATCTAACTTCGAGAGGCGACAAGCATGGCACTTACACTAAATGTGATTTACAAAAACGTAGAGGTCAAGGGAGCCTATGTCACTGTTGCAGTGGCTACCTTAGGTGCGGATAAGGCGGAAATGACCTTCAGCGTTCAGACCTGCGCCCAGGCTAACGGCGACCCTTTGACGTATGTTTACCACACGACACACTACGACATGGACGGTGAAAACCCATTCAAACAGGCATACGAGTACCTGAAAACTCTGCCTGAGTTTGAAGGCGCCATCGATTGCTGACAGGAGTAACTAATCAATAGCCTGCCTTGAGCGGGCTTTCTTCCGTTTGTGAGATTCCACCACGGCGTCTACTTGATCTCAGTCTGCTGATTTGGGGTGTTTATGAGGCTCTTCGCATTTAAGGGTGTAGCTGATTTCTAAACCCTCCTGACTTCAGCAAGCACCTGGCTATGTAATTGGTTA